>JAHLFH010000024.1 GCA_018883885.1 Candidatus Faecalibacterium intestinavium | reverse complement strand
GGTCGTCACCGAAGTGACCCTCAAAAGCGGGACGCCCCTCGTCACGCCGGGGCAGCAGGTCGCCGCCTGGCAGGGCCTCATCGGCACCGCCCGCACCGAGCGGGACGGGACTTTGATCTTTGAACCGGCGGCGGGCAGCGTCATCGCCCGGTTCGAGTGGGACGCCTCCTGCGACCAGCCCCTCTGGGCCGACGTCCCCCTGCTGACCGGGGAGAGCGAGACTTTCTGTTCCCTCTTTTTCAGCGGCAGGCGGTTTTCCCTCCCCCTTTCTCCGGACCAGTCCCCCGCCGACACGGCGGTGACCCGCCACATCCAGCCCGAGCTGCTGGGCCTGCCCCTCCCCTTTTCCATCGAGGAGACCACCTTCTACCGGCGGCAGACCGGGACGGTGTCCTACCCCGACGATCTGGCGCTCTCCATGGCCCGGCTTCAATGCCTCGAGGCCCTCTGCGACGAATATCCCGACGCCCGGATTGTGGCCCGGCGGGAATCGGTGGAGATGGACAGCGGCCTGCTGCGCTATTCGGTGACCATCACCCTGCTGGCCGACATTGCCGGGTGAGCGTCCTTTTCCGGGACCGTCCCTCTGCGGGCGGTCCTTTTTTTGCGCAAAAAAAGAAGCCGCCCTGCGCAGGCAGGACAGCCCCTCCGGACAACGCTCCGGAACCGCTCAGCGGAAGAGCATATCATGGATGGCGATGACGGCGCGGTCGGCCTCATCCCGGTCGATGATGCAGGAGATCTTGATCTCGCTGGTGGAGATCATGTGAATGTTGATGTTGTTGTTGGACAGTGCCTCGAACATGCTGGCCGCAACGCCGCTGTGGCTCTGCATACCGGCGCCCACGATGGACACCTTGGCGTAGTTGCGGTTGCAGTTGACTTCCTTGAAGCGGGCGCTCTCCTTCAGGGTGCGGACGGCCAGGTCCGCGTCGCCCTCCGAGCAGGTGAAGATGACGTCCTTCATCCCCTCCCGGCCGGTGGACTGGAGAATGATGTCCACGTTGATGTTCTTCTGGGCCATCAGGCCGAAGATTTTGAAGCTCATGCCCGGTTCATCCGGCACATTGTAGATGGTGACTACCGCAACGTCGGTGTCCTTCGCAACACCCTTGATCAACATACCTTCCATATCCTTTGCAACCTCCTTAACCACCGTTCCCGGCACCGGATTCAGGCTGGAGAGCACCTCCAGCTCCACATTGTACTTTTTGGCCAGCTCGACGCTGCGGTTGTTCAGCACCTGTGCGCCCAGAGACGCCAGCTCCAGCATCTCGTCGAAGGTGATCTCGGGCAGCTTGCGGGTGTTGCGCACCTTGCGGGGGTCCGCCGTATAGACGCCCTCCACGTCGGTGAAGATCTGGCAGCGGTCGGCATGGAGGGCCGCCGCGATGGCCACCGCGCTGGTGTCGCTGCCTCCGCGGCCCAGGGTGGTGATGTCGTCCAGCTTGTTCAGCCCCTGGAACCCGGCCACGACCACAACGCGGTTGCGCTCCAGCTCAGAGGAAATGCGCTCGGTGTCCATCCGGGTGATCCGGGCCTTGGTGTAGGCGCGGTCGGTGCGGAAGCCCGCCTGCCAGCCCGTCAGGCTGATGGCGCTGCACCCCAGCTCGTTGAGGGCCATGGTCAGCAGCGCGATGCTGATCTGCTCGCCGGTGGCCAGCAGCATATCCATCTCCCGGGCGGAGGGGTTGTGGGTAATCTCTTTTGCTTTCTCGATCAGATCGTCGGTGGTATCGCCCTGCGCCGAAACCACAACCACCACGTCATTTCCCGCCTTGCGCGTGTTGAACACGATGCGGGCCACGTTGAAAATACGGTCACGGTCCCGAACAGACGAACCGCCGAACTTTTGTACGATCAACGCCATATCTTGTCACTCTCCTCTTTTTCTCCCTCATACAAGGGGGTTCCACCGGGCAGCGGCGTCCGGCCGGACGCCCTCCCCCCGGTTCATTCAACCGTTGCGCCGGCGTTGTCCGCGTCCAGACGCAGCAGTGTAAATGCTTCACATCCATCCAGCCCTTCCAGCTGTTCCAGGCCTTTTTCCAGCCCGGCGTAGAAGGCCTCCGCCCCGGAGCGCTCGGCCACCGCCATGACGGTGCTGCCCGCGCCCGAGACATAGACGGCCTTCGCCCCGCACTGTTTCGCCAGGGCAAAGACCTCGGCGGCCCCCGGCATCAGCGGCAGGCGGTAGGGCTGATGGAGCCGGTCCTCCGTGGCGATGGCCAGAAGGTCGTGCCGCCCCTCGCAGAAGGCCGCGGGGACCAGCGCCGCCCGGGACAGGTTATACACCGCGTCCTTGTGGGAGACCTGCTTGGGCAGGGCGGCCCGGGCCGCCTCGGTCAGCAGCTTGTAATCCGGCACCACCGCCGCAAAGCAGAGGCTCTGGTCCACATCCCGCTTGACCGAATAGACCTTGCCCTCCTCAAAGACGCTGGAGGTCAGCCCGCCCAGCAGGGCCGGGGCCACGTTGTCGGGGTGGCCCTCGATGCCGGTGGCCAGGGTCAGCAGCTCCTGGGTGTTGAGGATCTCCCCCAGCATCCGGTTGGCCCCCAGCAGGCCCGCGATGATGCAGGCCGAGGAGGAACCCAGGCCCCGGGCCATGGGGATGGGGTTGGTCTGGACGATTTTGAGGGGGGGCATCTCCTTGCCCACCCGGTCAAAGAGGACCCGGGCCGACCGGTAAACCAGATTCGTCTCGTTGCGGGGGATGCGGGTGCCGTCCGCCGCCGAGATGTCCAGATGGTCGCTCTCCTCAAAGGTCACGGTGTTGTACAGGGTGACGGCCAGGCCCAGCGCGTCGAAGCCGGAGCCGACGTTGGCGCTGGTGGCCGGAACGGATACTTTGATTTTCATGGTCGTTTCTCCCCGAGGTCAGCTTTCTTCCGGCAGGCGGCGGAGCACCAGCTTGACGGTCCCGCCCATGGCCTCCACCTTCTGGGCGGCGGCGGCCAGCGCCTTGTCGTCGGCCCGCTCCACAAAGTAGGAGCAGCCGTCGTACCGCTCGGCCACCAGACGGCCATAGCCGTAGATGGCCTCGATCACCGCCGGGGCCACCCCCGCCACACGCACATAGTATGCCGCGGGGACGGGATCGGTGAGCATTCCCTCCACCGGTTCCGCCGGTTTCCAGAACAGGCTGTCGTGAATCTGGGAGCCGTTCTTCAGGGCGTCCACCACGTCGGCCACCACGGCGCTGGCGGTGGGCAGCTTGCCCGCGCCCTTGCCGTAAAAGACCACGTCGCCCAGCATATCGCCCCGGACCATGACCGCGTTGAACACGTCATCCACACCGGCCAGCTGGTTGGATTTGGGCACCAGACAGGGCTCCACCCCTGCCGCCACCTGCCCGTCCGGACGGAGCTTCATCCAGGCGATCAGCTTGATGACGCAGCCCAGCTTGCGGGCGGCCTCCACGTCGGCCACCGAGATGTCCCGGATGCCCCGGGTGGGGATGTTCTGGGGGTAGATATGGCGGCCGCAGACCATGGAGGACAGGATGGCGATCTTCCGGCAGGCGTCCCGGCCGTCCACGTCGTCGCCGGGGTCCTTGGTCTCGGCGTAGCCCAGCTCCTGGGCCAGCTTGAGGGCCTCGTCAAAGCCCATATTCTCCCGGACCATCTTGGTCAGCATAAAGTTTGTGGTGCCGTTGACGATGCCCTGCACCTCGGTGATGGTGTTGGCCGCCAGGCACTGGTGCATCGGGGTGATGATGGGGGTGCCGCCGCCCACCGACGCCTCAAACAGGAAGGCGCAGCCGTGGGCCCGGGCCAGGGCCAGCAGCTCGGCGCCGTAGGTGGCCACCATCTCCTTGTTGGAGGTGCAGACGCTCCGCCCGCTCTCCAGGCAGCTCTTGACGTACGGGTAGGCAAATTTTGTGCCGCCGATGGTCTCCACCACCACCTTCACTTCCGGGTCGGACAGGATTGTCCCGATCTCCCGGACAAAGAGGTGGGCGTCCGGCCGGGCGGAAAAATCCCGCACATCCAGGATGTACTTGACCTCGACCGGCTCGCCGGCCCGCCGGGCGACGCCCGCCGCGTTGCGGCAGAGCACCTCATAGACGCCGCTGCCTACCGTGCCGAAGCCTAAAATTGCGATTTTAGCCATTCTCGTTCCCTCTCTCCTGATTGGTATTCCGCCGGGGCCTTACAGGTCGTACCCGCAGCGGACGCTGACGACGGTGCGCTGCCGGGAGAGCCTCTCGGTCAGCTCGTCGGGGGTCATCTTCATGGTATCGGTCCGGATGGTCACCGCCACAAGGGCCGCGCCGTTCTCCGGGGTGGACTGGTTGATGGTGACGATGCTGGCCCCTGCCGCGCTGATGGCGGCCAGAAGGTTTTGCAGCGCCCCCGTCTCGTCCCGCAGGGTGGCCGTGACGGTGATCAGCTCCCGCCCGTTCTCGGAATCAAAGATGCAGTCCTTATATTTATAGAATGCGCTGCGGGAAAGCCCCACGCTGCGGGTTGCCGCGGAGATATTCCGCGCCTCGCCGCTGGCCAGCAGCTCCTTGGCCCGTACCACCTTCAAAAAGACCTCGGGCAGCACCTGCGCATCCACCAGAAAAAAACGGCGGTCCAATCTGTTCACCTCTCAAGCACAACTGTTCTCGTGGTGAATATAATAGCATCCGGCCCCCTGTATTGCAAGAGGCCGGATGCGTTTTTGGCAGTTTCGCCAGTTTTTACTGGAGTAAAGCGGGGGTTCCTTGCCGGATTTGCCGCAGAAGGGCGGAAAAGATCACACTTCTTCCGCCCGGACGCCGGTTCAGTCGGTGTCGATGCCGGTGGTGTCCGGCTCCCCGGCGGAGAGGATGCCGCCGCTGTGGTTGTAGTTGCAGGCGGCGGGCAGATCGTCGGCCTTGTAATACCCGACCGCGGTGGACGGACAGGACGCCCCGGCCAGCAGGCCGCTCTCGGTGCAGTAGCTGCGCTGGACCACGCCGTCGGCCATGGGGAAGTCCTGATAGGGCAGGTCCGCCTGAACCGTCTCCATCAGGGCCTTCCAGGCCTGGACGCAGATTCGGGTCTTGGCCTTGCTGCCCAGGGTTTTGGTCATATCATAGGGCGCGTCATAGCCCCACCAGACCGCTGTGACATAGTAGGGCGTGCCGCCCACGAACCAGAGGTCCTTCTCGTCGCTGGCGGTACCGGTCTTGCCGAAGGCCCGCATCCCGCCCGCGCGGGGGTAGTTGCCCGCCGCGGTGCCGACGCTGCTGTGCAGGACGTTCTGGAGCAGGCGGTTCATGATGGTGGCCGTCTGGGGGGTCAGGGCCTGATAGCTGGTGGCGTTGCTCTCCAGATAGATGTTGCCGTCCCGGTCCAGCACGCGGGTATAGAGCTGGGGGGTGGTGTACTGGCCGTCGTAGAAGATCTGGAAGGCCGCCGCCAGATCCAGCGGGGTGACGCCATGGGTCTGGCTGCCCATGACCATGGGGGCCAGGCCCACGTCGTTGACGGGGTCCAGCGTATCCAGCTGGAGGGTGTTATAGGCAAAATTGAAGATGGTGCTTGCGCCTACCATATCCCCCACCCGGACCGCAATGGTGTTCAGGGAGCGGGCCAGGCCGCTCCAGAGGGGGACATCGGTGTTGTCGCCGTAGTTGCCGCCGTAGTTCTGGGGCCAGCTCCGCCAGGCGTTGGGGTAGGCTTTGAGGGCGTTGTCCGACAGGCCGGACAGGCCGTTGCGGCGGCAGTATTCGTCGTCCCGGATGACCATGTCCCGCTTGAGGTAGAGGGGCGAGTTGTTCAGCATGCTGGACCAGTTGACCAGCCCGTACTCGATGCCCAGGGCGTAGGCGCCGATGGGCTTGATGGTGGAGCCGGTCTGCCGGGTGACGCTGTAGGCCCGGTTCAGGGTCAGGTCCCGGGTTTTTTCGCCCAGACCGCCCACCATGGCCACCACGTTGCCGTTATAATCCAGCATGACCATGGCCGCCTGGGTCCGGACGTTCCGGTAATAGGTCACGGTGCCGTCCTCGGCGGTGGTGGTCTTGAGGGTGCCGTCCTCATTGTAGACGGGGGTGTCGTCCTCCGACAGGGAGGTGACGGCTTCCTCGTGCCAGCCGGCGGGGAAATACTGGTCGTCGGCGTTGAGCATCAGCTGCTCCATCTGGGTCTGGAGCTTGGGGTTGACCGTCGCCTCGATGGTATAGCCGCCGGTGTAGAGCATCTGCTGGGCGGTCGATTCGCTGACCCCCTCCTTCTCCTGAATGGCCTTGACCACTTCCTCAAAGAGGGCGTCGGTGAAATAGGAGTTGTTGGAGATGGTGGTGGAGGCGGTGGAATCGTCCTCCTCCGCCAGAACCAGCGGCTGGGCCGCCGCGTCGCGGTATTCCGCCTCGGTGATGATGCCCTGATCCCACATATTGTACAGCAGGAAGTTGCGGCGGTTGATGAGGTTTTCGGGGTTTGTGTAGGGGTTGTAGTTGGTGGGGTTCTTGGTGATGGAGGCGATGGCGGCGCACTCCCAGAGGTTCAGCTGGCTGACGTCCTTGTTGAAGTACTCGTCCGCCGCCGTCTGGACGCCCTGAATGGTGCCGGTAAAGCTGATGGTGTTCAGGTAGGCCTCCAGAATGGTGGATTTGGAATAGTTGCGGTAGAGGGTGAAGGCGCGGTAAATTTCCCGCAGCTTCCGCAGCGCACCCTCGATGCCGCTGGCGCTGTCGTCGTCGGTCAGGTTTTTGATGAGCTGCTGCTCGATGGTGGAAGCGCCCTGCTTGGAGCTGTAAATGGGCAGGATATACTCGTTGATCATGGCGCCGATGGTCCGCTTGAGGTTGAAGCCCGGCTCATTGTAAAAATCTTTGTCCTCGGTGCAGATGAATGCATATTGAAGGTAAACGGGGATATTTTCCAGGTCGGTCCACATCCGGTGGCTGTTGCTGGATTTGAGGACCGCGTACTCGATCTGCTGGCCGGTGTCGGGGTCCGTGCAGAGCACCACGCTGGACTGGCTCAGCTCGATCTGGTCCAGATCCAGCAAATCGCCGTCGTTGGCGGTGGCCTGCACCACATAATAGACCGCGCTGACGGCCAGGGCGCTGCCCGCCATGATTCCGATGCAGATCAGGGCGGCCACGGCTTTGAACAGGAAGCTCAGAACCGGGTGGCCCTTTTTGGGTTTTTTCGGGGATTTCGGGGGCTGGGCCCCGCCCCCGCCCGAGCCTTTGGCGCTCTCCCGCCGGCTGCTGCTGAGGTTGACCTTCCGGCCGGAGCCTGCGCTTCCGGCGGACGGGCGGACCGCTCCGCCGTTGTCGCTGCGGTGAATCCGCCGTATTTCATTGGTTGCGATATGAACCGCCTCCTACTCTTTTCCTGTCATCGCGCCCTTCCGGCGCTGTTTCCGGGCGGGGCTGCCCCGCCCTTTCCCGCAGAACGTTCTGTCTTATGATGCCCGGCTGCGCCCCTCCGGCAGGCGCTCCGGTTCCCTCCCCCGCCGCAGGGCCTGCGCCCCCGGCGGTACACACACAGTTATTATAGCACAATCCCCCCGGGAAAGTACAGCACTCCGCTGTGAAATTTGCCCGCCCCTGTCTGAAAGGGGAATTTTTTGCCCATCCTCTGGCTGAACCCTGTTTTGCAGCCCGGATTTTCCGGCGAAAGGAGACCCCCGCCCTATGAAAAAGCTCTGGTACTGTCTGTTTTATGCCCTGTGCGTCTTTACCCTGGCGTTCAGCTTTGCCTGGATGCTCCCCCGCCGGTCCGGCCTGCCCCCGGCGTCTTCCGGGGAAGCCTCCTCCGGCTCCGCCCTGCCCGACCTTGCGGCCCAGGGC
>JAHLFH010000180.1 GCA_018883885.1 Candidatus Faecalibacterium intestinavium | reverse complement strand
AATATGGCCGGTGTCGATGACGGTGAGGTTCCACCTGTTCCCATTCCGAACACAGAAGTTAAGCTCACTTGTGCCGACGATAGTTAGCTGGAAACGGCTCGTGAAAATAGGTAGTCGCCGGCTTCTCTCAAAAGCCTCTGGAGTGTTTGCTCCGGGGGCTTTTTTGCATCCCCGGGCAAATTGGAGATAGGAAAATGGAACAGAACTATATTCGCCGTGTGACGGTTGACTGGGACAGAGTGGAGCGGAAAAGCTATCTGCGCAGCATTCCCGCTCTTTCCCGGCTGCAATCACTGGAGCTGGCCCGCCCGGTGACCCTCTTTGCAGGAGAAAATGGGACTGGAAAATCCACCCTTTTGGAGGCCATTGCGGTAGCATATGGCTTTAACCCGGAGGGCGGGACCCTCAACTACCGATTTTCTACATATGACGATGTTTCACCGCTCAGCGAGGCGATTCAATTGAGCAAAGGGTATCGAAAAGCCAAATGGGGCTATTTCTTCCGCGCAGAGAGCTTTTTCAATCTGGCCAGCAAGGCGGAGGATTACCGCAAAAGCGACATCTGGGTAAAATCCAAGGAAGAATACTATCGGCGTTATGGAGGCAGGGCGCTGCATGAGCAATCTCATGGGGAGAGCTTTCTCTCCTTTTTCCAGGGAAATGATCGCCCGGGGCTCTATCTGATGGATGAACCTGAAGCGTCTCTTTCCCCGCAGCGGCAGTTGGCTTTGCTGGCTCAGATCGTCAGGATGGCGCAGGAGGGGGCCCAGTTTTTGATTGCGACCCACTCTCCGATTCTGCTGGGAATTCCAGATGCCGAAATTCTCTCATTTGATGAAGGCGTCATCCATCCCTGTCAGTTTGAGCAGACGGAGAGCGTTCAGATTTTTCGGCTCTTTTTGAATCGGAAAGAGGAAGTGCTCCGGCAGTTGCTGGAAGAAAAGGAGGAAACTCTGTGAAAGGAAAGCTGGGCAGGAAGATGAAGGATCGTCAGGTGGACCTCTGCGGACGGGTGGATTTTCAGCGGGACAGCACTCTGCCGGACCTTGGACGGGAGGAAACTTTTTCCTTTGCATGCCGGGGATGCGGCGACTGCTGCCGGGGGCGGGAGGATATTGTTCTTTCCGGATATGACCTCTATCGGATCGCCCGACGGCTGAAGCTGCCGCCTCAGCTTGCAGCGGAGAATTTCTGCCGTCGGTATATCGGGGCGGAGAGCGGTTTGCCGGTTTTGCGGCTTGCGCCCCGCAGAGAAGCCGGGCGGAACTGTCCGTTCCTGTTTCAAAACCGATGTTCCATCCACGATGCAAAACCGCTGGCCTGCGCGCTCTATCCGCTGGGGCAGGAGATCAGCGCCGAGGGCAGGGTTTCCTACTTTCTCCAGCCGGTTGACTGCGGCGGCAAGGTCCAGCAGGAGAGGGTTTGCGACTACCTTTCCCGCTATGACATTAAGGCCAGGGAACCGGTGGATGTGCTTTGGGCGCAGCGCTGTATGGCGCTGGAGGACCGGGCTGAAACGTGGGCAAGGGAATTTGAGCCGGTGCTTTTGCGGCGACTGCTTCAAAAACTTGAGCAGGCCCTTTATTATAACTATTCCATAGATGACGATTTTGCAGTTCAGCTGGAAGAAAACCTGAACTGGTTTGAAAAGGAACTGGAAAAGCTGGCGGAATTCCAGTCTCGGCGAAATTCCATCAAAAAAATTGATAGATAATTTTAGAATAATCAATAATAAGAAGGAATGACAGGGAAGAAACTGGGCGGAAGGAATTGTTTTCTCTCCTGAAGTGTGCTATACTTCACAATCATGAAGTGAACGAAACGCACTTCCAATAAACGGCTGCCCCGCCGTCAGATATCCGGCGGGGTCCGAATTTTCAAGAGGGGGAAATTACATTATGGGTAAAATTTCGCGTCGTGCATTTTTGACGGTTTCAGCTGGGGTTGCAGCGGCAGGGGTTCTGTCGGCCTGCGGCGCAAGCTCCTCGACTGCGGCCTCCACAGCGGCTTCGACGGCAGCGTCCAGCACGGCAAGCTCTGCTGCCAGCGCGGAAAGCTACACCGTCGGCATCTGCCAGCTGGTGGAGCATGATGCGCTTGATTCCGCAACCCAGGGCTTCCAGGACGCTCTTGCCGACAAACTGGGCGATGCAGTCACCATTGAGTTCCAGAACGCGCAAAACGACCCGGCAACCTGCGCCACCATCTGCAACGGCTTTGTTTCTTCCGGTGTGGATCTGATTCTGGCCAACGCGACGCCGGCCCTTCAGGCGGCTCAGGCGGCGACGGCAGACATTCCCATCCTGGGGACCTCTGTTACAGAGTACGGCGTGGCGCTGGGTATTGAAGACTTCAGCGGCACCGTCGGCGGCAACGTTTCCGGCACCTCCGATCTGGCCCCGCTGGATGAGCAGGCGGCTATGATCCTCGAGTGGTTCCCTGAAGCCAAGACCGCAGGCCTGCTCTACTGCTCGGCAGAACCCAACAGCCAGTACCAGGTGGACGTCATCCAGGGCGAACTGGAAGCGGCGGGCCTGACCGTCACCCAGTATCCCTTCTCGGATTCCAACGATCTGGCCTCCATTTGCCAGCAGGCGGCGGACGAGAACGACGTTCTCTATGTTCCCACGGACAACACCGTGGCCGCCAATACCGGCATCGTGGATGGCATCTGCCGCCCGATGGGCAAGCCCGTCTTTGCCGGGGAGGAGGGCATCTGTTCCGGCTGCGGCGTGGCAACCCTCTCCATCAGCTACTATGACCTGGGCTACACCACCGGCGAGATGGCAGCCCAGATCCTGACCGGTGAGGCGGATATCGCAACCATGCCCATCGAATACACCAACGTCACCAAGAAGTACAACAAGACCATCTGCGATGAGCTGGGTCTGACGGCTCCGGCAGACTACGTCGCCATCGAATGATAAAATAAAGAGGTTGTCTCTGGCGGGGGAGAGTGGTCCGACCATTTGACCCCGCCTTTTGTTGGGATAAAAAGAACCCGGACGGACACCCGCCGGGACGGCATATGAGACAGGAGGAAGTATTTTGGAACTGCTTGGAAGACTTGCAAACCTGCCCGGGGCGCTGCCCGGAGCCTGTGCCCAGGGCCTTGTCTGGGGCATCATGGCCATCGGCGTCTATCTGACCTATCGCATTCTGGACGTCGCCGACCTGACGGTGGACGGCTCCTTCGCCACCGGCGGCGCGGTCTGCGTCATGTGCCTGCTGGGAGGGCAAAACGTCTGGGTGTCTCTGCTGGCGGCCATCGTCGCGGGCCTGCTGACCGGGCTTGTCACCGGCCTGCTGCATACCTTTATGGGCATCCCGGCGATTCTGGCCGGCATTTTGACCCAGCTGGCGCTCTATTCCATCAACCTGAAAATTCTGGGAAAATCCAACCAGTCCATCAACGTGGACCGGTATGACCTGATGATTTCTCTGCGCTGGGTCAAGGAGATGGCGCTCCGGAACCCTGTTTTTGCGGTCCTGATCGTCACAGCCGTGGTGATTGGCATTCTCTACTGGTTCTTCGGCACCGAGCTGGGCTGCGCCATCCGCGCCACCGGCTCCAACCCCCACATGAGCCGGGCCCAGGGCATCAACACCGACTTTAATACCGTGCTGGGCCTGATGGTCTCCAACGGTCTGGTGGCGCTCTCCGGTGCGCTGCTGGCCCAGTATCAGGGCTTTGCGGATGTCAGCATGGGCCGCGGCGCCATCGTCATCGGCCTGGCCGCCGTCATCATTGGCGAGGCGGTTTTCAGCCGAATCTTCCACAATTTTGCGCTTCGGCTGGCGGCGGTCTCCATCGGCGCCGTCATCTACTACATTGTCATTCAGCTGGTGCTGACCCTTGGCCTGGACGCCAACCTGCTCAAACTTCTGTCGGCCGCGGTGGTGGCTGTCTTCCTGGCGGTCCCGTACTGGAAGGGAAAGTATTTTGCAAAACCGGTGAGCAAAAAGGCGCAGAAGGAGGGCGGCAGCCATGCTTGATATCCAGAATATTTCCAAAACCTTCAACCCCGGCACGGTCAACGAAAAAACCGCGCTGGATGGTCTTTCCCTCCACCTGAATGAGGGCGACTTCGTCACCGTCATCGGAGGCAACGGCGCGGGCAAATCCACCATGCTGAACGCGGTGGCGGGCGTCTGGCCGGTGGATTCGGGCAAAATTCTGATCGACGGGGTGGACGTGACCAGACTGAGCGAATACCAGCGGGCCAGCTATATTGGCCGGGTGTTCCAGGACCCCATGACCGGCACAGCCGCCACCATGCAGATCGAGGAAAATCTGGCGCTGGCGGCCCGGCGCGGCAAGCGCCGCACCCTTCACGTCGGCATCACCCGGCAGGAGAGGGAAACCTACCGGGAGCTGCTCAAGACCCTGGATCTGGGCCTGGAAGACCGGCTGACCGCTAAAGTGGGGCTTCTGTCGGGCGGCCAGCGTCAGGCGCTGACCCTTCTGATGGCGACCATGTCCAGCCCGAAGCTTCTTCTGCTGGACGAGCACACGGCGGCCCTTGACCCCAAGACCGCCCTCAAGGTCCTGACTCTCTCGGCCCGGATTGTGGAGGAACAGAAGCTGACGACCCTGATGATTACCCACAACATGAAGGACGCCATCAAATATGGAAACCGCCTGATAATGATGCATGAGGGACGGATCATCTACGACGTCAGCGGCGAGGAAAAGAAAAAACTCAAGGTCACCGACCTGCTGGCCAAGTTCCAGGTGGCCAGCGGCAGCGAGTTTGCCAACGACCGGATGATGCTTTCCTGAGCAAAGCGAAAAACAAAAAACGAAAACGCCCTCCCGGAGCCTTTGCGCATAAAAGTTCCGGAAGGGCGTTTTTATACATTTTTGAACCAGAGAGCAGAGCGGGCGGCAGCGCGGAAGCTCAGGCCAGATCCGGCAGGATGTCCGGCCAGAAGGCTTCTTCCTGCCGCAGGGCCGCAAAGCAGCAGTCCAGATAGATTTTGTGGGCGGCCGGGATGATCGTGCTTCGAAGAAGAAATTTTTCGTCCCCGGAGTCGCTGCCGATGGTGCTGGCCTCCTCCTTCAGACCAAAGACATAGGAAAGATAGTTCTCCAGCTCGTCGCAGAAATAATTGTACGCCGTGGAGGTGGGGTAGGTCTGCTTCTGGATGCGGAACATCAGCTGGATGTTTTCCATCGAGAGCACGTTCTTTGCGACGGCGATATAGATCAGATAGGCGAGCTGATCCCGGGTATATTTCTTTTTGACAGGGTGGGACAACAGCCCCTTTTTGACATAGTTGCTGACCATCGCGGCGGTCAGCTCCATGCCCGGGAAGGACCGGAAAAAGCTGTTGACATACTGCACGGTCTGGTCCAGATACAGCCCGACGCTGGGCAGTTCTTCATACCGCGGCAGGGCAAAGCCGACCGCACAGGCCGTGATATGGCGCTTCGTTTCAATCTTCATAGCTTCAGTATAACGCGGTTCGGCCAAATGTCAACAGAAAACGAAACCTTGAGAGAAGATTTTTGAATTGTGTTGACAGGATATTCAAAAACTGATAAGATAGAACCAAGCAAATGATTTGGCGGCGCCGCGTCGCTGGAATGGAGTGCAAACATGAAGAGCAAGATTATTGTAGATTCCTCTGCGAATCTTTTTCAGATGGACGGAGTCGATTTTCAGTCCGTTCCCATGAAGATCATCACCAGCGAAGAAGAATACGTCGATACCCCGGAGCTTGACGTGGTGGACATGGCCAGGACCATGCGCAGCTATAAGGGCAAAAGCTCTACCTCCTGCCCCAATGTCGGCGACTGGATGGAAGCCTTTGAAGGGGCGGACGAGGTCTACGCCGTGACCATCACCGGCGCGCTGTCCGGCTGCTACAACGCCGCGTCCACGGCAAAGGAAGAATATGAAGAAGCGCATCCGGACGCCAAAATCTTTGTGCTGGACAGCCTTTCCACCGGCCCGGAGATGGCGCTCCTCGCCGAGCGGCTTCGGGCGCTGATTCTGGCGGGCCGCAGCTTTGAACAGATCTGCCAGGAGGCGGTCGAATACAGCCGTCACACCCATCTGCTCTTCTCTCTCGAATCCCTCAACAATCTGGCGCGGAATGGCCGGGTAAAGCCGGCGGTGGCGGCTGTGGCCCGGGTGCTGGGCATCCGGGTTGTGGGCCAGGCCAGCAGCGGCGGCGAGCTGGAAGTGATCTGCAAGACCCGCGGCGAGCACGGTGCGCTGGAGCGGATCGTCCTTGAAATGAAGAGCCATGGCTATCAGGGCGGTCCGGTGCGGATCGCCCATTCGGACAACCCCAACGCGGCCAACCGCCTCAAAAATATGATCGAAGCGGTGTTTTCCGACGTGCAGGCCGAGGTGATTCCCTGCCGCGGCCTGTGTACCTACTATGCAGAGCTGGGCGGCCTGCTGGTGGGCTATGAGGACGCCGACGCGCCTCTGGTCTGATTTTCCGGGCCGGTCGGCGCTGATTGAACTGAATCTGTGAGACCCAAAATGCTGTTGCAGGCGTTTTGGGTCTTTTTTGATTGTCGCCCTCCAAAGAAAAAGGCAAAATCTGCTGAAACTTGCAAAAAATGGCATTCGGCGCTATACTTGCATTATTTAAAGACGAGGCGCCCGCCGGGGCGGCGCTGCGTTCTGTTTGGACCCAGGGAAACGGGGAGGTGTTGTATGCTCCGACAACCGATCGTTAAATTCTTCAGCAAACTGCTGAACCGTGCCACCATTACCATTGCGCTGGTTCTGGTTCAGGCCGTCTGGCTGCTGCAGGTTTTTTTTCGCTTGACGGAATATGCGGTCTGGATCAACGGGCTTCTGATGATCCTCAGCCTTGCCATTGCCCTTCATCTGATCCGCAAGGACGAAAACTCCGCCTATAAAATCGGCTGGCTGGCGCTGATCGGCGCTCTGCCCCTTTTGGGCGGGATGCTCTATCTGCTCTGGGGCAACAAGCGCCCCAGCAAGCGCCTGCGGCTCCGGATGGAAAAAGTGGAGCGGCTCCACCGCTGTTATCTGACCCAGCAGGAAGGCCAGACGGATGAGCTTCCGCTTCGGGAGGCGTCCCTCAGCCGTTACATTGCCAGCCGCGGCCGCTGCCCCGCCTGGCAGCAGACCGGGGCGGAGTATTTTCCCAGCGGAGAGTCGATGTACCAGCGGATGCTGCTGGACCTGACCCGGGCGAAAAAATTCATCTTTCTGGAATATTTCATCATCCATCCCGGGGTGATGTGGGACCCCATCGTTGCGATTCTCAAGCAGAAGGCGGCGCAGGGGGTGGACGTCCGGCTGATCTACGACGATTTCGGCTGTCTTGTCACGCTGCCGTCCAATTTCCTGATTGATATGGAGAAAAGCCATATCCGCTGCATCCCCTTCAATCCGGTGGTTCCGCTGCTGTCTCTGGTTATGAACCACAGGGACCACCGCAAGATCTGCGTCATCGACGGAAACGTTGCCTATACCGGCGGCGTTAACCTGGCCGATGAATATATCAACGCGGAGGAGCGGTTCGGCCACTGGAAAGACACCGCCCTGCGGATCGAGGGCAGCGCCGTCTGGAACTTCACGGTGATGTTCCTCAATTTCTGGAACGCGTTCCGCGCCTGTGATCTGGAGTACGACCGCTTCCGGCCCACCGTCGCTGCGCTTACCGACGGCGTGGTCCAGCCCTACGGCGACAGCCCGCTGGACGAGGAACCGCTGGCGGAGAATGTCTACTGCGATATCCTCAACCAAGCCAGGGATTATGTCTATATCTTCACTCCCTATCTGGCGGTGGGGGATGAGCTTCTCAATGCGATGAAGCTGGCGGCCAAACGGGGCGTGGACGTCCGGATCGTGCTGCCGGGAATCCCGGACAAAAAACTGGTGTTCCGGCTGACCCGGTCCTATTATGCGCCCCTCATCCTGGCGGGGGTGCGGGTGTACGAATATACGCCCGGCTTCCTCCACGCCAAGTGTTATGTCAGCGATGATTCTCTGGCGGTGGTGGGGAGCATCAATATGGATTATCGCAGCCTCTACCTGCACTTTGAGTGCGGCGTGCTTTTGATGGAAAACAGCCAGATCGCCGCCGTCCGGGAGGACGTTCTCTCGACGATTCAGAACAGCCGGGAAGTCCGTCTGGAGGACTGCCGGACCTCCGTACCGGGGAAGATGCTGGACGATCTTCTCCGGCTGCTGAGCCCTTTGCTTTGAACATCTTTGCCCAGGAGCCTCTGCGGAGGCTCTTTTTTCTGCCCGGCGGAAATAAAACCCGGGTTTTGCGGGAAGACTAGGGCTAAAAGCCCCGGCGCCCACCGGACGGACAGGGGCAAAAGCGCAAAGGGAGCGAAACAATGAAAAAGACGAATCGGTATACCATAAGCTGTATTCTGGCCGCAGCCATGCTGCTGACGGCCTGCGGAAAAAGCGGCTCCGGCTCGAGCAGCTCCAGCGGGACGACAACCCCGGGCAGCGGTTCGGCCCAGAATCAGCAGAGCGAAGCCTGGCGCACCGGTCTGAACGTTCAGACCCGGGCGGAGAGCGACGACCGTACCGGCGAGGTGAATACCATTTTTGCCGCCGTTCTGCTGGATGAGGACGGGCGGATTGCCCGGGTGACCCTGGACGAGCTGGAGAGCAGCATCTCCGCCGACGGCAGCGGCAGCGTCACCATGCCCGGGGAGTACCGCACCAAGCGCCAGAAGGGGGATGAATACCCTCTGGCGGCGGTTTCGTCCATCCAGAAGGGCTGGTCGGAACAGGTGGATTTCTTCGGCGAATACCTGACCGGCATGACTGCGGAACAGGTCAGCCGCCTGGAAACGGATAAGGACGGCTATGCCTCGGAGCCGGATCTGCTCTCCGGCTGCACCATTAAAATAGAGGGATACCGGGACGCCGTCGCCGCCGCCTGCAAGCGGGCCGAGGCCATCGGCTCGGCGGAGGGGGATACCCTTTCTCTCGGGGTGGAAGCGACAAGCCCTGCGGGGGGAACCCTGAAAGCCACCGATGACAAGGACGCCAGCGCGGAGATCGACATCACGGCGGTGGTCGTCACGCTGGATGCCGCAGGCCGGGTGACCGGTGCGCTCTGGGATGAGGCGGAGCCGGTTCTGACCGTCGCCGCCGACGGCATGGTGGACGCCCCCGACGAGGTGCTGAGCAAGCTGGAAATGGGGGACGACTACGGGATGCGGAAGGCCTCTGCCCTTGGCAAGGAGTGGTATGAGCACAGCGAGGGCTTCTGCGATTACCTCAAGGGCAAGACCGCTGAGGAGATCGAGGCCATCCCGTCCGACGGCTCGCTGGCGGATCTGGAGTCTCTTTGTACCATCAGCATTTCGGACGCACAGAAAGCGCTGCTGAAGGCGCTGGATATGCCCCGGGCGTCCTGACCAATCAACTTGACCAGCCCCTGCAAGGACCAAACGTCGGCCTTTGCGGGGGCTGGCTTTTTATGTGCTCCGCTGGTTCCGGCGGGCGTTTTCCCGGAACAGGGATGCGGACAACCGGGGCCAGACCGCCGCGGATAGACCGTCGGGAAAGAAACCGCCCTGTTTTTTATCTGGAAATCAGAATTTACAAACAGGCGCAAAAGGGATATACTAATAATTACTGTTGAAATTTTGAAGGGCAGAAAGGGGGCGTACCCGTGGAACCGCAGGAGCTGGAACAGCTGGAAGGAACGGTGGAGGACATCATCTTTGAGAACACAGACAACGGCTACATGGTCTTTGAAGTCTCGGGGGGCGGAACCCTCACGGTGGTCTGCGGCGTCGTGGGGGAACTCCATGTGGGGGAAACCGTCCTCTGCCGGGGCCGGTACGAAACCCACGCCACTTATGGACGTCAGTTTCACGCCCAGGAGTGCGAGACGGATATGCCCAAGGATCTGGAGGCGGTTTACGCCTTCCTGGCCAGCGGCTCTCTGCCCTATATCGGCGCATCGACGGCCAACAAAATCATCGAGAAATTCGGGGCTTCCGCGCTGGATATCATCGCCAACGACCCGGGCCAGCTGACCGCCATCCGGGGCATCTCTGCCGAAAAGGCCGACCGCATCCAGCAGGAATTCAAGCGGATGTTCGGGATGCGGGAGCTCATCGCCTATCTTGCTCAGTTTGAGATCAGCCCCCGGCGGGCTATGGAGGTGTTCCGGGAGTTCGGCCCGGGCGCGGCGCAGGCCATCGCCGCGAATCCCTACCTGCTCTGCGGCGAACCCCTTCAGCTGGACTTCCGTCATGCAGACAGCATTGCCCAGTATTATCAGATGGAGGGGGACTGCGTCCAGCGGCTGGAGGCGGCCCTGCTGCGGACGCTGCGCCACAACGCAAACAACGGCCATACCTGCGTGCCCCGGGTTCAGCTGCTGAGGACGGCGTCGGATTTCATCCATCAGCCGGAGGAAAAGCTGTCCGCCGCGCTGGACCACTGCCTGGAAGACGGCATCCTCCGCCACAGGGAGTATACCGGGACGGAATATATCTATCTGCCGGATCTGCTGGAAGCGGAAGAAGTGATCGCCCAGCGGCTGGCCATCCTGATGAAAAAGAGTCCTGAAAAACCCCGCGGGCTGGAAAAGAGCATCCAGGTTCTCGAGCTGACCCAGGGCTTTGCCTATGCGCCCGAACAGAAAGAGGCCATCCGGAAGGCGATGACGGAAAACTGTCTGGTGCTGACCGGCGGCCCGGGCACCGGAAAGACCACCACCGTCAACGCGATTTTGCAGCTTCTGGAACAGCAGGCCGAGCGGGTGGCGCTCTGCGCCCCCACGGGCCGGGCGGCCAAGCGGCTGGGGGAGCTGACCGGCCGAAAGGCCAGCACCATCCACCGTCTGCTGGAAGTGGATTACAGCGGCGGAACCCTCCACTTTATCCACAACGAAAAGAATCTTCTCCGGTACGACGTGGTGATTCTGGACGAAATGAGCATGGTGGACGTCTGCCTGTTCCAGAGCTTGCTGGCGGCGCTGCGGTACAGCTGCCGGATCATCATGGTGGGCGACTCGGACCAGCTGCCCAGCGTGGGGCCGGGAAACATCCTCGGCGAGGTAATCCGCTCGGGGCTGATCCCCACCGTCTGCCTCAATCGAATCTTCCGTCAGGCGGAACAGAGCCTCATCGTCCGGAACGCCCACAACATTGTGGGGGGCAAGCCGCTGCAAAAGGGCGGACGGTCGGACGACTTCTTCTTTCTGGAAGCGGACGGGGAACTCTGCCAGAAGCTGGTCTGCGACCTCGTCACCGCCCGCCTGCCCCGGAGCTATGGGTTCGACCCCGTCCGGGACATTCAGGTCCTCTGCCCCACCAAGCTGGGCCCCTGCGGGACCCAGGCGCTGAACGTCGCATTGCAGCAGCTTCTCAACCCGCCGGAAAAGGGCAAGCCTCAGCTTCAGAGCGCGGCCCGGGTGTTCCGGGTGGGGGACAAGGTCATGCAGGTGCGGAACAATTACGAGATCATCTGGCACCGGCTGGGCGGAGAGCAGGGGGTGGGCGCCTACAACGGCGACATCGGGATTGTGGAATCCATCAATCTGCGGGACCGCTCGATGGTGGTCCGGATGGATGACCGGCGGCTGATCTATCCGGCGGAAAACCTCAATGAGCTGGAAATCGCCTACGCCATCACAGTGCATAAAAGCCAGGGCAGTGAATTCCCGGCGGTGATTCTTCCGACGGCGCAGGTCCCGGCCCGGCTGTGCTACCGCAATTTGTTTTATACCGGAATCACCCGGGCAAAGCAGCTCTGCATCGTGGCGGGCCGACGGGACACCGTCAACGCCATGATGTCCAATGTCCGGCAGAACCGCCGATACAGCGGTCTGTGCGAGCTGCTGCATCAGGAATTGCCCCCGGTTCAGCAGACGGCAGAGTAGGAAAAAGAAATTCCTATACATTTTGCGAAAAATATGCTATACTGAACGCTGGATTTATGCAGCCCGGAGGGGCTTTTAAAAATAGGAACCAGAAAGGATAATGTGCTATGGCTCAGAACGATATTGGCATTGATCTTGGCACAACCACCATCATCATTGCGCAGGAAGGAAAGGGCGTCGTGCTCAACCAGCCCAGCGTCGTCGCGGTGGACACCCGCAAAAATTCCGTCCTGGAGGTGGGCGACAAAGCCCTCGCCATGGTCGGCCGCACCCCCAATTACATCTCGGCCACCTTCCCGCTCAAGGATGGCGTCATCAGCGACCACACCATGACGCGGGAGCTGATTCGCCGCTTTGTCAATCAGGTTTACAGCTCCCATATGGTCAAACCCCGGGTTGCGGTCTGCGTCCCGGCGGCCATCACCGGAATCGAGAGCGACGCCGTTGTGGAAGCCGTTGTGGCGGCGGGAGCGCGGCAGGTGTACCTGGTGGATGAACCCATCGCGGCGGCCCTCGGCTCCGGGGTGGACATCACCGTCCCTGACGGACGGATGATCATCGACATCGGCGGCGGCACCACCGACATTGCGGTCCTTTCCCTGGGCGGCAAGGTCAAGGCCACCAGCGTCCGGGTGGCGGGCAACCACTATGACGATGAGATCCTGAAGCACGTCCGGGCAAAGTTCAACATTGCCATCGGGCAGCGCACGGCGGAAGAACTGAAAAAGAATGTGGCCTGCTGCCCCCAGAAGGCCGATTTTGACGCGACCATGGAGATCAAGGGCCGCAGCCTGCTGACCGGCCTGCCCCAGAGGATCAGCGTTTCCACCAAAGACCTGTACGAGCCGGTCATGATGCTGAGCGAACAGATCGGAGTGGCGGCGCATCAGGTGCTGGAAAAGACGCCCCCTGAGCTGGCGGGCGATATCTACCGCAACGGCATCATGCTGACAGGCGGCGGCGCCCAGCTGCACGGCCTGCCCGATTATCTCAGCCAGGAGCTGAAGGTCAAGGTGGTGGTTTCGCCCGATCCGGTCAACTGCGTGGCGCTGGGCACGGCCATGAGCCTCTCCCTCGGGGACAAGCTGGAAACCGGCTTTGTCGACGCAACGCCGCGTATCGGACGCCATCATTAAAAAACATCAATTTCCTGGCGCCTCTTTTGTTGAAACCGGGGCGGAAACTGAGTATAATAGGAAAAGATGGGGCCGTCTGGCAGAAATGGAAGAAACTTGCTCCTCTTCCATGGCTGGCAGACGCTCCAATCAGATTCGGCGGGGCGGCGTTTCCCGTCACGCTGAAAAAATAGGAGGAAAATCATGGATTTAGGTTATGATGTAGTTGTCACTATATCCGGTATGGTTCTGGTCTTTTTGATCCTTATCCTGCTGATGCTGATCATCATGCTGGAGGGCAAGGCGTTCCAGTCCCTCAGCGACCGGAAGCGTCCTGCCGCTCCCGCAGCCCCCAAG
>JAHLFH010000179.1 GCA_018883885.1 Candidatus Faecalibacterium intestinavium | reverse complement strand
TTACCGCACCTTTCTTGCGCTTAGCCGCTTTTCGCAGCATATCCCGGTAGCAGCCGTTTGCCTCTCAGAGCCCCCGCGGGGGGCGGGGCCGCAGGCCCGGGGGGAACATCTAAAGGGCGGGTGGGCGGGTTATAAATCAATATCCCCGCACCGAGAACCCCCGGGCGTAGGGGTCGGGGGTGAGGTCCTCCTGGCGCATCCCGGTGATCTGGATGTAATCGCTGGCCTGAATCATCCCGAACAGTTTGCGTATCTGTTCGAGCCGGCCCTGGACTTCCAGCTCCACGGTGCCGTCGTCCTTGTTTTCCACCCAGCCCGCAAGGTCCAGCTGCTGGGCCGCGTACTTCGCCCGATAGCGGAAGCCCACCCCCTGCACCTGACCCCAGATGCGGTAGCGGCGGCGGACGGTCCCCTCCGGCAGGGTGCGGGGGGTGCGGTCCCTCTGCTTCAAAAACTCAAACATCGCCATTTTTCTCTCCCCCTTTCCCGGTGTTTAAGGCTTACAGCTCCTGATAGGCCCCCATGATGGTGGGGATGAACTGCTTTTTCCGGCTGACCACGCCGGGCAGCACCCAGCTTCCGTCGGCCCCCGGCTCACAGTTGAAGCCGGTGGTCAGCAGCCCGCCTGCGTACCGGCCGTTGCAGATGACGACGCTCTCCTGCTTGGGAACGTCGGTCAGGAGCATATAGATGTCCTCCACGTTCTGTTTGTTCCGGGCCTCTTTCAGGTAGGGCTCCAGCAGCTTCTGGGCGGCTTCCAGATTGGAGCGGGTCATATAGCTGCCCTGAGCCACGCCGAACCGGATGTCGCCGCACATAAAGACCTTGAAGTCCTGCATGAACACTTCCTCGGGGGTCTTGCCGTCCAGCTTCTCGCCGGCCTCGAACATCTCGGCGGCAAAGGCCTCGATCTCCACCCCGGCGATCTGGGCCAGACGGCGGGCGGCGGCCTCGTCCACTTTGGTGCAGGTGGGGCTGCGGAACATCAGTGTGTCGGACAGAATCGCGCCCAGCAGCAGCCCCGCGATCTGGGGCGGGATGTCCACCCCGTTTTCGTCGTACATCTGGGTGACGATGGTGGCCGTGCAGCCCACCGGCTGGTTCCGGAAATAGACCGGGCCGCTGGTCTGGAGGCTGCCGATCCGGTGATGGTCGATGATCTCGAGAATCTCGGCCTGGTCAAAGCCCTCCACCGCCTGGGTGGCTTCGTTGTGGTCCACCAGAATGATCTTCCGCTTTTGCAGGTTGATGATGTTCCGGCGGCTGACCATGCCGCAGTATTTGCCCTCCTCGTCCAGGATGGGGAAATACCGGTGGCGCACCTTGGCCATGACACGGGTGACGTCCGCCACCGGGGTGACGAGGGTGAATTTGAGGATGTTGTCCCGAGTCATATAGTAGGAGATGGGGGCGCACTGACTGATGAGCTTGCCCGCCGCGTAGGTGTCAAAGGGGACGGTCATGACGGCCACGCCGGTCTCCTCGGCGATCCGCTGGATGGTGCGGCCCACCTTCGCGCCGTTGCAGATGATGAGCAAAGACGCCTCCATCTCGATGGCGCAGAGCTGGCTTTCATAGCGGTTGGTGAGGATGACGATATCCCCCTTTTCCACCACGCTTTCCAGCATCTCGGGGGTGGCGGTGCCGATGTGGACGCTGCCGCCGGTGCAGACGTCGTCCTCGCTGCCCACCACCATGGTTCCCCCAAGGGTCTCGAGAATGTTCTTATAGCTGGTGCGGCTCTTGGCCAGAACCTCGGTGTCAAAGACGTCCATGTTGGCGGTGGCGATGTCCTTGACCGTGATGACCCCTTCCAGCTCGCCGCTTTCGCTGACCACCGGCAGGGTGTCGATGGCCTGGTCCCGCATGATCTGCCAGGCCCGGCGCAGGCTGGTGCTGCCCGGAATGCCCGGCATCTCGCGGTAGTCCACGTCCCGAATCTTCGGGTTGACGTCGGTACACATCCGGGGCGGGGTGACGCCGAATTTCCGGAGGATGAACTCGGTTTCCTGGTTCATCTTGCCCGCCCGGCGGGGTTCACAGACCAGATCTGAGGTCCGGTTTTTCAGCTCCGCATAGGCGATGGCGGAGCAGATGGAGTCGGTGTCCGGGTTCCGGTGCCCGATGACCACGACTTTATGTGCTGCTTTTGGCATAAAGAATCTCCCTTCGTGGGTTTTCCTTTTAAATTTATCCTTCTTATCCGCCCTGCGGGCGGCTTTCCCTGTAAGATATTTTAGCATATCCGCAGGCGG
This sequence comes from Candidatus Faecalibacterium intestinavium, assembly GCA_018883885.1. Classification (GTDB taxonomy): domain Bacteria; phylum Bacillota; class Clostridia; order Oscillospirales; family Ruminococcaceae; genus Faecalibacterium; species Faecalibacterium intestinavium. Next base: position 9,414 of record JAHLFH010000179.1, on the reverse strand, counting down.
GGGTAAAGAGATTTATTTGGGCCGGCCCGCCCCCGCCCCTCGTGGGAGCTCTTAACCGTCACCGGCTGCCTTTCAAATCAGGTGCTGGGGACTTTCAGCTCTGATACGCTTAACCGAGACGCAAATTCCCCGCAGCGGCAAAAACAAATTTCTGGTAAAAAGCCCAATAAAACACAATAATCTTTGTAAAATATGCATCTACCCCCCCCCCCCGATTTTTTGCTATACTAAACGGGTCTATTGGAACACTATAAATTTCAAGCAGAGGTGCGTGGGCCATGAAAAATTTGTTGGATGATTACAGACAGGTATATCAAATGCTGGAAGATGAAGAATCCAGATTTATATATTTGAACCGGCTGAACTACCTGATTTCCGGGGATTCCAAGTTTATAGATTATATTATAGATAATCATTTTTCAAAATTCTTCTCTTGGGAAGATCAGCTTATAAAACCGCTTGTTTCAAAACTGCCTGCCGACAGACAGTTTGTCCTGTTTGGAGCCAATCGTTCAGGCTACCGGGCTATGGAATGTCTGCGGGAGGACCCGCGTCTTATTGGATTTTGCAGCAGCAACAAAAAGAAGCAGCAGGACGGCTGGTGCGGATATCCGGTGATGAGTCCGGAAGAATTGCTTGCGCGGAAAGATCTGAGCGTGATTGTTTCTGCAGCTCATACACGAGATGAAATTTTACAGATTCTGCACGATGGCTCCTATCCGGAGGAATTGATTTTTGTAGCTATACCAGATGAATTCCTGCAGTTTTGTACCGACCAGTATTTTGATCCGGGCATTATCCGGTATGAAGAGGAAGAAGTTTTTGTAGACGCCGGATGCTACGCCTTGGAAACATCCTTGGAACTGCGGAAGCGCTGCAAGCGGGTCAAAAAAGTGTATGCCTTTGAGCCTGACCCGAAAAATTACGAGGTCTGTCTGCACAACAAGGAAGAGCATCATTTTCCTGAAGCGGAAATTCTTCCCTATGGGACTTGGAGTGAAAGCACAGAATTACGTTTTTCAAGAGAGCATTCGGTAGGTTCTTGCTTCAGCAAGGATGGCGACATTGTTGTTCCCGTCCGGGCAATCGATGATGTGGTGGTCCCTGAAGAAAGGGTGACCTTCATCAAGATGGATATCGAGGGTTCCGAGCTGGAATCTCTGAAAGGGGCCCGGCAGACCATTCAGCGGGATAAACCCAAGCTGGCAATCTGCATCTATCACAAGCCGGAGGACATGACGGAGATCCCTCTCTATATTAAGTCTCTGGTGCCGGAATACAAATTCTATATCCGCCACCATAACTACGGTGATTGTGATACCGTGCTCTACGCCGTGCTGTGATGTGCACCAGCCCTGAAAGCCACTAGAAAAGCATTTGCGCCGCCGCAGGCAGAAAAGCCTGCGGCGGCGCACCTTTTTGCGAATCAGCTTCGTTTTCTGAGCAAGAGAAGCCTTACCTCATGACAGCTTGTAACTAGTAACCGGCAACTAAAACATCCCCTCAGGGATGCAGATGTCCTTCTTCGGCACCTTTGCCCAGTCAAACGTCGGCAGCAGGCTTTCCGGCGTCCGGGGGGCGGGCTCCGGCTGGAGGCCGTAGAGCCAGGCCAGCTTTCCCACAATCTCGGGGGCGGTGTATTTCTCCCGCAGGTTCTCGAGGCTCTGGTCCCCGTCCCGCTTGGAGAGCCGCCGCCCGTCCGGCGCCAGCAGCAGCGGGCAATGGGCGAACGTCGGCGCGGGCAGGCCCAGCAGACGGTAGAGATAGAGCTGCCGGGCGGTGGAGGAGAGCAGGTCGGCCCCCCGCACCACCTCGGTGACCCCCATCCGGGCGTCATCCACCACCACCGCCAGCTGGTACGCAAAGACCCCGTCCGCCCGCCGGAGATAGAAGTCCCCGCAGTCGGTGAGAAGGTTTTCGGAGTAAGGCCCCATGCAGCCGTCCGCAAAGGAAACCCTCTCGTCCGGCACCTTCAGCCGGAAGGCCGGGGCTTTCTGCCTCGCCTTTTCGGCAATCTCGCCGGGCGTCAGATTCCGGCAGGTGCCCGGGTAGACCACATTGCCGTCGGCGGTGTGGGGGGCGCTGGCCGCGTGAAGCTGGGCCCGGGAGCAGAAGCAGGGGTATACAAGCTGCATATCATCGAGCTTTTTATAGCTCTCCGTATAGATTTCGCCGCACTCGCTCTGGTAATAGGGGCCGTTGGGGCCGCCGAGGGAGCCGCCCTCGTCCCAGAAAAGCCCCAGCCAGCGCAGGTCCTCCTCCAGCTGGTCGGCATACACCCGGGGGCAGCGGGCCGCGTCCAGGTCCTCAATCCGGAGGATGATCCTGCCGCCCCGGCTCTTGGCCGAGAGCCAGGCCAGCAGGCTGCACGCAAGATTCCCCAGATGGAGCCGGCCGCTGGGGCTGGGGGCGAACCGCCCGACCGGGCCGCTCACAGGCCCAGCTTCCACACCCCGTCCGCCGGCTGAAAGACGGGAGTGTTGTAGAATGCGGCGCAGGCGGCGGCCATGTACTCCGCGTCGGCGCAGGCGGCGGTCTCCACCGCCGAGTGCATGGCCAGCTGGGCCAGACCGATGTCCACCATGGGGATGGCGATCTGATGGCTCAGCAGGTTGCCGAGGGTCCGGCCTCCGGCCACGTCGGCCCGGTTGGCGAAGGTCTGGACCGGCACCTCCGCCCGGCGGCAGATCTCCTTGAAGGCCGCCGCGGTCAGGCCGCTGGTCGTATAATTCTGGTTGGCGTTGAGCTTGAGAACCACGCCCTTCCCCATCTCCACGGGGTTGGCGGGGTCGCTCTTTTCGGGGTGGTTGGGGTGGTGGGCGTGGCCGTTGTCGGCGCTGAGCAGCAGGCTGTTGGCCCGGGCGCGGACGCTGTCCTCCCGGCTGACGCCCAGCGCTTCTTCGATTCGGGCCATGACGTCGCTCATCAGGGTGCCCTGCGCCCCCTGACGGCTGGAGCTGCCCACCTCCTCATGGTCGAACATACACCACACGTCGCACCGGCCCGGCTCCTCTCCCCGGCCCGCCAGGAACCCCCGGAGGGTGGTGTAGGCGCACTCGAGGTCGTCGATCCGGCCCGACATAAAGTATTCCCCCGCGAGGCCCACCCGCTCGGCCTTCTGGCGGACGCAGAGCAGCAGGTCATGGGCGACGATTTCCTCCGCCTTTACCCCGGCCTCCGCGGCCAGCGTTTCCAGCAGGCTGCCCCCCGCCGCCCCGCAGATGGGCTGCAAATCCACCTGGGGGTTATAGGCATAGCCCTTGTTGGCTTCCCGGTTGAAATGGATGCAGAGGCTGGGGATGCAGAGCAGGGCCCGGTCCGGGGCCACCAGACGGGTCTCAATCCCTTCCGCCGTCCGGACCAGCAGCCGCCCCGCCACCCCCAGAGGACGGTCCATCCAGCTGGGCATAATCATCCCGCCGTAGCCCTCGGTCTCGGCTTTGGCGTAGAGCTTGTCCTTCACGTCGGGGTTCTTGATCTGCCAGGAGGGGGAATCCCCGTGGCTGGCCGTGACGTGCCAGCCGGTCAGGCCCTGCTTCGGCATCCGCCAGGCCAGCACCGCCGTTCCGCTGCGGGTGGTGTAATATCTGCCGCCCAGCGCAAGCTGCCAGGGTGCGCTCTCGGGGCAGAGCTGATAGCCCTGCTCCTCCAGCAGGGCCGCCGCAGCCGCCGCCCCGTGCCAGGGGCTGACGCTCCGGTCCAGAAAATCAAACAGCCCTTGCAGGGAAAAAAGTTCCTCGTTTTTCATCGTCCAGTGCCTCCGCAGCGGGGGCGGCCCAAGGGGGCCGCCTGCCCGCGTTCCTTTGCTTTCCGGCCCTTGCCGGGCCGGTCTCCGATAGCATTATAGCGGTTTGGCCCGGCGGGGTCAACCGCCCCGAAAGCCTGCGATTGACAACCCCACCGCCGGACAGTATACTGGAATCAGAACACCCCGCGCCCGCCGGGCGCTGCCTTTCGTGTAATCCCAGAAAAATTCAACAATTTACTGCAAACGCCGGACCCAGGCCGGACCCAGGTAAGATTAGTTCCTCAAGTTTCAGGTCCGGAAACGCCCGTGTCTTTTCATCTGAATGCCCATCCTCTTGCGCTTAGCCGGTTTTTTCTGCGGGACGAACGCCCTTGAAAAAACCGGAGCGCTGCGCCAGCACACGCCTCGCTGTTTCCGCCGCAGGCGGCGCTTCGGCGGTGCTGCCACCCGCCCTTTTAAGGAACTTGGGGGCTGGCGCCCCCAACCCCCCATTGGGGGGTTAGCGTTTCGGCAGTGCTATCGGAAACTGGGGCTTTGGGTGTATGACAGGCTTCGCACTCTTTCACGGGATTGCTTTAGAAACCCCGATTCGTCCGCGCCTCCGGGCGCAAAGGAGGTTTTTTCCATGAAGAAGATCCGTTTTGTCCGACTGGCTGCCCTCTGCCTCTGCGCGGCCCTGCCCCTGGCGGGCTGCGGCGGCGAGGAAGCCTCGTCCGCTTCCAGCGTTCCGGCTCCCCCCGCCTCGTCCAGCGTCGCGGCGGCAGACCCCGTTCTGCCCGACCAGACCGAGGGCGAAGCCCCCTTTGACGAGGACGGGGAAAACGGCCTGCTCGGCCCCCTGTCCAGCCCGGAACAGGCCCTGTCCAGCTGCCTGAACTGGGGCCCCGGCACGGCGGGCAGCTCCCTGAAGTCGGTCCAGGCGGCGGTGGCGCTGCTGAACTGGGCCGAGGAAAATTCCCTCTCCCGCCGGGACGACCTCTCGGTGACCCAGGGCTTCACCGGCTGGTATGAGGGGCTGGAGGCCGACGAGCAGGAGAACTTCTCGGCGGTCTGGCCCATCATTCAGGCCCAGGCCGACGCCCTGATCTCCGGCGAGGGGGAGATGGAGCCGCTGCTGGAGGACGCGGGCATCGACCCCGCCTCCCTGCCCGACTACACCGCCGCCGACTGGGAGGTGCTGCGGGACATCATCACGGCCCGGGTGCCCCTCGGCGGCGAGGCCTGATCCCCGCCCTCCCTCTTTTCCATTCAAACCCCAGACACAGCAAAGGGACCCGCGCTTCCTACCGAAGCGCGGGCCGCTCTTTATTTTGTCCGATTGTGGGAATGGCTGTCTCAGATCTTCTTCAGCACATACTTCCGGGTGCCCAGACCAATCTTCTCGGCCTGCTCCAGCGTCGCCTTCCACTCGATGTTGGGGTTGGAGTCCTTGAAGTTGTCGTGGTAGCAGTTCCAGCCGGGCTGGCCCAGGTTGTCGCTGAGCTGGCTGCCGGGCAGCGGGGCCGACGCCAGGCAGGCGTCGGCGCAGGCCTGATCCAGCGCGACGGGGTCAAAGGAGGCGAACATTCCCACATCCGGCAGGATGGGCGCGTCGTTCTCGCCGTGGCAGTCGCAGTTGGGGCTGATGTCCTGCACGAGGCTGATGTGGAAGCAGGGGCGGCCCTCGCAGACGGCGGCGGCGTACTCGGCCATCTTCCGGTCCAGTTCCTCGTTGGCGCTGTTGTTGGGGTTGTAGATGGCGTCGTAGTTGCACGCGCCGATGCAGCGGCCGCAGCCCTTGCACTTGTCCAGATCAATGACGGCCTTGTTGTTGAGGTATGTAATGGCGTCCGAGCCGCACTCCTTGGCGCAGTGGCGGCAGCCCCGGCAGAGCTCCTCCTGGACCGCCGGCTTGCCGGAGGAATGCTGTTCCATCTTGCCCGCGCGGCTACCGCAGCCCATGCCGATGTTCTTGATGGCGCCGCCGAAGCCGGTGGACTCGTGGCCCTTGAAGTGGGTCAGGCTGATGAAGATGTCGGCGTCCATGACGGCCCGGCCAATCTTGGCGGTCTTGCAGTACTCGCCGTTGGGGACCGGGACCTCCACCTCATCGGTGCCCCGCAGGCCGTCGCCGATCAGCACCTGACAGCCGGTGGTCATGGGCCAGAAGCCGTTGAGCTGGGCGCAGGTCAGGTGCTCCAGAGCGTTCTTCCGGCTGCCCGGGTAGAGGGTGTTGCAGTCGGTCAGGAAGGGCATACCCCCCTGCTCCTTGCACAGGTCGGCCACCACCTTGGCATAGTTGGGCCGCAGAAAGGCCAGGTTGCCCAGCTCGCCGAAGTGCATCTTGATGGCGACGAACTTGCCGTCCATGTTGATGTTCTTGATCCCGGCCACAAGGCAGAGACGGCGCAGCTTCTCGGTCAGGCTGGTGCCCACCGGGCACCGGAAGTCGGTAAAGTAAACGGTCGAAGCATCCATTGTTTTTTCCTCCATATTCCGCGGCGTGCCGCAGGGCCGCAGGTCAGAATTCTCTGGCCCCTATTATAGCACAAATCCGGTCCCGCGCAAAACCCTGTTTTCCGCCCGCCCCGGCAAAGGAACACAGAAAAAGCCGCCCGGACCGGACGGCTCTGTTCTGATTTTTGGGGGAAAGGGCCTCAGCCCAGGGCGGTGAAGGCCGCCACGGCCAGCACCACCCCGCCCAGCAAAATCCGGTAGACCCCGAAGAAGCGGAAATCGTGCCGTTTGACGTAGCCCATCAAAAAGCGGATGGCCCCCATGCTGACCAGGAAGGCGGAGACGCACCCCACGGCCAGAACCGCGGCCTCGGTGCCGGTCATCCCGACCCCCGACAGGGCAAACTTGACCACCTTGAGGGCCGAGGCCCCGGCCATGACCGGGATGGCCAGAAAGAAGGTGAATTCCGCCACGCAGGGCCGGGACAGCCCCAGCAGAAGCCCGCCCACGATGGTGGCCCCGCTGCGGGAGGTGCCGGGGATGATGGCCAGGGTCTGCCACAGGCCGATGAGAAAGGCGTCCCGCAGGGTGATCTGCTCCAGCCGGTTCACCCGGGCCGTGCTGCCCCGCATCTCCACCAGAATGAAAAGGACGCCGTACAGGATCAGCATGGCCGCCACCGTGATGTAATTGTAAAACCGCTCCTCCATCCAGTCGTCCAGCGGGCTGACGATCAGAACCGGCACGGTGGCCGCCGCCACCTTGATCCAGAGGGACCAGGCCTCGGGTTTGGCGCTCAGCCGCCCGTGCCGCAGCCCGAAGGGCCACAGCCGCCCCCAGTAGAGCACCACCACCGCCAGGATGGCCCCCAGCTGAATCACCACCCGGAACATGGAGAGGAACTCCTCGCTGGCATCGAACCGCACCAGCTGTTCCAGCAGAATCATATGCCCCGTGGAAGAGATGGGCAGCCATTCGGTGACGCCCTCCACAAGGCCCATCAAAATTGCTTTGAGTATTTCCAGAATCATTTTGTCCCTCCCGTACTCCGCCCCTGCGACAGCAGGCGGCCCCTGTCTCTCGTAGTATACCATACTATGCGGCCCGGCGCACGGAAAAAATCAAAATTCCATTCCCGGGGCGGGAATTTTCTCCGACCGTGGCGCGAAAAATGAAAAGAGGCCTTTCCCCCCGCCGGGCCATTTGACGCTGGTGGCCGGATGGGCTATAATAGCCTTGAAATCGGGGCGGCATTCGCCGTCCCTCTCCCCCAGCAACAATGACGAGGTGAAACCTATGAATATTCTGGTGATCGGCTGCGACCAGGTGGGCGCGTCTCTGGTGCGGGATCTCGAGCGGATCGGGCACGACATCTCCCTCATCGAAAAGGACGCCGAACAGCTCAAGCGGCTGGACAGCTTTGACGATTATTCCTTTGCCGGGACGGCCCTTGTGGGCGACCCCACCGACACCGAGACCCTCCGCCGGGGCGGCATCGAAAGCTGCGACGCAGTGGCCGCCGTCACCGCCGACGACTCGGTGAACCTGATGGCGGCCCAGCTGGCCAAGAAGCTCTTTCACAAGGAAAAGGTGCTCTGCCGGGTGTCCGACTCGCATTTGCAGCAGCTCTACCGCCGGGTCTATGGGCTGGAAACCATCTGCCCCACCATCCTGACCGAGCAGGCGGTGTTTCGTGCGCTGGCAAAATGAGGCCGCAAATTCATTTACTTACAGTATAACGAGGTAAAAACATGAATGTTTGTATTGCGGGCGGCGGCAAAGTGGGGATGTATCTGGCCCAGAGCCTGCTGGCCCACCACCACAAAATCACCCTGATCGAGCCGGTGGAGGCCCAGTGCCGGAGGCTGGCCGACCTGCTGGACATTCCGGTGGTCTGCGGGGATTCGGTCAGCTATGACATTCTCCGCACCGCCGGGGTGGACCAGTGCGACGCCTTTGTCGCGGTGACCGGCAGCGACGAGGATAACCTCATCGCCTGCCAGATCGCCAAGCAGGAGTTCGGGGTGACCCGGACGGTGGCCCGGGCCTCCAACCCCAAAAACCGGGAACTGCTCCACACTTTGGGGGTGGACACGGTGGTCTGCGGCACCGACAACCTGAGCCACATTCTGGAACGGGAAATCGAAACCAACACCATCCGCCAGCTGCTCTCTCTGGGGGGCGGCACCGCCAGCCTGAACGAGATCCTGCTGCCGGAGAATTTCAAGTATGCAGGCAAGCCCATCAAGGATCTGCCCATGCCGGGGGATGCGATTCTGGTGAGCATCACACGGGACACCGAGTTCATCATTCCCCACGGCAGCACGGTCCTTCTCCCGTGGGACCGGATTCTCTGCCTGACCCAGGACGACACCCTTTACCTGCTGACCGAAGAATGGGGCCTGAATAGCCTGTGAAACCCTCCGCCTCGCCCCGGCCCCTCCGGGCCGTCATCACCCCCTCCAGCCGGGCGGTGCTCTGCCTCTGGGCTGCGCTGCCGGGTGTGTTTCTTGCGCCCTTTGCCTTCTGGCAGGGGCCGGGCTGGGGGCTGGCCTTCTGCGGGGCGTGGGGCGGGCTGGTCTGGTTTCTCGGCTACCGGGCCGGGCATTTCTCGGCGGAGGTGGGCCACCGGGCGCTGGTGCTCCGGATTGAAGGTCTGTTCCCGGTGCGGCGGGTGCTGCCCCGGCAGAGCATCACCTCGGCCCTCGCCTTTCGGACCCCGCTGCTCCGGCTGGCCGGGGCCGCGGTGCTGATTCTGTTCACCCCCGGATGCTGGACTGTTCTGCCCGGCATCCCCGCCGGGCAGGCCGAGGAATTCTGCGCCGTCCTGCTGGGGGACAAACCCCCGGAGGCCGCCCCATGACCGGGCCGCGGCGGTACCACCCCCTCTATGCCCTGGGCTTTCTGCGCCGGACTCTGCTTTTGTATCTGCTGCCTCTGGTGCAGGTCCTCTTTGCCTGGGACTGGGAGGCCCTGCGCACCGCTCTGGCGCAGGGGATGGCCCTCTTTATTTTTCTGAGCGCCGTCAGCGGGCTGATCCTCCACGCGAGCCGGTGGGAGCTGGCCGGGGACGGGGCCCTCTGCCTGCGGTGGAACTTTTTCGTTCAGTGGGAGCGGCGGGTCCGCAGCGGGGAGCTGGCGGTCATCCAGATCGAGCAGCCCCTGCTGGCCCGGCTGACCGGGGCCAGCCTCCTGACCTTCTACCCGGCCGCCAAAGGCCAGGGCGGGCC
>JAHLFH010000023.1 GCA_018883885.1 Candidatus Faecalibacterium intestinavium | reverse complement strand
CGCCGGGAGGGCGCGGGGGGTGTGGGCCGCCACCGTGACAAACCCTTCGGCCAGAGGCAGCAGCAGCCGGAGCATCTCGTCCACATCCTTGTCGGCCATGATGCTCAGAAGAAAGACCGGCTTCTGCCCCGGCAGCCGGGCCCGCAGGCTCTCGACGGTGGCCCGCATTCCGTGGGCGTTGTGGCTGCCGTCCAGCAGAAAGACCGGCTGTTCCCGCAGCACCTCGAACCGCCCCGGCCAGCGCACCCCGGCCAGCCCCTGCCGGATGGCCTCATCCGGGATGGTCCATCCCCGGGTGCGAAGGACCCGCAGGGCCGTGATGGCCACCGCCGCGTTCCGGGGCTGATAGCTTCCCACCAGAGGCAGCCGCAGCCCCTCCAGCCCGTCAAAGCCGAAGGAGACCGCTTCCAGAGAGCCTTCCCCCACCCGCAGGCGGCTGAAATCCACCGCCGTCAGGGGTGCGCCCTGTTGGGCGGCGGTCTGTTCGATGACGGCGTCGGCTTCCGGCGCACCGCCGTAGCTGACCACCGGGCTTCCCGGCTTGATGATTCCCGCCTTGGCGCGGGCGATGTCCGCCAGAGTGGGGCCCAGCTCTTTGACGTGGTCCATCCCCAGGGCCGTGATGACCGCGCACTCCGGCGGGTCGATGACGTTGGTGGAGTCCAGCTCTCCCCCGAGGCCCACCTCCAAAACCACAAGATCGCAGTGTTTCCGGGCAAAATAGAGCATCCCCAGGGCCGTGATGATCTCAAATTCGGTGGGGACGTCGGCCATGGCGTCGGCCGCCGGGCGAATCCGCTCCACCAGTTCTTCCAGTTCCCCGTCCCCGATGGGAATCCCGTCCACCTGAATCCGCTCATTGAACCGGTTGATGAAAGGGGAGGTGAACAGGCCGGTGTGGTACCCCGCCGCCCGCAGGCAGCTGTCCAGCATGGCGGCGGTGCTGCCCTTGCCGTTTGTGCCCGCGATATGAACAAAGCGGAGCTGCTTTTGGGGGTTGCCCAGCGCGGCCAGCAGGGCGCGGGTCCGGTCCAGGCCGGGCCGATGGCCCTGCCAGCGGACGGCGTGGATGTATTCCAGCGCGGATTCATAGCTCATGTCAGGATGCCTTCCTTCCCGTAAAACCGCCCCGGATTGCATCGGTCAGGGCGTGGTTTGCCAGAAGCGCCCGCATCAGCACAAACTCCGCCGCGCTGAGGGCCAGCGCGTTGGGGATTCGTGCCGCCAGCACGCTCCAGTCGTAGTGATAAAAAATCCGCAGGGCCAGGGAGTTAATGATAATCGAGCCGATCACATGGCCCAGCAGGATGCCCGCTGCCAGCCGGACGGATTCTTTCCAGCCGGGCAGGCCCTGCCAGACCAGCCCGGCAAAGAAGCCGATGGCCCCTGCGCCGAGGGTAATCAGCGGGTTGATGGCGTACCCGGCCAGGATGCCGCCGATGATATCCGCCACGGCCCCCACCGCGAACCCGGCCCCCGGCCCGAAGAGGACCGCCGCCAGCACCACCGGCAGGCTGCCCAGGTTAAACCGGAGAAAATCGGTGCTGATGCTCAGGACCCGGCTGAACACAATGCTCATGGCGATCAGCACGGCGCAGGTGGTCACCCGGCGGAGGCCCCACCGGGAAGAGCGGGTGAAATTCTGGTTCTTCATACGAAATGCCCTCCTTATAACAAATCAGGCGTGGGAGGAGGGACAAAGAAAGCCCCCCTCATGCGGAACCGCATAAAGGAGGGCAGCGAACTCAACAAGTTTCACTTCCAGGCCGGGCCAAAGCGGCCCCGCCTGCACCCAAGTCCATGCAGCAGCGGGATGCAGGCCATCCACCGCGGGCGGTTCGCCCTTCGTCCGCAGCACAACTCCCCGTTGATGCGGCACTTGACGCGCATGGCCTTACTCTGTTGATGGGTCGCCTGCCCCGGAAACGCCGGGGCGGCCATCACCTTACAGACAGTATACTCTCTTTCCCGCCGGGTTTCAATCCCGCAGGCCCACATTTTAGCTAAAAGAACGCCGTATTTTTTGGTTAGTCTGCCCGCCCCTTTTCTTTTGAGACGATGCGTGGTAAGATGAAGCCTGAACCCATCAGGAAAGGAAGGATCTTCGTTTTATGAAATTCAGCGAAATGCCCTATGCCCGCCCGGACATCGGCGCTCTGCTGGCCCAGTGCAGCGCCCTGGCCCAGAAGGCGGAGCAGGCCCGCAGCGGCGAAGAACTGGTTGCCCTTTATTATGAGCAGAGCAGCGCCCTGGCCGGATACACCACCGCGGCCAACCTCGCCAGCATCCACTATACCTGCGACACCCGGGACCCCTACTGGTCGGCGGAGCAGGACTTTTTTGACCAGAACGGCCCGTCGGTCACCAACGCTACCGTCGGCATCTACCGCGCCATCCTGGCCAGCCCCCACCTCGACGCCCTGACCGAAGCCTTCGGCAGCACCTGCGTCCCCGGCATGAAAAACGCGGTCCTGGCCATGGACGACCGGGTCCTTTCCCTCCAGCAGGAGGCCAACGCCATTTCCAGCGCCTACCAGAAGCTCTACGGCGGCGCACTGGTGGAGATGGACGGCAGGCAGCTGACCATCCCCCAGCTGGGTCCCTACCGCCAGAGCCTGGACCCCGCCGTCCGCCGTGCCGCCTTTGAGGCTGAGGCGGGCTATTTCGACGCCCACCGGGCCGAGTTCGACGACCTTTACAGCCGGACCGTCAAAAACCTCAACGAGCAGGCCCGCATTCTGGGCTACCGGGATTACAGCGAGCTGTCCTACGTCCGGATGAACCGGATTGGCTACGGCCCCGAAGAAATCCGCTCCTTCCGGGAGCAGGTGGCCCGGGACGTGGTCCCCCTGCTCAAGACCATCATCCAGCGGCGGGCCAGGCGGGCGGGCATCGAGCGCCCCACCTTCGCCGACCTGAACGTCGCCTTTGCCGACGGCAACCCAAAACCCATCCCGGGCTACGACGAGCGGATGGCCGCCGCCCGCACCATGTATCATGAGCTGAGCGCCGAGACGGCGGAGTTCATCGACTTCATGCAGGAGAACGACCTTTTTGACGTCCTCAGCCGCCCGGGCAAGGCCAGCGGCGGATATATGACCATCCTGCCCGACTACAAGGCCCCCTTCATCTTTGCCAACTGGAACGGCACCTCCGCCGACGTGGACGTCCTGACCCACGAGGCGGGCCACGCCTTTGAGGGATACCTGGCCGCCCGGGACGAGAAGATTCCCGCGGATCTGGAATGCCCCGGCATGGAGAGTGCCGAGATCCACTCCATGGCCATGGAGTTCCTCACCGCCCCCTGGCATCATCTGCTCTTTGGGAAGGACACCGACAAATATTCCCTCCTCCACGCCGAGGACAGTTTCATCTTCCTGGCCTACGGCTGCGAGGTGGACGAGTTCCAGCAGATCATGTACCAGAAGCCCGACCTGACCCCGGACGAGCGCAACCAGGTCTGGCTGGAGCTGGAGCGCAAATACCGCCCCTGGATCGACTTCGACGGTCTGCCTTTCTACGGCCGGGGCGCAGGCTGGCAGCGGCAGCTCCACATCTATGAATGCCCCTTCTATTATATCGACTACTGCCTGTCCACCATGGCGGCCCTTCAGTTCTTCCTGCTGACCCTCAAGGACCCGAAGGACGCCTGGCAGCGGTATCTGCGGCTGGTCCGCCGGGGCGGCCTCGCCAGCTACACCGAGCTGTGCCGGACCGCCGGGCTGCGCACCCCCTTTGAGGAAGGGAGCGTTAAAGCCATCGCCCAGCCGGTGGCCGACTGGATCGACGCCCACCAGCTGTAACCCCCGGGGGTTCTCTCTTGCAAAAAACGTCGCCCTCTGGTATCATGGGGTGCTGCAAAAAAATCCCCCTGCCCCGGGCAGGAGACAAGAGAGAATCAAAATGAAACAATTTTTCCAGGAATTCAAGACTTTCGCCATGCGCGGCAACGTGCTGGACATGGCCATCGGCGTGGTGGTCGGCGCGGCCTTCAAAGCCATTGTGGACTCGCTGGTCAATGACATCATCTCCCCTCTGATCGGCCTGATCTTCGCCAGCGATTTCAGCGCGGTGGTCCTGACGGTGCGGGGGGTGGACATCGGGATCGGGTCCTTTCTCAACGCGGTCATCAACTTTCTGATCGTGGCCTTCTCCCTCTTTGTGGTCATCAAGACGGCCAACGCCGCGGCTTCCCTTTATAAAAAGAAGCCCGAGCCGCCCAAAGCCCCCACCACCAAAGTCTGCCCCTTCTGCCAGACCGAGATCCCCCTCAAGGCCACCCGCTGCCCCCACTGCACCTCGGAGCTGGAAACCGAAGTCTAACCCCACAGACAAAAACCCCCGCCTGTCTGCGGTCGCTCGCAGTTCAGGCGGGGGTTTTCTCCTTTAGAGAGGGTCTGTCGCTGGGTTATGAAGGAATGAACTTACTTGACGTTGGTCAGCTCGGCCAGCTTGTGGAAGATCTCGGTGTTGTCGTAGACACCCTTGAACTCCTCGGCGCCGACACCCATGGCGTACAGGTTGACGGGTGCGCCGGTGTGGGCATAGGTGGTGTGATCCAGGCCGGACTTGTGGTTCAGCACATGGCACAGCGCCATGGAGAAGGGCTGATAGGTGCCGTAGAGCTCGTAGTCCTGCTGGCTCATATCGTCCTGACCGGCAGCGCCCACGTTCAGGGTGCGCTCGTAAGCGGTGCGGATCTGCTCCAGCTCGTAGTCGGTCAGAACCAGGGTGCTGTTGGCAGCGGCGTCGGGGTCAGAAGCAGTCATCAAACCGAAGCACTTCTTGACATCGGCCATCACGCTCTCGAAGGGGGTCTTCTCGGCGCGGTAACGGGCCACATAGTCGGTGTCAAACTTGGCGTAAGAGACGGTCTGCTTGGTCAGGTTGGTCAGGAAGGTATCGTAGTTGGTGGTCTTGTAGCCGATGCCCAGGCCGCCGGTCTCGTGGTCGGCGGTGACCAGGATCAGGGTATCATTGGGGTGCTGGTTATAGAACTCCACCGCAGCCTGAACCGCGTTGCTCATTTCCAGGGTATCGTGGATGCTGGCAGCGGCGTCATTGGCGTGGCAGGCCCAGTCAATCTTGCCGCTCTCGGCCATGATGAAGAAGCCCTTGTTGTTGTCCAGCAGCTCGATGCCCTTCTTGACGTAGTCGGTCAGCTGCCACTCGCCTGCGGCGGCGTCCATGGCGTAGCTCATGGAGTTGCCGTCGGCCAGCTTCTCGGCGATAATCAGGGTCTTGCCTGCGCCGGCCTTCAGGGCAGCGGCGCCGGCCTGGGTGGTAACAACGTTGTAGCCGGCCTGGGCAGCCACCTCGTGGTTGGTGGGCACATTGCCGCTGCCGTTGTTCTTCTGGAACTCGCCGCCTGCGAAGTACTCGAAGCCGCTGTTTGCCAGCTCAACGCCGATCTCATAGTAGTTCTTGCGGCTGGCCTGGTGTGCGTAGAAAGCGGCGGGGGTGGCGTGGTCGATGTTGACAGTGGAGATGACGCCCACCTTGTAGCCCTTCTGGCTGTGGAGCTTCTCGGCGATGGTCTCAAAGGGCACATCCCGGGTCCAGGGCTTCATATTGATGACGCCGCTCTCGGTCTTTTCGCCGGAAGCGATGGAGGTAGCAGTAGAAGCGGAGTCGGGGCAGAAGGAAGTGCTGTCATAAGTAGTGACGCTGCCCACCACGGGGAACTGCATGAAGCTCAGGTCAGCGGGGATCACAGCGCCGTCGTTCTGGGTGGTGCCCAGGTAGAAGGAGGCGGACTGGATCTGGGGCAGGCCCATACCGTCGCCGATGAAGAGGAAGATGTACTTGGGCTTCTTGGTCCAGAACAGGAAGTTCTCATCACCGGTCTGCTCAGGCTCGGCGGCGCTGGCAGCGGCGGTGGGGATGCCGGCCATCAGGCCAGCGACGGAAGCGGCAGCGCCCGCCTTCAAAAAGCCGCGGCGGCTGATCTTATTGCTGTCTTTCATAACAGGATTTCCTTTCTCACATAAGGCCCACCCAGGGGCTTGATCATTTGTTTTCCTTGGGAACAGCTTTATTATAGCGTCCCGCCGCCCGGGGAGAAACCATGTCTCCGCAAAGCTTTGGTAAAACTCCGTTGCCCCGCCGCCGCCCAATGTAAAGCAACCCTGTGTTTTGTAAATTTTAGACAACAAAAAGGACCGGCACCCCTCGCGGAACGCCAGTCCTTTGTACAATATGCTGTTTTACACCGAGCGGAAGCCCTTGCCGATGATCTCGCTGGAGTTGAC
Source organism: Candidatus Faecalibacterium intestinavium (assembly GCA_018883885.1). Taxonomy (GTDB): domain Bacteria; phylum Bacillota; class Clostridia; order Oscillospirales; family Ruminococcaceae; genus Faecalibacterium; species Faecalibacterium intestinavium. The sequence continues at coordinate 3,359 of JAHLFH010000023.1, read as the reverse complement.
GATGGTGATGAACGCCTTGCGGTCGTTGGCCCGCAGGAAATCCCGCAGGCGTGCGGCCTCCCGCCGGGTGAGGACCGTCATCAGGACCGCCAGCTCCCGGTGGGTATACGCCCCGTAGGCCTGTTCCACGGTGGCCGACCGCTTGAGGTCCTTCAGGATGAACTGCTGGACCTTGTCGGGCTGGGCGGTGATGACCGTGCAGACCTTGCGCAGATTGATGCTCTCGATGACGCCGTCCACAACGAAGGCCTTGCCGATCAGGCCGAGGGTGCAGTACATCCCGGTGGCCGCGCCGAACATCACCGCCGCCCCCGCCACAATCAGGATATCGCTGACCAGAAGGGCCTTGCCGATCTCGAGGGAGGTGTGCTTTGCCAGAATCAGGGCCACAATGTCGGTGCCGCCCGTCGAAGCGCCGATGTCAAAGACGATGGCGCTGCCCACGGCGGGCAGAAGCACCGCAAAAATCAGTTCCAGAAGGGTGTCGGGGGTCAGCGGGGCCGTCATGGGCCAGAGCATCTCACAGGCCGAGACGAAAAAAGAGAGGGCGAAGGAGGAATAGACCGTCCAGCCCATGCAGCCCACCCCCAGAAAGAGATAGCCCAGCACCACCAGCACCACGTTGATGACCCACATGAAGCCTCCCACGTTGAACTGGGGGAACAGCGCCGCCAGCAGGATGGACAGGCCCGAGGTGCCGCCGAAAGCAAAGTGGTTCGGGGTTTTGAACAGAGCAATGCCGACGGCTGTCAGAAGCAGCCCGGCGTTGAGCTGGAAAAAGAACTTCATCCTTGCCGCCAGATTCTCTCTGGACAGGGCTTGTTTCAGCGAATTCATCCGGTCACATCCTTTATCTGGGAAAGAAAATTCCTTTGTTTCCACTAAAAACTATACCCTACCTGCCGAAAGGTGTCAAGAAGGGGCCGTATCCGTTTTTTTCCGGACGGAAGTTTGCTTTTTGCCTTGAAGCGTGACTTGAAATGTTGTATTATATGATATTGTATTAGATTACTGTTCACAGTCCGGGGCCAGGGCCCCAGACAGGGGGAGTTATATGGCAGACAAAAACTTTTTAACGGAAATCATCGACGCCGACCTGGCCGAGGGCAAAGTCAGCGAGATCCATACCCGTTTTCCGCCCGAGCCCAACGGCTACCTGCACATTGGCAGCGCCAAGGCCATCTACATCAACTGGTCCATCGCCAAGGCCTACGGCGGCAAGTTCAACCTGCGGCTGGACGACACCAACCCCGCCCGGGAGGGCGTCGAGTACGTCAACAGCATCCTCGAGGACCTGCACTGGCTGGGGGCCGACCCCAACGGCGGCATCTTCTACGGCAGCGACTACTTCGACCAGTGCTATGAGTACGCCGAAAAGCTGATCCGGGAGGGCAAGGCCTATGTGGACGATCTGACCCGGGACGAGATGCGGGAATACCGGGGCGCCGACGCCGGCAAGCCCTCCCGCCCCTCCCCCTGGCGGGACCGCACCCCCGAGGAAAACCTCGACCTGTTCCGCCGGATGCGGGCGGGCGAGTTCAAAGAAGGGGAAAAGACCCTGCGGGCCAAGATCGACCTGGCCAGCCCCAACATGAACCTGCGGGACCCGGCCATCTACCGGATCAAGTACGCCGAGCATCACCGGCAGGGAAACAAATGGTGCATCTACCCGATGTACGATTTCGCCCACCCCATCCAGGACGCCATCGAGGGGATCACCCACAGCATGTGCAGCCTGGAATTTGAGAACCACCGCCCCCTCTACGACTGGGTCATCACCAACATCTTCGGCACCGAGTTCCCCAAGCAGCGGGAATTTGCCCGCCTGAACATGACCAACACGGTCATGAGCAAGCGCTATCTGCGGGAGCTGGTGGAGACCGGGATTGTGGACGGCTGGGACGACCCCCGGATGCCCACCCTCTGCGGCCTGCGCCGCCGGGGCTACACCGCCAGCTCCATCTTCACCTTCGTCCGGGAGGCCGGCATCTCCAAGGCCGACAACCTGATTGATATGCGCCAGCTGGAGGCCTGCATCCGCAGCGAACTGGATCTGACCGCCCAGCGGCGAATCGCCGTCCTCAAGCCGGTCAAGCTGATCGTGGACAACTACCCCGCCGACAAGACCGAGACCTTTGAGATCGCCAACAACCCCAACCGGGAGGCAAACGATTCCTCCACCCGGCCCGTCACCTTCAGCCGGGAGCTCTGGATTGAGGCCGAGGATTTCGCCGAGGTCCCGCCCCCGAAGTTCAAGCGGCTGACCGTGGGCGGCGAGGTCCGGCTGATGGGCGCGTATATCGTCCGCTGCACCGGCGTGGAGAAGAACGGGGACGGCAGCATCGCCGCCATCCACTGCACCGCCGATCTGGAAACCGGCTGCGGCAACCCCGCCGACGGTCGGAAGGTCAAGGGAACCATCCACTGGGTCAGCACCAGCCACTGCGTCGAGGCCGAGGTCCGTCTGTACGACAAGCTCTTCACCGAGGCCAACATGAACGCCATCCCGGAAGGCAGCGATTACAAAGACTACCTCAACCCCGAGAGCGTTGTGGCCTGCACCGGCTGCAAGCTGGAGGCAAGCCTCGCCGACGCAAAGCCCGGCGACAAGTTCCAGTTCGTCCGCAACGGTTTCTTTACGCCGGACTCCAAGCACCCCGGCGTCTATAACCGTGTCGTCACCCTGCGGGACAGCTTCAAGCCCGCCAAGTAAACCCGCCCACCCCTCAACCAAGATTTGAAAGGAACGTTGAACCAATGTCCAAGCGTGTTATCCGCAACGCCCTCCTGATGTGCGTTGTGACCGTTATCATGGCGGTCGTCCTGGCCCTCTACATCCGCAGCACCGGCTCTGTGCCGGTGGGTGGCGCATCCGGCGGCTATGCCGACGGCAGCTACACCGCTTCCGCCCAGGGCTGCCTGAGCGAGGTTTCCGTCACCGTCACCGTCGCGGGCGGCGCTGTCTCCGACGTGACCATTGACGCCTCGGGCGAGACCCCCGCTCTGGGCGGCGCTGCCGCCGAGCAGCTGGCCGAGGCCCTCAAGACCTCCGGCTCCACCGACGGCGTGGACGCCGTTGCAGGCGCTACCCTCACCAGCGACGCCATCTTCTCCGCCATGGACGACTGCCTGACCCAGGCTGCGGGCTGATCGGGCGCTTCCATCTGCATCTACTGACCGGGGTCCGCAGGTCGCGGCCCCGGTCTTTCTATTGAAAACGGGAGGTTTTTCGGATGGAAGGTTCCACCCCCGGCCTCGTGCTGGAATATCTGCCCCTGCCCGAAGGCGGGGCGCGGCTGGTCCGGGCGTACGGTGAAACGCCCTGCCTCACCCTGCCCTCTGCCCTGCCCGGGCCGGAG
>JAHLFH010000178.1 GCA_018883885.1 Candidatus Faecalibacterium intestinavium | reverse complement strand
GGCGCACGCCGGGGCGCGGGCGGGACCAAGCTGGAGCTGGACCGCCGCCACGTCCACGCCCGGATCGACGCTCTGGCCGAAAAGCTGGCCGAGATGGAAAAGCGCCGCAGCGAAAGCCGGAAAGCCCGGGCCAAAACCGAGATGCCGGTGGTGAGCCTTGTGGGCTACACCAACGTGGGCAAATCCAGCCTGATGAACGCCCTGTGCGGCCCCAGCGTCGCCGAGGCGGATATGCTCTTTGCCACCCTGGACCCCACCAGCCGCAAACTCGTCCTGCCCAGCGGGATGGCCGTCCTGCTGGTGGACACCGTCGGCTTTGTCTCCCGCCTTCCCCACAATCTTGTAGAGGCCTTCAAAAGCACCCTGGAGGAGGCCGCCTGGTCGGACGTCATCGTCCGGGTGGCGGACGCCGCCGACCCCCTGCGGGAGGAACAGCTGGACGTCACCGATCAGGTGCTGGACAGCCTGGACTGCGCCGACATCCCCCGCCTGACCGTCTACAACAAGTGCGACAAGGAGGGCGCGGTCTCCTTCGACCCCGATATCCTGCTGACCAGCGCCAAAACCGGCTTTGGCCTGAGCAAACTGCTGGAAAAGCTGGACGCCCTGCTCAGCGACCGGGTGCGGACCATCCGGGTCCTGCTGCCCTACGACAAGCTGGGCCTGGCCGCCCCCATGCGCCAGCGGGGCAGCGTCCAGGCCGAGGAATACCGCCCCGAAGGGCTGTATCTCGAGGGGGTCGTCAAACGGGAGGACCTGCACCTCTTTGAGGGGTATCTGGTCTGAGCCGGGCTCCGGGAAAACAAAAAAGCCCCCCAACACAAAAACCCGCCTGGCAGCGGGTTTTTGTGCATAGAGGGGTGGGAAAGTATATAAAGGGGTTGATCTCAAAATTCAGCCTGCACCCCGCCCCGGCAGAGGGCCTTGCCCATGGGGAGCATTCTGGTTGTATTATAGCAAGTTTTGTTTTAATGTCAAACCGGAGGGACCAAATTTACTTTAGGATTTTTCTTTACATTTGGAGCAAAACTTTATATAATTAATAAAGCCCGGGACGTTTTCCGGTTTTGGATTCTCTTTGTGATTTATCACAACTCAAAACTTTATTTTCTGAAAAATTTATGTATTTCACCCGAAATACTCTGCGGAGGTTCATCGGATATGGATGATTTGGATCGCAAAATTCTCTCCCTCCTGGCCGGAAACGCCCGGATGCCCGTGAAAGAGATCGCCGAGCAGGTCGCGCTGACAAGCCCGGCGGTGTCCAGCCGCATCCACAAAATGGAGTCGGACGGCATCATCGGCGGGTACACCGTCGTCCTCAACCGCCCGGCCGACCGGCTGTATGTGGACGCCCTCATCAGCCTTTCGGCCATGCCCAGCCGCCGGGACGAGCTGCTGGCCCTTTTGCAGAACAGCCGCGAGGTGCTCCAGTGCTATCACGTCACCGGGGAATTCACCTTCCTCATTAAGGTCAGCTGCGGCAGCATGGCCCAGCTGGAGCATCTCATCATGCAGTTCCAGACCCTTGGCCGCACCAGCACCCAGATCATCCTCTCCACCCCGGTCAGCCACGGCGAGCTGGAAGCCATGCAGCTCTGACGGCCCGTTCTGAATATGAACCATCTTTGAACCGGGTGAAAACAATTTGTGTTTTGCCGAAGGGCTGCAATCTTCTCTCCGGGTCATTCGTATGGTGTATGACGGCAGTTCAGAATAACGCGGCGCTTTTCTGCGCACACTGAGTGCAGACGCACTTTCCGCGCCGCAAGCCCGCACCCCGCCCCGGCTCTGTTCTGCCCCGGACCAAATGCAATATTACAAAAACGAAAGGAATCTTACGTTATGAAACGACTGATTGCCATTGTTCTGTCCGTCCTGGCGCTGGCCGCGCTGGTGGGATGCAGCTCCGGCTCCGGTTCCGGCTCCAAAGACCGGGATTACGCCCAGATCATCCACGACGCCCGCAGCGACGAGGACAACGAATACCGGATGATCGCCCGCCCCGCTGAGGAGGAGGGCAAGTTCACCGCCATTGACGGCCCCAGCAGTGAATACACCGCCGAGGACCTGAGCGACAACATCGCCAACTTCACCCTCCCCCTGCTGGGCCTGGAGGAAGGCGACTATGAGGACTTCGCCGCCTCGGTCTCCGACATGATGACCCAGAGCTACGGCGTGGCCATCGTCAAGCCCGCCGAGGACAAGACCGACGCCGTCAAGGAGGCCCTTCAGAACTACGTCACCAACCAGCAGAAAACCATGGAGAACTACCTCTTCGATCAGTATGAGATCGCCAAGGCTGCCGTGGTCGAGACCGTCCCCTCCGGCGAGGTGGTGCTGGTCTGCTGCGAGAATTCGGACGCCGTTTTCGCCTCCATCAAGGCGGCGCTGGCCGGCTGAGCAGCGCTTTTTCCCTGAAAATTCCCCGGGGCCGCAGTCCAAAAAAGGGCTGCGGCCTGTTTTTTATGCTGGAATTGTGGTATACTTTTCCTGTTACGGCCAAACGCGGCCCCGTTCTATTCTTGTAATCTCCAGGAGCAAGCGCATGAAAGCAACCGTCATCATCCCCAACATCAACGGCAAGGGCTGGCTGAAAGACTCCATCGAGTCCATCTATGCCCAGACCGAACAGGATTTTGCCCTCATCGTGGTGGACAACGGTTCCACCGACGAAAGCCTGGACCTGGCCCGCAGTTACTCTGCCCGGCCCAATTTCACCCTGATCGAAAACGGGCGGAACACCGGCTTTTCCCATGCGGTCAATCAGGGCATTGCCCTGGCGCAAAGCGAGTATGTGGCCCTTTTCAACAACGACGCCTTTGCCGAGCCGGAATGGCTGGCCGAGCTTCTGGCCGCCGCAGAACAGGACAAAAAGATTTTCGCCGTCCAGAGCCTGATGATCCGCCATTTTGAGCAGGAGCTGGCCGACGACGCCGGGGACTATGTCACCTGGATGGGCTTTGCCTGCAAGACCGGCGACGGCCGCCGGGCCAGCCGTTACAACCGTCCCCGCCGCATTTTCTCAGCCTGCGGGGGCGCGGCCCTCTACCGGAAGAGCATTCTGGACGAGATTGGCGGCTTCGACGAAAATTTCTTCGCCTATTTTGAGGATGTAGACCTGAGCTGGCGGGCCAACAACGCCGGCTATAAAAACATCTTCTGCCCCTCCGCCCGCTGCTACCATATCTGCGGGGCCAGCACCGGCGCGGTGCGGTACAACGCCTTCAAAAGCCGCCAGAGCGGCCGGAACAGCCTGCTGCTCCCCCTCAAAAATGAGCCGCTGGCCATGCTCGCGGTCAACAGCCTGCCCCTTGCGGCGGGATATCTGCTCAAGATGTACAAGTTCCACCGCCAGGGCTTCGGCCCGGACTGGGACGCCGGGATGCAGGAAGCCTTTGCCATCCTGCGGGAAGGACGGCTGGGCAAGCGGCCCTTCCGCTGGCGGGACCTGCCCAGCTATCTGCTGATGGAAGTCTGGATGATCTGGAATATGGTCCCCTATCTGTGGTACCGTCTGGTGGTGGTCCGCTTCGGGCTGAAATAAAGGCCCCGCCGGAATTTTCACAAAAAAACCATTGGCCTCATTTTGCGCCCCAGCGCAACTTGTGGTATACTTAAATCTGTAATGTCCCGCCGCCCGGCGTGCGGCGCAGGGCAAATACCGTTTGGGAGAAGGAAACGCAATGAAGTCTTATGTGACTCCTGAAGAACACGCCCGCATCCACCGGCGGCGCCGCCGCCAGCTTCTTGGTCTGGGCATGGCTCTTTTTATGCTGATCGGTGTGTTCACCGTTCTGGGCCTGGGCTTCGGCCTGGTGGCTCAGCTCTTTGACGACACCCAGGACCGGCTGGAATACGAGAAAAAACTGGAAGGTCTGGTCCTTTTCGACCCGCTGCCTTTCGAGGGGATTGAAAACATCGACGATCTGACCCTGCGGGAGGCCGCCGTCTGGGGCTGTGTCTACGCCATCCAGGAGACGGACGGCGGCTTTGACAGCTACGAACGGGACCCCGAGACCGAGCGGCTGATGCTGCCGGCGGTGGACGTGGACGCCTACCTGGCCAAGGTGGTAGGGCCCAGCTTTCAGCTGGCCCACCGCAGTTTTGAGATGGAGGACATGACCGTTGAATACGACGAGACGTCCCAGTGTTATCTGATCCCGGTAACCGGCAGCGTGGGCTATTACCGCGCCTCGGTGACAGAGCTGTTCAAGAAAGAGGGCAAGCTCCACGTCACCGTGGGCTACATTCCCCTTGCCAACGAGCAGTCCATGATTACCACCCAGTCCGACGTTCCCACAAAGTACATGGACTACATTTTTGAGCGGATCAGCGGGAGCTGGTATCTGACCGGCCTGACCGAAAGCGAGACAAAGCCCGCCGCTTCCAGCGAAGCGCAGTCCTCCTCCGTCATCATGATGGACGAGCAGGCCCTTCAGGAAGCCATCCTGGCCGGGGCCGACCTGGACGCTTCCAGCGACTCCACCCAGGGCGAGGCCGCCAGTGAGGAAGCCGCATCCTCCGAGACTCCGGAAAGCGCCGCAGCCTCTGATTCCGACTCCGCCGCCTGAGGTTCCCTTTCTGCATCCATCCCCCTCCGCAGCCGCTGCGGAGGGGGTTTTTCTGTGGGGCGGGCCGTCGGGACTTGACATTTCCCGGAAAAAGCATATACTGGTCACGGACATAAAAACAGGGGCGCCGAAAGGCTGAGATCTGCGCAAGCAGAGTACCCTATAACCTGATCCGGGTAATGCCGGCGTAGGTAGGTTTATGGATCGTCCGTTTTTGACGCCATCCCATGCGCCTGCTGAAAAAAGCAGGCGCATTTTTGTTTTTATGGACTAAAATTTAAAAAGGAGAAATCCCTCATGTCCAAAACCTATTCCAAGACCCGCGTTCTGGTGGAATGTGCTCTGATGATTGCATTGAGCACAGTGCTCAGTATAATTCAGCTCCCGATAATGCCCCATGGCGGCAGCATTACAATAGCCAGTATGCTGCCTATTATTCTAGTGAGTTACCGTCATGGCCTCACTTGGGGGCTTTCAGCTGCCTTCATCAACAGTTTGATTCAGTTCGTGCAGGGCATCAATAATCTTGCGTACTGCCAAACTCTTATTGCGCAGATCGGCTGTGTGCTGTTGGATTACGTTTTGGCCTTTACCGTTCTGGGTCTGGCAAGTTTTTTTGCCAAGCCTTTTAAAAACAAAATGGTGGGCATCGGGGCCAGCAGTCTGATTGTTTGCCTACTCCGCTATGCTTGCAGCGTTTTATCCGGTTACATCGTATGGAAGGATTATGATTATGCTTTTACCTGGTTAACGGAATTTGGCTGGGGAGCAGCAATCTCCAATATGGGTGAAAATGCACTGTGCTGGCTTTACAGCTTTGTGTATAATGCCGTTTATATGTTGCCCGAAACCCTGCTCACAGTCATCGCTGCCGTGCTGTTGGCGAAGCTCGTCCCCCAGCTGTTTGAACGGCAGTCCGCGCAGTAACCCCGCCCCCTTTGCTCCGCCGCTGGCTTTCGTCCCAGCGGCATTTTTTGTCCGCCAATTCCTTTGCCTTGGACAGCGGCAAAAATTCTTTCAAAAAATTGTTGACAAACGCCCTCTCCCCTGCTATAATAATCAACGTCGCCGGGGCAAACGCCTCAGAGACAAGCCCAAAGAAAAGTAAATATGGGGGTATAGCTCAGCTGGGAGAGCGCTTGAATGGCATTCAAGAGGTCAGCGGTTCGATCCCGCTTATCTCCACCAAAAGAAATCCGTTTCCGAAAGGAAGCGGATTTTTTCTTTTACGCGGCTACTTCTATCATATCCAGCCCCAGATCAAACTGGGTGAAGTCGATGTTGAAATCAACATGCAGTTTATAGCCCCGATAGACTTCGATCCGACGGATCAGGCAGTTGACAATCATTTTCTTTGTCTCCAAGTCAGCCGTGTCATATAGCTCCGCCCAGGAGATCACGTTGTTGTACTGATTTTCCAAAGATCGAAGAAGGCTCTGCCCTTCTTCATAAGCAGCCTGAGCATCCTCAAACTGTTTTTGCAGCTTGGCGCATTTTGCCTCAGACTCAGAGATCATCGTTCCCAGCAATTCTTTTGGAAAGACGCTTTCTCCCCGCAGAGCCTTGATGATCTCTGCTTTCAGCATATCCAGCTCATTGGCGGCCTTGGTGTAATCCGCCCGGACACTTTGGAGCAAGTTTTTCCGCTCTGCCATCTTTTCCTGGTAACGGATGCCGACAATCTCGCTTCTGGGGATCGCCTTCATCTTTGCAAAGATCTGACGCACCAGTTTGTCGATGATGCCGTCCAGAATATGAGCTGTATAGCCTGTCTGGCCATTGCAGTCCGTTTGCTTGCGGGTTTTGCCGTAACAGATATACCGTACCCTTTTGACCACACGGAGGGGATCTTCCTTACAGGGATAAGATTTACCATTGGTGGTCAGGGACAGCCTTGCCCCACAGTGTCCACAGAATACATTGCACGACAGAAGCGACTGCCCCCCGATGTTACGGGGAACGGTACGCTCTGCTTCATTGGCACGGTTGGTACGAATCCGTTGGGCAGCTTCAAACAGTTCCGGGTCAATGATTTGCAAATAGGGCAGTTCCTGGGAACGGCTTTCGCCGCACCGCAGGACTCCCGTATAGGTCAGATTACAGACGATGCCGCGGATACTGGCGTGATGCCACATCTTCCCTGTTCTGGCCCGATAGCCCAGATTATTCAGGTAAGTAGCGATACGCTGTGCGCCGTAGCCCTCGTGGACGTACTTTTCAAAGATAGTTCGTACCACGGCGGCCTCGCTCTCATTGACCACCAGATCGTAAAGCTCGTGTTTGCGCTTGTTGAAGCGCCCGCTTTTGACCAGATCATAGCCATGCGGGGCAAGCCCGCCCTTGAACCCGCCCGCCTCGACGAGCTGTCCCAGGGCGGTCTTGGTACGGATCGAGGTCTTTTCGCTCTCTCCGTCCGCCTGCCAGAACCGTATGTAATTGGTAAGTTTATCTGTATGGCTGTCAAAGCGCTGCTCCCCTTCCTGGGTACTCCACACTTTGATTCCATTCTTGACGAACCATTCCACCACGAATGGTGTCTCATCTGCAATACGGCCAATCCGGTCAAATATAAAGACCAGCAGGATATCAAACTTCTTCTGCTTGGCCAGATTCTTGATGATTTGCAGCTTGTCCCGGTTTTCTGCCCGGACTTTATGGCCAGAAACGCCTTCCTCCTGTTCCTCATGGACAATGGTCCAGCCCATCTTGTCACAGAAGGCATGGCAGGCTTTCCGCTGCATGGGAATGTCGGCCTGGTTTTTGTCATTGTGGTCCACCTGTTTGTCGGTGGAAACGCGATACAATGTGCAAACCCTGTTTTTCATGATCTTTCTCCCTTTCATTGGTTTATACAGTCAAAAGGAAGATGCATCCATACGAACTCTATGCAGTTTTCAAGGTGCACAGTGATAATCACCGTCTTGATTGTATCGCCGTTTTGAGACCGTTGCAAGGATGTCGCCAGAGGCAGAACTGGATGTGTTGTTCACAAAGGATGCCATCAGAATCTGCTTCAGGTGATGGGTGATGGTTCTATTTGGTGTATCCGCAAAGGTGGCCAGGACTTCATATCCATCCACCCGAAGGGAAAGAGACTTTCCAGACATTTTCTCTGCATTCCTCCTCTCAGCTCATCCCCAGGCTGATCTTTATGGCCGTCTCGATCTGCTTCATCTCTTCTTCACTGGTCTGACCGGCGAACCGCTGTACGCGGCGCTTGTCAATGGTGAAGATTTGTTCCAGCTGTACGATAGACGGAACTTTCAGTCCCGGGTTGTGGTCCAG
>JAHLFH010000177.1 GCA_018883885.1 Candidatus Faecalibacterium intestinavium | reverse complement strand
GGACTGGCTGGCCCACAGCGACCCGCCCGAGACCCCGGGGGAACTGACCTGGCAGCTGGATTTGGTCACCGCCGCCCTGCGGAGCTGGAAATGGAAGGAAGAACCCGAGATCGGACAGCGGCTCTGCGCTTTCTATGGGGAGCTGTCCGCCCTCTATCTGGACACCATCTATAACCCCGACCTGCTCACCGAGGAAGACCTCTCCGTCCTGCCCGGGATGCAGCGCTTTGGCTGGTATTACGGCCAGGCGCTGGCCGCCTGGGAGCACGACAACGAGCTGGGCTACATCCGCGCCCTCCGCGCCGGGCTGAAGGAAGCCCCCGCCATGCGGGATATGGTGGAGTTCCTGATCGAGCACAAACCCAAAACCGCCGCCCAGCGCCAGCTGGAAGAGCTGGCCGAACAGGTGCGGGCCGTGCTGGCCCGGTATCCCGCCGACGACCCGGCGGTGGCGGCCCTCAAGCAGAGCGAAGTCTACCAGAAGGTGGCCCATCTGGTGGAGCCGCAGCAGCAGGCCGAACCCCTGCCCTCCCTCCCGCCCGTCTCCCCTGCCCCGCTGAAGGAAGCGCTGGCGGGCAGCCGGGAGGAAATCGCCGAATCCGTTCAGAAGAATATCGGGCGCTGGGGGCCGAAAGGGGAAGAAAACCGGGTGGGCTACTGGGTGAAATACCCCTTGTGGGGAAAAGACCGGGAAGAAGTGGTGGAAAACCTTTCCCGCGCCCTCAGCGAACACCGGGCCGACTTCCGCTGGCTCTTTGACCGTCTGGCGGACGAGCAGTCCCGCCGGATTCTGACGGCCGTCCTGCGCTGCTGGCGCTTTTACGAGATAAAGGAGCTGGGAGCAGTTAAGGAAACCCGGTACGACGATTACTTTGACCTGGACCTGCTCCGCTGCGACGAAAACGAGGTGGTGGCGGACCTTGGCGCTTACACCGGCGACACCTTCCTGTCCTATATCAAAAACTACGGCAGCCTTTCCTACCGCCGCTATTACGCCTATGAGATCACGAAGGAAAGCTTTGCCCAGCTCCAAAAGGCCGCTGCGCCCTATTGCCGGGTAGTGCTCCGCCGCAAAGGCGCGGGCGACGGCCCGGGCGTCATGACCCTGGGCACAGGAAGCGACGCTTCGTCCAATGCGTTGTCGGCGGCAGAAGACAAGACGGCAGAAACGGTGGAGGTTGTCGCCCTGGACGATGACATCGCCGAACCCCTGACTCTCATCAAGATGGACATTGAGGGCGCGGAGCAGGCCGCCCTGCGGGGCTGCGCCCGCCATATCCGGGAGGACCGGCCCAAGCTGGCCCTGTCGGTCTACCACAATTTTGAGGACCTGTGGAAGCTGCCCCGGATGATCGAGGAATACGCCCCCGGCTACCGGTTCTACCTCCGCTATCACGGCGGAAACCTCTGGCCCAGCGAGATCACCCTGTTGGCGCTGCCGCCGCAGGCCTGACCTGCCGGAGCAGCCGCTGAACACACAACAACCGAAAGGACGGAATCTGCCATGGAGGAACAGGAAAAACGGGACGAACAACGGGAGGAAACCCCGGCCACGACGCCGGGCGAACCCCCTGCCCCGGCGGATTACAGCCGCTATATGGGCACCCTGAACCGGCTCTACCGCCGGAACAATAACCCCAAACGCAGGCGGCTGGGGGACGGGATTACCTCCCTGAAAAAGGACGGCTCCCCCGCCCCGGACCCCGCGGCCCAGCAGAACCCCGACGGCAAAAAGGACCACAGCTTCCTCATCGCGCTGGCCGTCTCCCTCGGGGTCATCCTGATCATTTGGGCTTTGAAAAATTTCCCCTACTGAATCAAAAAATCAAAAACGGCGCAAAAAAACTGCCCGGAACGAGTTTTGAAGCTTGTTCCGGGCAGTTTTGGCAAAAAGAGAGGGTCAGAGCTTGGGCTGGCCCTTGCAGTAGGTTTGCAGGACGTCGTAGTTGTCTTCCAGAACCACGATGTCCGCGTCCTTGCCCGCCTGGAGGGAGCCTTTGCGGTCGTCCAGATGCAGGCAGCGGGCGGGGTTGATGGTGCAGGCGTTCAGCGCGTAGTTGAAGGGCACCATCGCCTCCTCCACCAGAATCTTCAGCCCCTTGTTGATGTTCAGGGTCGAGCCTGCCAGGCCGCCGGTGGAGGTCAGATGGGCGCTGCCGTCGGGGTAGATGACGATCTCGTTGCCGCCGAACAGGTATTTGCTGCCCACGGGCGTGCCCTTGGCCATCAGGGCGTCCGAGACCATGATGGCAAAATCGGGGCCCTTGCTCATGAAATAGGCGTTCAGGGCGGCGGGGGTGGAGTGGCAGCCGTCGCAGATGATCTCGCCGTACATGGTGCGGATGCGGAACGCCGCGCCCACCAGCCCGTTGGCCCGGTGGTTGAAGGGGGACATGCCGTTGTAGACGTGGGTCATGGAGCGGGCGCCGTTGGCGTAGGCCAGGACGGCCTGCTCATAGGTGGCGGCGCTGTGGCCGATGCTCACCACCACCCCGTGGGCGGCCAGATACCGGGTCAGGGCGAAGTCGTCGTCCTGCTCGGTGGCCATGGTCACATAGCGGATGTGGCCCCGGGCGGCTTTCTGGTAGTGCTCGAACTGCTCGATGGTGGGCTTGGCGATGTACTGCTCCGGCTGGGCGCCCTTGTACTTCATGTCCAGATAGGGCCCCTCGAAGTGGACGCCAAGAATCTCCGCGCCGTCGTAGCCGCCCTCCATGACGTTGGCCACGTTGGCGACCGCGTTGGTCAGCACCTCGACGCTCTGGGTGATGGTGGTGGCCAGAAAGCTGGTGACGCCCTCCGAGACAATGTGCTCGGCCCAGTAGCGCAGGCCGTCCTCGTTTGCGTCGTTGGTGTCGAATTCATAGGCGCCGTGGCAGTGGATGTCCATGAAGCCGGGGACGATCCGGCGGTCGCCGTAGTCATCGTCTACATCTTTGGAACCGTAGGGCAGAATGCTGATGATCCTGCCGTCGTGGATCTCGATGGCAGCCGGAACGAACTGGTCGGCGATCCACACTCGTTTGCTTTGGATTACCATTTGAAATGCCCTCCTTATATGGGAATTTGTATTGATTTCATTATACCGCAGGGGTTTGGAAAAATATTTATATTTTTCAATCGACTTGTTGCTTGTTTCGGCGAACATCCCCAAAAAACAGCGAAACAGGCGGCTTTCTTTCTCCGCGTCGGAGGGCTTCGGGCGGGGATTTGTCTTTTTCAATCAAAAAGTTATGGCTTTCAGTTACCCCCTTGTTTTCGTGGGAATAAGTGTGATATAACAAAAATGCAGGGACGTTGCGCTTTGGTACTCTCTGCTTCGTGATTTTGAAAGTCACCAACCTGATTAGGAGGCAGCAAAGGATGAGTATTTTTAATCTGACCGATGAGAAGATGAAGCAGACGTCTTCCACTTTTACCGCACATGAAATTTATCAGCAGCCTGCAACCTGGCGCAAGACCTGCGCACAGCTGGCCGCCTGCAAGGAGGAGCTTCAGGCTTTTATCGATCAGGTGGTCAAGCAGGAGGATTTTGATATTGTCCTGACCGGCGCAGGCACCAGCGAGTTCGTCGGCAACTCCCTGTTCCAGGCCCTGAACCCCAAATATAACTTCAAGGTCAAGAGCTATGCCTCCACCGACCTTGTTCCCTCTCCCGAGAACTTCCTCTCCCGCACCAAGCCCACCCTGCTGGTGAACTTCGGCCGCTCCGGCAATTCCCCCGAGTCTCTGGGCAATGTGGAGGCCGCCGAGGTGGTCTGCCAGAACCTCTATCACCTGTTCGTGACCTGCAACCACGAGGGCACCCTGTCCAAGATGGCCGACAGCCGGAAGAACTGCTTCGCCCTCAACCTGACCCCCGAGACCCACGACCAGTCCTTCGCCATGACCTCCAGCTACAGCAATATGTATCTGGCGACCTATCTGGCCTTCAACCTGGACAAGCTGGAGGAGATCACCGCCGAGGTGGAGAAGCTCTGCGCAGCCGGCCAGACCTTCCTGGACGAGCAGTTCCCCGCCGTCCAGAAGATTGTGGACGAGTTCGATTACAACCGGATCGTCTACCTGGGCAACATCGGCCTCAAGGGCGTGGCGCAGGAGTCCGCCCTCAAGACTCTGGAGCTGACCGCAGGCAAGGTGGCCACCATGTACGACTCCGAGCTGGGCTTCCGCCACGGCCCCAAGTCCATCATTGACGACAACACCCTCACCGTCGCCTACCTGAGCGACGACCCCTACCGCCGCCGCTACGAGCTGGATCTGGTCAAGGAGATGGCCGGCCAGCGCAAGGGCAACAAGATCGCCGTCGTCTACAACCGCGACTGCGAGGGCATCGAGGAGCTGGCGGATTACCCCGTCCAGATCAAGGTCGGCAAGGATATGGAGAACGTCCTGCTGGGCCTGGACTTCATCCTCTTTGCACAGACCATCGCCCTGATGAAGTCCCTGTCCCTGGGCATCACCCCGGACAACCCCTGCCCCACCGGCGAGGTCAACCGCGTCGTCAAGGGCGTGATCCTCTACCCCTACACCCTGCAGTAACATAACCCAACATCTATAAGGAGGGCGATTCGCATGATTGGTTTGATCGTTACCGGCCACGGCCACTTTGCCGATGGCATCCATACTTCCGCGCAGATGATTGCGGGCGAAAACGAGTACGTCCGGTACATCAACTTTGAGGAAGGGACCACTCCCGAACAGCTGGCCGACAAGTTCAACGCGGCCTTTGACGAGTTCAAAACCTGCGACGGCGTGGTGGTCCTGTCCGACCTGCCCGGCGGGTCCCCCTTCAAGACCGCCGTGGAGTGCAAATATGCACGGGCTGACCAGAAGATTGAGGTCATCGCCGGGACCAACCTGCCCATGATCGTGACGGCTGTCACCATGCTGGACACCGAGGATGACCCCCGCGCCCTGGCCGATGAGCTGGTGGAGACCGCCAAGGACTGCATCGTGGTGTTTGAGATGCAGGCTCCGGCGGACACTGAATCTGAAGAAAGCGACGGAATCTGAAGATGGCAATCAACTGGGAAGTAATCATCTGGACCTGCGTGACCCTGGCGGTCCTTATGGGAATCATCGGTTTGATTCTTTATGCAATTTCGGCCAGGAACGTGCGGGCAAAGCGGAAAGAACTGGGCGAGGTCCACACCGACATGAAGGTCGGTTCCCGGATCATGTTTGCCGGGGGCATCTACGGCAAGGTGGTCGGGATGGACGATGAGGAAACCCTCCGGGTGGAAGTGGCCCCCAAGGTGGTCGTCACCATCTCCCGCTATGCGGTCCAAACCCTGTTGAAATGATTGTTTTTTTGAGCTTTTTTGTGTGCCGCTCCCCTGCCCCGGTATGAGTCGGAAGGGGCGGCGCACTGGAAGAATCCCCCACCCCCGACAGGAAAGGGCGGGCGGAGAGGCTTGCACGGCCTTTCCGTCCCGCCCTTTTCTTCTGCCCCGGGGTGTCAAAACAGGACAAAAAAGAGCCGGCGCTCCGTGGGGGAACGCCGGCTTTTGTGGTGATTGGGTTTATAACAGAGGACGCCGAGGCTCAGGCTTTGCCGTTGCTGCCGCAGACCAGGATGCGGCTCTTGACGTACTCCTTGACCTGCTCGCGGCCCAGAGCGCTGTACTTCTTGGGGTCGAAGGCGTCGGGGTCCTTGGCCAGATACTCCTTCAGGCCCTTGCTGAAGGCGATCCGCAGGTCGGTTGCGTAGTTGACCTTGCACATACCGCGGGCGATGCACTCGCGGACGGCGTCGTCGGGCACGCCGGAGGTGCCGTGGAGCACCAGGGGAACCGAGACAACCTTCCGGATCTCGCTCAGGCGGTCAACATCCAGCTTGGGGATGCCCTTGTAGACGCCGTGGGCGGTGCCGATGGCAACGGCCAGAGAATCGACCCCGGTGCGCTCGACGAACTCGGCTGCCTCAGCGGGTTCGGTGTAGCCGTTGCCGCTGCCGCCGTCCAGATCGTCCTCCTTGCCGCCGACCTTGCCCAGCTCGGCCTCGACGGGGACGCCCGCTGCATGGCAGGCCCGGACCACCGACTTGGTGATCTCGATGTTCTCCTCAAACACGTTGTGGGACCCGTCAATCATGATGGAGGTGTAACCGGCGCGGAAGGCCTTCATGGCCAGCTCAAAGCTGCTGCCGTGGTCCAGATGCATGACCACGGGGACCGAAGCCTCGGAGGCTGCGGCGGCGACCATGGCGTGGAACATGGCCGGAGAAGCGTACTTCAGGGTGCCCGGGGTGGTCTGGACGATGACGGGAGCCCGCAGCTCCTCGGCTGCGGCGATGATGGCCTGAACCATCTCCATATTCTCGGCGTTGAACGCGCCGATTGCATAATGATTCTTCTGAGCGTCAAGCATCAGTTCTTTGGTGGTGACTAAAGCCATAATTGCCCTCCTGAAACATTTACCTTTTTTTCTTTGCTCTGCCGTACAAAATGGGAATTTTTAAGGAATCAAACAACGATACGGCTCTCTGCCTTTTATTATAGGGGGCCGCCCGGGGTTTCGCAAGAGCAAAAAACGCCAAATGATTTGCAATTTACAGTAAAGGCGGCCCGGTTCTCCCTCAGAACCCCAGCCCGGCGTCCCGCCGCGCGGCTTCCAGAATCGAGACCACCCGGTTTGTCTGCTCCAGTGCAGCCCGGCAGGCGTCGGCGTCCCGGCGTTCCAGCAGGGGGAGCAGGCCCCGGACTTCATAGAACCAGGGGGATTCGGTGTATTCGCTGGTTTCCTCGTCCCCGCCGCGGCGGGTGAGGGTCAGGGTTCGGCAGTTGCTGGCCCCCGGCTCGATCCGAATGCTGCCCCGGCTTCCGATGATCTGGGCGCTGTTGCGGGCGGCGCTGTCCTTGGCGCCGGTGCAGGAACAGACAAAGCCGGGGTATTCCAGCACCAGGACGCCGCTGGTGTCGATGCCGTTGGGGTGGCGGTTGGGGTAATAGTGGACGGCGGACGGCGCCCCAAAGAGGCCCGCGGCGAAGTGGATATTATAAAGGTTGATGTCCATGAGGGCCCCCCCGCAGAAGGCCGGGTCAAAGACCGGGGGCGTCTGCCCCGCCAGCAGGGCGTCGTACCGGCTGGAATACTGGCAGAAGGTGCAGCACACCGCCTTCACCGGGCCGATCTCCTTCAGATACTGTTTTGCCCGGGCGTAATTGGGGTGGTAAGCGGTGGTGATGGCCTCGAAAAGCAGCAGGCCCCGCTCCCGGGCAAGGGCCGCCAGCTCCTGCGCCTGGGCGGCGGCGGGGACAAAGGGCTTCTCGCAGAGGACGTGCTTGCCCGCCAGCAGAGCGGTTTTGGTCTGGGCGTAGTGGAGGCTGTTGGGGGTGGCGATGTAGACCAGCTCCGCCTCGGGGTCCTCCGCCATGGCGGAAAGGCTGGTGTAGACCTTCGGAATCCCGAATTTCTCCGCCATGGCCTGCCCGGTTTCCGCCCGGCGGGAGCAGACGGCGATGCAGGCCAGCCCGGCGCGCTGGAATTCCGCGGTCATGGTCTGGGCGATGGAGCCTGTGCCGACGATGCCGATCTTCATGGCGGTCCCCTCCTTATCCGGAATTCTGAAGATTCTGTTTTACAAATTCGCTGGGCGACATATGATATTTCAGGTTGAAGGATTTGGAGAAATAATGAATCGAGCTGTACCCCAGCCGCAGGGAGATCTCGCTGATGGTATACCGGTTTTCCAGCAGCATCTGACAGCTCCGCTCCAGCTTTTTGTCGTTGATGTATTTTTTGGGGGACTGGTCCACCGAATTCTTGAACAGCAGCTGCAAAGCCGACCGGGACAGGGAAAAATGTTCGCAGATTTCGGGGATGGTGAGGGGGTCGTAGATGTTTTCGTCGATGTAGGCGATGATCCGCTCGAACAGCTCGTCCATGGCGCTCTGATGGACGGTGCTGGCGGTCTGGTTCATGGGGGAGGCGTAGGTGCCCTGGAGCAGCCGGATGACGATCTCGGTCAGCAGGCAGAGCATCAGGCTGTTCATGTAGGGGATGCCGGTGGTGCTCTCCCGGACAAAGGCCTTGATGAGGGCGTTGATCTTCTGGTCGTAGTGGAACACCCGGTTGATGAGGGCGTCGTACCAGATCTCCTGCTCCACGGGGGTCAGGTTCCGCATATCAAACAGGACCGTGATGTAGGAAGCGCTGTGCTCGGAGTCGGTGTACTGGGTGTGGAACTGGCCCGGGCCGTAGATCATGATGTCCTTTTCTTTTAAATGGTACAGCACGCCGTCCACCTCGGTCTCCAGCTCGCCGGTGTCTACATAGGTGAACTCGAAAAATTCGTGGTGTTCGCCCCGGAAGCAGTAGTTGGGGGTGCGGATCCTGTAATAATATCCCAGAATCTTCTGGATCTCGATGCGGGGGAGAACGGCCAGAAATTCATACTGGGAGGGAAAATCGGTGGCGTGGAGAGAGTAGTTGCTTTCGGCGTAGAGGTCGTACTCCAGCCGCTGGGTGGTGGAGATGATGGCAAAGTAGACGTTGGGCCGGATGTGGATGAACCGGTTCATCGCAAACTCTTTCACGTCCCGGGTGTCGGTCGTGTGGGAGACCAGCACCACCCCGATCCCGCTCTGGACTTCAAGGTAGGTATCGCAGTTGAAGCAGTAAAACTGGGATACATAGCGCCGGGTGATGGCCACCATCTTCTGGTGGATCAGCTCGGGGCGCTCCTGCGCGATGGGATGGCGGTACACGCTGCCGTATTCCAGAAAACTGTCGTTGGATGTTTCGCGCTGCATGCAAGAATCCCTCCTTCCCCATGAGTATAACATTTTTTGTTCAGATTGAACAGCCGCATTTGAACTTTTTTGGAGGAATCTGATGAGAAGCAATGAAATCAACCGATTTTTAGAAACAGTTTGTTAAAAAATATAAAGACATTTGGCCCAATATGGCCTATAATGTAATTACTCTGAATTGGAAACTCAGACAAAAAATTCAAGGAGGAATCATTGAGATGCCGAACATTGTTCTTACCCGGATCGACAACCGTCTTGTCCATGGACAGGTCGCAACCCAGTGGTGCGGAGCCATCGGCGCAAACCTCATTCTGGTGGCCAATGACGAAGTGGCTGGCAACAGCCTGCGTCAGAACCTGATGAATATGGCTGCGCCCGCTTACGCTGCGATGCGGTACTGGACCATCCAGAAGACGATCGACACCATCCACAAGGCCAGCGCCAAGCAGATGATTTTCATTGTGTGTGAAAATCCGCAGGACGTTGTGAAGCTGGTGGAGGGCGGCGTGCCCATCAAGAAAGTCAACATTGGCAACATGCACATGGCCGAAGGCAAACGCCAGGTGGCCGGTTCTGTTGCAGTTGACGATGCGGATGTGGCTGCGTTCAAGCGGCTGCAGGAGCTTGGTGTGGAGCTGGAGATCCGCCGTGTTCCGACCGAACATTCGGAAAGCACCGACAAGCTGTTCAAGTAAGCTTTTCTGTGCCTTCAAAATACTTGAAAAGGAGTATTTATTATGGGCTTTAGCGCACTTCAGATCATTCTGGTCTTTGTGTGGGTCTTCATTGTGGCCATCGACCAGTTTGATTTACTGGAATCCCTGTACCAGCCTATCGTCTCCGGTGCTGTCATCGGTGCGATTCTGGGCGATCTTCCCACCGGCCTGATTGTCGGCGGTACCTACCAGCTGATGACCATCGGCAACATGCCTGTCGGCGGCGCTCAGCCGCCCAACGCGGTCATCGGCGGCGTTATGGCCACCGTCTTTGCGATTTCTTCCGGCCTGGACACCACCGCTGCGGTTGGCCTGGCCGTTCCCTTCGCTCTGATCGGCCAGTACATGGTCACCTTCCTGTTCACCGCAATGTCCCCCGTCATGTCCGCAGCCGACAAGATGGCTGAAAAGGGCGACACCAAGGGCATTGTCCGTCTGAACTACATGGCTATGGGAGCCCTGGGCCTTCTGTTTGCAATCGTCTGCACCCTCGGTATGCTGGGCGGCTCCGCCATGGGCACGACCCTGAGCGAACTGTCCGAGAAGTACGCATGGGTCATGGCAGGCCTGGGCGCCGCCGGCGGCATGATGCGGTTCGTCGGTTTCGCTACCCTGCTGCGGATCATGCTGTCCAACGAGTTCTGGGGCATCTACTTTGCCGGTTTCGCTCTGGCGACCATCATCGGCTACATCCCCGAGCTGTCCGGTTCTGCTCTGCTGCTGATCGCGTTTGTGGGCATTGCAGTTGCTCTGTATGACTACCAGACCCGCGTTGCTATGAAGCAGGCTGCTGGCGCTGGTTTTGCTGCGAATGGAGGCGACGACGAAGATGGCATCTAATGCAACTCATTACAACAATCTGACTCCCGCGCAGCCTTTGGATAAGGCTACGCTGAACAAGATGGTGCTGCGCTCCCTGAACCTGCAGGCTTCCTTCAACTACGAGCGTATGCAGGCCGCCGGCTGGCTGTACTGCATCCTGCCCGGCCTGGAGAAGATCCACGCCGACAACAAGGAAGACCTGGAGATTTCCATGGGCCACAACCTGGAGTTCTTCAACACCCACCCCTTCCTGGTGACCTTCGTCATGGGCATCATCCTCTCGCTGGAGCAGCAGAAGGCGGACATCGACACCATCCGTGCCGTCCGCGTTGCGGCCATGGGCCCCCTGGGCGGCATCGGCGACGCCATCTTCTGGTTCACTCTGGTTCCCATCACCGCAGGCATCACCTCCAACATGGCCATCAATGGTTCCATTGCCGGCCCCATCCTCTTCCTCCTGATCTTCAACGTTGTGCAGTTCCTGTGCCGTTTCTTCCTGATGTACTGGTCTTATAACCTGGGCACCAAGGCGATCGACATCCTGACTGCCAACGCCAAGGAATTCACCCGTGCGGCTTCCATGCTGGGCGTGTTCGTTGTCGGCGCTCTGACCTCCAACTACGGCGGCACCACCGTTGCCACCGTCATCGAGAACGGCGACAGCCCCATCGTCATCCAGAGCATTCTGGACGGCGTCCTGCCCAAGCTGATCCCCCTGGCTCTGACCCTGGGCCTGTTCTTCCTCATGAAGAAGAAGAACTGGAAGCCCGTCAGCTGCATCGGTCTGCTGCTGATCATCGGTCTGGTTGGCGCATTCTTCGGCATCTTTGTCTGATAAGCTGCCGTCTGAATGACAATGCGTGCGGTACTTCTTGATTTTAATGGGACGATGTTCTTTGATACCCGGTTCCACATGGAAGCGTGGTCAAGGATCTATCACGAATTGCACCCGGAAGATACAAAGCCTCTTGACCCGAAGCTGATCTGCGGACCGCGGAACGAAGCGATCCTCAGAAACATGGCGCCCTGGCTCACCGTCGAGGAGAGCGAGCGGTATGCGGCGCGGAAGGAGGAGATGTATCGCTCGGCGTGCCGGAGCAATCCGGACTGTGTACACCTTGTAGCGGGTGCTGAAGAGTTGATGCAGGGTTTGCAGGAGCGTGGGGTTCTCTTTACGCTGGCAAGCGCTTCCCCGAAGGAAAACGTCGATTTCTACTTTGAGTCCTTCCCCATCGGGCGGTGGATTCAGCGGAGCGACGTCGTGTACGACGACGGAAGCTATGCCGACAAAGGGGCCATGCACCTGGAGGCTGCACGAAGGCTGAAGGTTCCCTTCTCAGAATGCCTGGTCATTGAGGACAGCCCCACGGCGGTTTCCCTGGCAAAGAAGAACGGCGCAGGCCGGATCGTTGCCATCGGGGAGACCGGGGACGGGTCCGATCTGCTGGCGCTGGGCGCGGATCATTTCATCCGCAACTTTACAGAATTTGATTACAGGTGGCTCAACAGCTGAAATTCACCCAATGAGTTTCCATTTCTACAGGTAATAAGGGGCCGCTGCGAAACGAAGGTTTCGCGGCGGCCCTCTTTTTTTGTGTGCGCGGAAAGGGGCAAAGCCGGCCGGAGGGGCTGCCGCAGGGGGGGGGGGAAGGCTGCCCAGCCGCCCCTCCGACCGGTCTGATTCTGAAAAAATCTCAATTTTTTTAGTTTTGATTCCTGATTTATATTGACCGGCGGTGGAAAATGTGCTAGGCTATTTTCAGAATTGATTCGGCGGTTCGCTGAAAAAAGGAGGATTCTATGACATACGCTGAAATGTTTTCCGAGTTGAAGGGGATGCTGATGGGGGAAGATGTTAGCGATATCCAGGAGCATCTGGCCTTTCAATTCAATATCACCGGGGAGAGCGAGGGCATCTTCTACATTGAAGTGAAGGACGGCATCCTGTCCGTGGAGCCCTACGAATACTTCGACCGGGACGCAATGTTTACCTGTACTGCGGATACGCTGTTCAAGCTGGCGCGGGGCAAAGCGGACCCCGTGATGGCTTTTACCATGGGCAAGCTCAAGGTGGACGGAAACCTTGACAAAGCACTGAAGCTGGGCGATTTGCTGGCCCGGCGGAGAAAGGGATGAGCGCAGTGAGTATGCTGAAGAAAGCGGCGGCCCTGGCCGGCCTGGTGGCTGCGGCGGAAGGGCTGGGCACCGTGTATTTCTACCGGCGCACCATGCTCCGCTCCAACGCCAAGCCGGAGCGGAGCGCCAAAATGTCCGGCATCGACTGGAGCCGGTATTTTCCGCTTATGAAGGAAAATCAGGAATGGCTGCTGGCGCAGCCCCACGAGGAAGTGGACCTTTGCTCGGAGGACGGGCTGCGGCTCCACGGCTACTATTTCCCCGGCCCGGGGAACAAGGTGGCCATCTGCTTCCACGGCTACACCAGCTCCGGCATGGGCGAATACCCCAGCCTGGCCCGGTTCTTCCTCAGCCGGGGCTTCGGGGTCCTGATCGTGGACCAGCGGGCCCACGGGAAAAGCGAGGGCCAATATGTGGGCTTCGGCTGCAAGGACCGGCTGGACGCCATGCAGTGGATTCGCTGGACGGTGGACAAGGTGGGCGAGGACGCCCAGATCCTCCTCCACGGCGGTTCGATGGGTGGTTCCACCGTCTGCATGGTCAGCGGACTGGACCTGCCCCCGCAGGTGAAAGGAATCGTCTCCGATTCCGCCTTCACCTCCCCCAAAGAGGTGTTCACCCATGTGCTCCACACCATGTACCATCTGCCCGCCTTCCCGATCATTCCCCTGTCCGACCGGATCAACAAGCATCTTGCGGGCTATGGTCTGGACGAGTGCAACGCCGCCCGGGAGGTGCGGAAGGCCAAAGTTCCCATGCTCTTCATCCACGGCAGCAAGGACTCCTTTGTGCCCTCCTGGATGTGCGATGAGATCTATGAGAACTGCGCCGCCCCCAAGACCCGAATGATCGTGGAAGGGGCGGGCCATGTGGAAAGCTATTATAAAAATACGCAGGACTATCAGGCGGCCCTGGACAAATTTATGGGAGGAATTATTGTATGATGCGGAAACACAAAGGCTACCCGGTCTATCCCCTGACCGTCGCCCAGAAATTCCATCTGTTTTATCTGCCCTTCTGCCCCAGCGCTGCGGTGCTGAACATCGGCACCCGGCTGACCATCCAGACCGAAATCGACTGGCCGCTGCTCAAGGAGTGCATTTACAAGGCGTATGACCGGTGCGAGGCCATGCGGGTCCGCTTTGCCAAGGACAAAGAGGGCAACTGCTACCAGTACATTGTGGACAAGGAAGAACGGGACATCGAGCTTGTGGACTTCTCCAAGGGCACCCTGGAAGAAGCCGACAAGGTGATGCAGCAGTGGACCACCGTCCCCTTCCCGCTGGAGGACTCTCCCCTCACCCGGATTGTCATGATCGCCCTGCCCGACGGCTACAACGGCCTGTATTTCCTGGGCCATCATATGATCGTGGACGCCCAGTCCCTGATTACCTTCCTCAAGGACATCATCGAGCTGTACTGCCACCAGAAGTATGAGGGCGTGCCCGCGCCCAAGGAGATGGCCTCCTACATCGAGCAGGTCCAGCGGGATCTGGCCTACGAGGCGGGCGGCAAGGCCCAGCAGAAGGACGCCGAGTTCTTCCAGAAGGAGATCGAGGCCAGCCACCCCACCTACTGCGGCCTGCGGGGAACCGGCAAGCTGGAAGCGGCCCGCGCCATGTTCCACAACCCCGAACTGCGGTCGGCCTTCAACGCGTCGGACGACACCGCTTCGGCCCTGGATATCTTCCATCTGGAAGGCGAACCCACCAAGCGGCTGATGGATTTCTGCGAGCAGTACCACGTCTCTCTGGTCTGCCTGCTGCTGATGGGAATGCGGACCTACTTCCAGAAGATGAACGGCGTGGACTGCATCTCCATCAACACGGCCATCGCCCGCCGCGCCACCCTGAAGGAGAAAAAGTCGGGCGGCACCCGCATCCACTCCTTCCCCTTCTGCACCGATTTCGGCCAGGATGTGAAGTTCATCGACGCCATCTACGCCATCCGGGACAAGCAGAACGAGTATTTCCGCCACGCCAACTATGACCCCACCGCCTATTTCGCCTACCGGGCCAAGGTAGACCCCCAGCCCCATGCAGGCCTGACCTATGAGCCCATCTCCCTGACCTATCAGCCCCTGACCCTCAAGGAGAAGGGCCTGGACAAGCTGGGCGATATCCGCTACACCACCAAGTGGTTCCCCAACGGCATGACCCCCCAGGCGGTCTACCTGACCGTCATGCACCGCCCCGAGGACAACGGCCTGGACTTCAACTTCGAGCATCAGATCAAGGCGGTCTCCCGGGAGGATCTGGAGTACTTCTACTACTACCTGTGCAAGATCATGTTCAAGGGCGTGGAGAAGCCCGATCTCTCCATCGGCGAGATCATCAAGCTGGTATAAACGCAAGAAACTTTGCGGGAAAGAGGAATTGAATTATGTTTGAGAAACTGGTTGAAATCATCTGCAATTATGTGGAAGTGGAGCCGGAGAAGATCACCCCGGAGTCCCGTTTCATGGAGGACCTTGGCTTTACCTCCTTCGACTTCATGAGCATGCTGGGCGAGGTGGAGGACACCTTCGACGTCGAGGTGGATGAGGCCGAGGCGGTCAAGATCATCACCGTGGGCGAGGCGGTGGACTACATCCAGAAGCTGGCGCAGGCCCAGTAACGACGGGGGAATACGCCATGAAAAGTACCATCCGTGAAATCCTCGTGGATGCCCAGGAGCGCTTCGGCCCCGAGGTGGGCGTGCGCTACAAGGCCGGCAAAAACCAGGTGGAGGACAAAACCTACACCCAGCTCCGGGAGGACAGCGAGCGGTTTTCCAACGCGCTGGCCGCTCTGGGCCAGCAGGGCAGCCACATTGCGGTCATCGGCCCCACATCCTACCGCTGGTTTGTGACCTATCTGGGCATTGTCAACTGCGGCAGCGTGGCGGTGCCGCTGGACGCTTCCCTCCCCGCCGCGGACGTGTGGGAGCTGCTGGACCGGGCCGACGTGACCCTTCTGGTGGCGGACGCCGCCCGCAGGGACGTGGCCGAGGGGGCGCTGGAGCACTGCCCCCAGCTCAAATCTGTGGTCCTGATGCAGCAGGAGGAGGACGGCGAGGGGCTGCTCTCCTTTGACAAGCTGCTGGCGGCCCACCCCGGCCCCTGCGACGTGATGCCCCAGCCGGACCAGCTGTGTACCATCATGTTTACCTCCGGCACCACCGGTAAAAGCAAGGGCGTCATGCTGACCCACCGCAACCTGGCCGAGAACGCCGAGAGCATCCAGATGAACCTGCCCGACCGGCTGGTGCTTCTCTCGGTGCTGCCCATCCATCACGCCTACTGCCTGTGCCTGGACCTCATCAAGGGCATCTCTCTGGGGGCGGTCATCTGCATCAACGATTCTCTGCTGCGGGTGGTGAAGAACATCCAGCTGTTCAAGCCGGAGATGATTCTGATGGTCCCCCTGATGATCGAGACCATCGCCAAAAAGCTGGAGGAAAACACCATCCTTCCCCCCAAACTGGTGAAGAACACCCTGTTCGGCAAGCAGCTGACCAAAATCAGCAGCGGCGGGGCCTATCTGGATTCCTCCTACATCGAGCTGTTCGCCAAATACGGCATCACCATCCTTCAGGGCTACGGCATGACCGAGTGCTCCCCCGTCATCAGCACCACCCGTCCCTGGAAGCCCAACAACCGGGCGGTGGGCCAGCTGATTGACAACTGCGAGGCCAAAACCGTGGACGGCGAGCTGTGGGTCCGGGGCAGCAGCGTGATGCAGGGCTATTACAAGATGCCCGAGGAAACCGCCGCCACCCTCGAGGACGGCTGGCTCAAGACCGGGGACCTGGGCTATGTGGACGAGGAGGGCTTCGTCTACCTGACCGGTCGGAAGAAGAACCTCATCATCACCAAGAACGGCGAGAACGTCTCCCCCGAGGAGCTGGAAAACAAGCTCAGCCCCAACCGCCTGGTTCAGGAAGTGCTGGTGCGGGAGAACAAGAGCGTCATCGAGGCGGAGATCTTCCCCGACTATGAGTACGCCCGGAAAAAGCACATCAAGGACGTGCGGGCGGCCCTTCAGGAGATCATCGACGAATACAACCTCCAGGCGCCTCCCCACAAGAAGATTTACAGCCTGGTGGTCCGGGAGACCGAGTTTGAAAAGACTCCCTCCAAGAAGATCAAGCGGTTTTAAAGCGGAATAAGGCGGAGGCGGGTTCGGCCCGCAGCCGCACAAAACGAGACAGGCGTTCCCCTGCAAAGGGCGCCTGTCTCTTTTTTGCGCTTTTATCCCTGCGGCGGGGGCGTACCATAGGCCTGCTCCGCCCGGCGGAGGGCCGCGAGGATTTTTTCCTCATACCCGCCCTTCCAGAAGCCGCACATCTGGCGGTCGCAGGCCAGCAGGTCCTGCCCGCCGCCGGCAGCGGTCGCTGTTGTTGCCCCAGACCCCGCTTTGGGTGTATGGAAGGTTTCACGCTATTTCATGGGATTGCTCTAAACGAAATTCCCCCGGCGTCCGCCCAAAAAAGGCGGCTTCCGGGGGAACTCCAAGAGAGAAATAAAGAGGAAAAAGGGAATGTCGTGTAAGTAAGGGGGCCTCAGCTGCGGACCAGCTTGCCCGTGGCGTTCCGGGCGAACGGCTCGGCGCGGAACTCCACAAGGGTCATCCGCTTATAGAGGGGCAGGGAGCGGTTTGCCTCGGTGATGTGGGCGCGGACGGCGTCCTGGGCCTCGGCGGGGCAGAAGACCTCGGCGCAGATCTTGCCGTCCTTTTCCCGGACCATGCACTCCTGCACGTCAGGGCAGGCCGAGACCAGCTTTTCCAGCTCCTCGGGGCTGACGTTCTCGCCGCTGGCCAGGATAATCAGGTTTTTCTTCCGTCCGGTGATGTAATAGTAACCGTCCTCGTCCTTCCGGACCAGGTCGCCGGTGTGGAACCAGCCGTCGATCAGGACCTCGGCGGTCTTTTCCGGCTCCTTGTAATAGCCCAGCATGACGGGGTCGCCCTTGATACACAGCTCGCCCTCCTGGATGGAATATTCACAGGTCGGCTCGTCCCCGACGCCCACCGAATGGATGTGGGCGGCGCTCTGGTCGTTGTTCCAGGTGCCGTCGCCGGAGGTCTCGGTCAGGCCGTACATCTGCATGATGAAAAAGCCGTGGTCCATCAGATCCAGCATCATCTGCGGGGTGCAGGAGGCCGCGCCGCAGGTCAGGGTCCGCAGACGGCCCAGCCGGTCCTGACGGCCCCGCATGACGTCCCGGTGGATGGTCTGGAGCAGCACCGGCACGGCGGCCATGACGTCGCTGGGCATCAGGGCCAGATCCCGGTAGAAGTTGCGCAGGTCGGTGCAGAGGTTGTGGGCCATCCCCATGATGGCCCAGGAGACCAGGCTGGTGAAGGCCGCGATGTGGAACATGGGCAGGACCGTAAAGGAGCTGAAATCATAGTGGTCCACCCCCATCTGCTTGAGCATGATTCCGAAGGGGGAGCAGTAGGCGGGCATGGGGGCAAAGAGGTTTTTCTGGCTCAGCATGACGCCCTTGCTCCGTCCGGTGGTGCCGGAGGTGAACATGACGGCCATGAGGGCGTCCCGGTCGGCGCACTCCCGGGTCTCGGCGGGGGCAAAGGCCCGGTATCCGTCGATGGGCAGCAGCTTTTCACCGAATTCCTCCCCCAGCGCGGGTTCCCGCTCGAGATACAGCCCGTCGTGAAGGATGGCGGAAGCCTCCACCAGCTCCAGCTCGTACTGGATGTCGTCCCAGCTTTTCTGGAGGTTCAGGGGGACCGCCACCGCCCCGGCCAGGACCGTGCCGAAGATGCTGACCGCATAATGGTAGCTGTTGGCGGCCAGAATGCACACCCGCCTGCCCTCGATGTCGGGAAGGGCCGCCTGAAGGGAAGCCGCCACCCGGCGGATGTCCTGGGCGTACTGGCGGTAGAGGATTTCCTCCACGGCCTCTTTTTCCGGGTTGTAAAAGCGGATGGCCACCCGGTCGGGGAATTCCGTTTCCATCCGGTTGACCAGTTGATAGACGGTATTTACAGGCAGAGTAAACATGGCGTTTGATTCCTTTCTGTTTTATGATGCGTCCGTTGCGGCGGCGTGGAATCAGCCCCGCTGCAGCTTGCCCAGGGCGTTCCGGGGCAGCGGCTGGCTGCTGAATTCCACGGCGGTCACTCGTTTGTAGAGGGGGAGGGAGCGGTTTGTCTCCCGGATGAAGGCCCGGACGGTGTCCCGTGCGCCGTCGCGGCAGAACACCCGGGCGCAGATCCGGCCCCCCTGCTCCCGCACCAGCACTTCCAGCGCGGCGGGGCAGCGGCCCAGCAGGGTCTCGATCTCCTCGGGGCTGACCTTTTCGCCGCTGGGCAGGACCATCCGGTATTGTTTCCGCCCGGTCAGATAGAGGTAGCCGTCCGGGTCGATCCGGGCCAGGTCCCCGGTGTGGAACCAGCCGTCCCGGAGGACGGCGGCGGTCTTTTCCGGCTCCCTGTAATAGCCCAGCATGACGGCGTCGCCCTTCATGCACAGCTCGCCGTCCTCCAGCCGGTATTCCATGTCCGGGTCCCGCAGCCCCACCGAGGACAGATGGGCGGGGTCCTGGGCGCTGTTCCAGCCGCCGTCCCCCACCGTCTCGGTCAGGCCGTAGGTCTGGATGATGGTGAAGCCCCGGCCGATCAGGTCGGCCAGCATCTGGGGGTCGTAGGTGGCGGCCCCGCAGGTGAAAAGCCGCAGCTTGCCCAGGCGGCCCGCCTTGCCGTGGGTCACGTCGTGGTGAATGGACTTCAGCAATGTGGGCACCACGGCCATGACGTCGCTGGGCATGAGGGCAAGGTCCCGGTAGAACCGCCGCAGGTCGGAGCAGAAGTTGATGGCGCTGCCGCTGATGCTCCAGGAGATCAGGCTGGTGAGGGCCGCGATGTGAAAGAGGGGCAGCACACTGAAAGAAGAAGGCTGATACCCCTCGGGCCAGCCCAGCTGGGCGGGCATGGTTTCAAAGGGCTCGGTAAACAGCCGCATGGGGGCAAAGAGGTTTTTCTGGCTCAGCATGACCCCCTTGCTGCGGCCTGTGGTGTCGGAGGTAAAGACGATGAGGGCCAGGGCCCCGGGGTCGGCGCACTCGGCCAGCTCCGCCAGCTCGGTGCAGCGGGCAAAGGCGGCGATATCCAGCAGCGGCCCCTCCCACTGGCGCAGCTCCGGCTCCCGCTCGGCGTAGCTGCCGTCGGTCAGGAGGGCGGTCACGTCCGCCCGGGCCATCTCGTCCCGGAGGACGGGCCAGCTCTTTTCGCTGTTCAGGGGGACGGCCACCGCCCCGGCCAGCAGGCAGCTGAACAGGGCCACCGCATAGGGATAGCCGCTCCGGGCCAGAAGGCCGATGTGCCGCCCCTCGACCCCGGGCAGGGTGCGCCGCAGCCAGCCCACCATCCGGCGGATGTCGGCGGCATAGTCCCGGTAGAGGATCTCCCGCACCGCCCCGGCGGCCTCGTCGTAATAGCGGACGGCCACCCGGTCGGCGAAGGCCGTCTCCATCTGGGCCACGTCCTGATAGACGGTGGAGATCCAGTAGGTCTGGGCCAGGGCCTGCTCCATGGCCTGCCGGGCCCGGGCGGACTCCCGGGCCTCAAAGGCGGCCAGAATCTCCCGGTACCAGTGGAGGGCGGCGGCCGCGTTGGGCCGCCGGACGTTCTGGCGGCAGGCCGACTGCATGGCGTCGTCGATGATCTGATAGATCTGCTGCATCATCCGGCTGCGGGTCAGCCGGGCCAGCGC
>JAHLFH010000176.1 GCA_018883885.1 Candidatus Faecalibacterium intestinavium | reverse complement strand
CTGCCCGACGGGCCGCAGCCGCCGCCTCGGCGGCCTCCGCCCGCTCCATCGCCAGACAGGTGGAGCAGTTGCCGCAGCGGGCCGGGGCCTTCTGGTCAAAGTACCGCAGCAAAAACCCCCGCAGGCACCGCCGGGTGGTGGAATAAAAGGTCATATACTTGAGCCGCTCCTCGGCCTTTTGGGCGGCCTCGGCCCGGACCTCGGCGGGCAGGGCGGTCTGGTTTTCCTGCTCCTTTTCCAGCAGGAAGCGGATGGTCCGGACGTCCATCCCAGCGTAGAGCAGGACGCAGCGGGCGGGTTCGCCGTCCCGCCCGGCCCGGCCCGCCTCCTGATAATAGCTTTCCAGATCCTTGGGCATATTGTAGTGGATGACAAACCGGACGTTGGGCTTGTTGATTCCCATCCCAAAGGCGTTGGTGGCCACCATGACCTGCACCCGGTCGTAGAGGAAGTCGTCCTGATTTTTCTGCCGGACTTCGGGGGGAAGCTTGGCGTGGTAGGCGGCGGCCCGGATGCTGTGGCGCTGGAGCAGGGCCGCGGCCTCGTCCACCTGGCGGGTGGTGCTGCAATAGACGATCCCCGCCTGCTCCCCCTGTTCCAGCACCAGCCCCAGCAGCCGGGCGGGCTTTTCGCTGGAAAGCACCTGCCGGGTCTCGAAAAAGAGGTTGGGGCGGTCGAAGCTGGCGGTCACCTCATAGGGGGCGCGGAGGGCCAGCTCCTCCCGGATGTTCTCCCGCACCCGGGCGGTGGCGGTGGCCGTGAAGGCCCCCACCACCGGCCGGACCGGCAGCCCCTCGATAAACGCCCGAATCCGCAGGTAGCTGGGGCGGAAGTCCTGCCCCCACTGGCTGATGCAGTGGGCCTCGTCCACCGCCACCATGCTGATGGGCTGTTCCCGGGCAAAGCGGAGAAAGCCCGGCATTTCCAGCCGTTCGGGGGCCACATAGATGATCTTATACCAGCCCTCCCGGGCCCGCTGGAGCATCAGGGCCTTCTGGCGGTCGTTGAGGCTGTTGTTCAAAAAGGCCGCCTTGACCCCGGCCTGCACCAGCGCCCCCACCTGATCTTTCATCAGGCTGACCAGCGGGGAAATCACGAGGGTGATGCCGGGCAGCAGCAGGGCGGGCACCTGATAGCAGACCGATTTCCCCGCCCCGGTGGGCATGACGGCCAGCACGTCCTGCCCGTCCAGCAGGCGGCGGACGATGGCCTCCTGCCCGGGGCGGAAGGCGTCATAGCCAAAATACTGTTTCAAGACCCTTGCGGCGTCCTGCATCGGTTTTCACTCCCCTGTTTGTGGTGTTGCAGCAGAGAGAAAGAGCCTCCGCAGCGCACAGAGGCCCTTTCCTTCCATTTAAGTTTTAGTGCAATCCCGGATTGCCTGTTCAGCCGACATCCGTTCCGACCGTTCGTGGTTCGGCAAAGCCGGTGTTTTTTTATTTTAACCCCGCCCTTTATCGGAAGCTGGGGCTTTTGCTCTCTTGCGCTTAGCCGATTTTCGAGGCGGGACGCGCTGCGCCCTTGCGAAAACCGGAGCGCGGCGCCAACAACAGCTCCCTCCCTCTGCCACTGGCAGCGGTCGCTGTTGTTGCCCCAGACCCCTTTCCGGGTGTATGGAAGGCTTTACGCCATTTCATGGGATTACTCTAAATTTCCCCAAAACCGCCGCTGCGGTTTTGCAGAAAAACGTTTTTGCGCCGCTTTTTTCAAAAAGCGGCAATCCTCCGTTACATCCTCCCGATGACCTCGCCCAGCCAGCGGCACATCCGGTCCCCGGCTTCGTTGGCGATCTGGAGCACCCGCTCGTGGCTGTGCTTGACGGTCTGGATGCCGGTGGCCATGTTGGTGATGCAGCTGACGGCCAGCACCTTCATCCCGAGATAATTGCAGACCATCGCGTCGGGGACGGTGCTCATCCCCACTGCATCGGCCCCCAGCGCCGCAAAGGCCCGAATCTCGGCCGCCGTCTCATAGCAGGGACCCATGAAGCCCAGATAGACCCCCTCCTTGTACTCGACGCCCAGCTCGCCGGCCACCCGGCCCGCCAGAGCCCGCAGACCGGGGTCAAACACCTCGGTCATGTCCGGGAAGCGGGGCCCGAACCGCTCGTCGTTGGGCCCGATGAGGGGGTTCGTCCCCATCATGTTGATATAATCGTTGATGAGCATCAGGGTCCCCGGCGCAAAGCTCCGGTTGACGCCGCCCGCCGCGTTGGTCAGCACCACCTGCTCCACCCCCAGCAGCTTGAGGACGTAGAAGGGATAGCAGACCTCCTTCATGGTGTAGCCCTCGTAGAAGTGGAACCGGCCTTCCAGCGCCAGGACCTCCCGGCCATGGAGTTTTCCCGCCAGCAGCGCCCCTTTGTGCCCCGCCACGCTGGACAGGGGGAAATGGGGAATATCCGAATAGGGAATCTCGGTGGTGTCGGTAAATTCGGCGGTCAGATTGCCGAGGCCCGACCCCAGCACCACCGCGATCTTCGGCTGGCCGGGCAGCCTGCCCTGGAGAAACGCCGCGCTCTCGCCGGCCTTTTCATACAGCTGTTCCATTGGAAAACACGCTCCTTTTCCTCGATGTTTCCCCCATTATATCGGGCGGGCCGGGGGCTGTCAACGCCGGCCGAACGCAGGAAAAATCTTCACCGGGTTTCCATTTCTTTTTCACACCCGGGCGGTATACTCGGAGCAGACCCCGGGGCGGAAAATTGTGCCGCCGCTGCGGCGGGTGCGCAAAATTTTTGAGCAGAACAGCAAAAGATATCCCTTTCTTTTGGTAAATATACCCCTGCCGCCCGGGCGGGTTTTGTGTTACAATAAATCAGCCGCAGCGCGGCGCACCACACACCCATCCACCGGCCATTCAGCCGGTTTGCACAGTTGCACAGTGAGGAATAACGCTATGACCCTGTTTCTGACCAGCAGCCCCACCGGCTGCCCCTATGAATCCGGCCCCGAGATCCCGGTGCTGGACCAGCGCAACCATTTTGTCGAGAACCTCCGGGCCGCCTGGCCCGTCGACCCTCCCTGCGGGCTTCTGCTGGTGGCCGACCCCGACGCCCACGAGGACAACGACCGCGCCGCCGCCGCCTTTTCGGCCTGCCTGCGGAACGCGGGCCTGCCTCTGGAAAAGCTGATGGTCTGCGATGGCCGCAACTCCGACGAGATCGGCGAGCTTCTGGAGCAATGCAATTTCCTGATCCTCGGGGGCGGCCACGTCCCCACCCAGAACCGCTTCTTCTCCCAGCTGGGCCTGCCCGCCCTGCTCCAGAACTATCACGGGCTGGTGCTGGGCATCAGCGCCGGGTCGATGAACGCGGCCCGGATCGTCTACGCCCTGCCCGAGGAACCGGGCGAGGCCACCGACCATATGTTCTCCCGCTGGATGTCCGGCCTGGGGCTGACCGAAACCCGAATCTACCCCCACTACCAGTGTACCAAGGACTTCCAGGTGGACGGGAAGAACCTGCTGGAAATGGGGCTGGCCGACTGCATCCGCCGCCCCGTGTTCGGCCTGCCAGACGGCTCCTACGTCCTGTGCGCCGACGGTCACGAGACCCTGTACGGCGAGGCGTGGTACATCGGCGGCGGCCGGAGCGAGCTGGTCAACGAGGACGGTCAGGTGCTGCCCCTGCGGTGAGCGTCTGCGTTTGCAGCAATCCCGGAAAAAGCAACAACTTCCTGCAAACGCTGAACACAGGGAACATCAGTTCCTCAAGTTTCAGATTCGGGAAAGCCCGTGTTTTTTCATCTGACTGCCCGTCCTCTTGCGCTTAGCCGCTTTTTTCTGCGGGACTAACGCCCTTGAAAAAACCGGAGCGCTGCGCCAGCACACGCCTCGCTGTTTCCGCCGCAGGCGGCGCTTCGGCGGTGCT
>JAHLFH010000175.1 GCA_018883885.1 Candidatus Faecalibacterium intestinavium | reverse complement strand
ATCTTGTACAGGGTCTGGGAGATCCAGTTGTCCCCGAACAGGTACGCCACATTGGACCGGGCATAGAACAGAATTCCCAGGAAGGTGGAGAAACTGAACAGCCACAGAATCACCGCAATGAAGATCACGCCGAACTCGCCCAGATGGTACCGCATGGCGGTCTGGAGCAGGTCCATGCCTTCCAGGCCGGTGGTCAGGCTCTCGGGGGTCAGCAGCATCACCATGGCCGAGCAGCTGCAGATCACCAGAGTATCAATGAACACGCCCAGAGACTGCAGCAGGCCCTCCTTGGCCGGATGGCTGATATCGGCGGCCGCAGCGGCGCAGGGCGCCGAGCCGGAACCGGCCTCATTGGAGAACAGGCCCCGCTTTGCGCCATTCATGATGACCGCGCCGATCCCGCCCGCCACCGCCTGACGCAGGCCGAAGGCCTCGGCGAAGATTCGGCCAAACACCGCCGGAAGAAGGGCGGCGTTTTTCAGGATGATGAACAGCGTGATACAGAAATAGCACCCCGCCATCACCGGCACCAGCCGGTCCAGCACCTTCACCGTCGCGTTCTTCCGCAGGACGATGATTGCCGTGACCGTTACCAGCGCCACCGTGGACCAGAGGGGCGGCGCCCCGAAGGCATTTTCAAAGGCCGAGGAGATGGAGTTGCTGGTCACCTGGCTGATGCCGCACCAGCAGACCAGACCGGACAGGGCAAAGAGCACCGCCAGCACCGACTTTTTCCGCCCGCAGCCCTCGGGGCAGAACAGGCGGTGAAGATAGTAGGCCGGGCCGCCCCGGTAGCCGCCGTAGAGGGGGTCCTTTTCCTTATAAATCTGGGCCAGCGTGGCCTCGACGAAGGCGGTGGAGGACCCCAGCAGGGCCATCAGCCACATCCAGAACACCGCCCCCGCGCCTCCCGCCGAGATGGCGGCCACAACGCCCACGAGGTTTCCCATCCCCACCCGGCAGGCCGTGGACACAATCAGGGCCTGAACCCCGGAGATTCCGGTGCGTTCGGGCCCGGCGTTCTTTTCCATCGTCAGCCGCATCATCTCGGGAAAGAGCCGGAAGGGCAGAAAGCGGGTTTGCACCGTGAAATAGATCCCCGCCGGAACCAGAAGCATCACCAGCACAGACAGGCCCAGCGTGCTGCCCCCCGGCAGCGGAACCCGGACCAGATCGCCCCATAAAAACGTGTATACCGCTTTGAACAGCGCCATTGGTTGTTTCCTCAATTCTTCAGTTCTTTAGTCTCCTGAACAGAGTACCATCCGGCGGGGGTTCTGTCAACGGTTTTTCCTCAAACCTGCGGGATTTTGCATCTTTTTTGTCCTTTATTGGGGGACAGAATTGTTCCACGGGGAACATTTTCACCGCCCTTTTGTTTCTGGACAGAAGCCGCTGACCGTCCATTTCCCCCGGGGGGAACGCCGCGCAGCGGCAAGGGGGGAACCTTAAAAGGGCGGGTGGGTGGGTTTCAAAATTCAGGCGTTGAACACATACTTGTCCAGCCGGTGGAAGGCCTCCTGCACCCGGCTCAGGGGCAGGGCAAGGTTCATCCGGATCGCGCAGGGGCCGTGGAACTTCCGGCCGTCCTGCCAGGCGACCCCCACGTCCCACCCGGCTTTCAGGACCTCGCCGATGGTTTTGCCGTGGGCCTCGCACCATTTGGTGCAGTCCAGAAAGAGCATATAGGTCCCCTCGGGGCGGCTGACCTCCACCCCCTCAAAGTGATCGCGGATGTAATCGCAGGCAAAGCGGACGTTCCCGCTCAGCACCTGGCACAGCTCGTCCACCCACTCCCGGCCCTCGGGGCTGTATCCGCCGATGAGGGCGTGCATCGAGAGGACGTTCATGCTGTTGTAGTGGCTCTTGGCGCTGCGGGCCCGCACCCGGTCCCGCAGGGTGGCGTTATAAATAATGTGGTAGCTTCCCACCAGCCCCGCCAGATTGAAGGTCTTGCTGGGGGCGTAGAGGGCCACCGTCCGGTTTCGGGCGTCCTCGCTGACCAGCTGGGTCGGGATGTGTTTGTGGCCGTCCAGCAGGATGTCGGACCAGATCTCGTCCGACACCACAAGGCAGTCGTTTGCCCGGTAGACCTCCATGGCGTTTTCCAGCTCCCAGCGCTCCCAGACCCGGCCGCAGGGGTTGTGGGGAGAGCAGAACACCGCCGCGTGAATCTTCAGCTTTTTGATTTTTGCGTCCATGTCGGCATAGTCCATCCGCCAGACGCCCTTTTCGTCCTTCACCAACGGGGAATGCACGATGTTGTAGCCGTTGTCTTTCAGCGCCCGGGTAAAGCCGATGTAGGTGGGGCTGTGGACCAGCACCGGGTCGCCGGGGGCCGCCACGGCGGCCAGAGCCGAGACAAGGCCCCCCAGAACCCCGTTCTCATAGCCGATGCACTCGGGGGTGAGGAGGGCCGGGCTGGCCCCGTTGCACCGGACCTGCCAGCCGATGATCGCCTGATAGTAAGCGTCGGAGGGTTCAAAATAGCCGTAGGCCGGGTGCCGGGCGCGGGCAGCGATGGCCGCCGGGATGGAGGGCACGGTGGGGAAATTCATGTCCGCCACCCACATGGGGATGGGGTCAAAGCCCTCTTTGGGCGCACCGGGCGCAAACCCGCCGG
Organism: Candidatus Faecalibacterium intestinavium; assembly: GCA_018883885.1. Taxonomy (GTDB): domain Bacteria; phylum Bacillota; class Clostridia; order Oscillospirales; family Ruminococcaceae; genus Faecalibacterium; species Faecalibacterium intestinavium. The sequence goes on along the minus strand of JAHLFH010000175.1, from coordinate 5,968 downwards.
GCTTGCCCAGGCTGTCCAGAGCGATGGCGTCCTGGCCGCGGCGGTCCATGATGGAGGTGAAATCGTATTTCATTGGTCTGCTGCTCCTTTGTTTCTTGATTCTTTGCCCCTATTATACCATGTTTTTCCAAATCCGCACCCCGGAAATCTTTTTTGCCCTTCCCCGCTCGACAAAGCCCCCGGGCTGTGAGAAAATAGAACCGCGGGCCGCACCCGGCCCGGCCAGACACAAACCGTTTTGCCCAAAAGGAGGAATCATCTTGCAGCCCTGCCGCCATAGAGTCCAGTATTACGAAACCGACCGGATGGGGGTCACCCATCATTCCAACTACATCCGCTGGATGGAGGAAGCCCGCATCGACTTTCTCTCCCAGATCGGCTGGAGCTACGCCCGGCTGGAGGAGCTGGGCGTCCTCTCGCCGGTGACCGCCGTGGACTGCCGCTACAAGGCCAGCACCACCTTCGACGATCTGGTCTCCATCGAGGTCTCTGTCCTGGCGCTGACCAACGCCCGCCTGACCATCGGCTACCGGATGACCAATGCCGCCGGGGCGGAAGTCTGCACCGGCCAGACCGAGCACTGTTTCCTCGACCGGGAGGGGCACATCCTCCGCCTCAAGCGGGACTACCCCGCCTTTTATGAACTGCTGGCGGGTCTTGTGGCCCCCGAGAAGGGTTAACCCCGGTCCTCCTGCGCTCAGCCCCCGGGAACTGCGGCCTTTCTCTTGCGCTTGGGCGGCAGATGCGCTATACTGTCCGCGGATCAAAAAACCTGCTGTAACAAAGGAGAATCGGAACCATTATGTCATCTGCTGCTCCCAGCCTGACCGAAGGCCGCCTTGGCCGTCAGATCCTGGTCTTCAGCCTGCCGCTGGTCTTGTCCAACCTGCTGCAGGTGCTTTTTAATATGTCGGACATCGCCGTGGTGGGCCGGTTCGCCGGGTCTGCGGCTCTGGGCTCGGTGGGCTCCACCACCATCTTCGTCACCCTGTTCACCGGCTTTTTGATCGGTCTGGGCGGCGGCATCAACGTTCTGGTGGCCCGGTACTACGGCGCCCGCCACCCCCGGGACGTGGCCGGGACCGTCCACTCCGCCGCCCTCATCAGCCTGCTGGCCGGGTGCCTGCTGCTGGGGATCGGCCTGGTCTTTTCCCCCGCCCTGCTGCGGCTGCTGGGCACAAAGCCCGACCTGATCGACGGCGCGGTGCTCTATCTGCGAATCTACTTCCTGGGCATGCCGGCCATGGCCCTGTACAACTTCGGCAACGCCGTCTTCAGCGCCGTGGGCGACACCCGCCGCCCGCTGTATTATCTGTCTGCGGCGGGGGTGCTGAACATTGCCCTCAACCTCTTTTTCGTCATCGTCTTTCATCTGGACGTGGCGGGGGTGGCCCTGGCCAGCATCCTCTCCCAGTATCTCTCCGCCGGGCTGATTCTCCGGGCCCTGCTCAGGGCGACCGACTGCTACGCCCTGCGGCCCGCCCAGCTCCGGCTGGACCCCGCCCGGACCCGCGCCATCCTGGCCCTCGGCATCCCCGCCGGGTGCCAGAACGCCATCTTTGCGCTGGCCAACCTCTTTATTCAGGCCAGCGTCAACTCCTTTGACACCATCGTGGTCCGGGGCAACGCCGCCGCGGCCAACTCGGACGCCCTGGTCTACGACGTCATGGCCGCCTTCTACACCGCCTGTTCCAGCTTCATGAGCCAGAACTTCGGCGCGGGCAAGCCCGACCGGGTCAAAAAGAGCTATTTCATCTCCCTGGCCTACTCCTTCGGGGTGGGGCTGATGTTGGGCCTGAGCCTCGTGATCTTCGGCGAGGCCTTCCTCTCCCTCTTTACCACCGAGCCGCCGGTCATCGAGGCCGGGATGCAGCGGCTGCTGATTATGGGCCTGTCCTACCCGGTTTCCGCCTTTATGGACTGCACCATCGCGGCCTCCCGGGGGCTGGGGCGGACGGTGGCCCCCACGGTTATTGTAATCCTCGGCTCCTGCGTGTTCCGGATTGTCTGGATCTACACCATCTTCGCCCATTTCCACACCATCGAATCCCTCTATCTGCTCTTTGTCTGCTCCTGGGTGGTGACCGCCATCGCGGAAGGGGTCTATTTTGTGCGTTGTTACAAAGAACAGATGGCTATTTTTGAGAAAAATCCCATCCCTGCTTCCCATTGACAGGGTCATATCCTACCGATATAATAGAGTAAATCCCAATCAATTGATACAGGCTCTCAGATAAGGAGGCCGACCCATGGAGGAATACCGTGTTCTGCGGATCGACGAGGAGGACTACGGCTGCGAGGAACTGCCCGAAGGGCGGCAGCCCGCCTGCGAGGTCCTGCTGGAAAGTCCCTCGGGGCAGAAAAAGACCTGCGCCCTCCCCGACCCGCTGCTGCGCCAGCGGCAGATCGCCGAGGGGGACCGGGTTTTCCTCGGCCCCGACGGAACGCCGGTGAAAGCGGAACCGTCCATCCGCACCGCGGCCCTCATCGGGCTGGGGGCGCTGGGCATCCTGTTCGGGCGGAAGATGCCGGGGGTGCAGGTCATCGCAGACCCTGCCCGGGCCGCCCGCTACGCCGCCGAGCCGGTGCTCTGCAACGGGGAGGGGTGCCGGTTCTCCTATGTTTCCCCCGAGGCCGGGCAGCCGGTGGATTTTCTGCTGGTGGCCGTGAAAACCACAGCGCTGGAAGGGGTCCTGCGGGAAATCGCCCCCTTTGTGGGGCCGGACACGGTGATTCTCAGCGTTTTGAACGGCATCACCAGCGAGGAGCGGATCGAGGCCGTCTACCCCGGCCACACCCTCTGGAGCGTAGCCATCGGGATGGACGCCACCCGCACCGGGCGGAGCCTTCGGTTCCAGTCCGCGGGAAAGATTCAGTTCGGGGAGCGGGACGGCCGGATGACCCCCCGGGTTAAGGCTCTGGCCCGCTACCTGACCGCCTGCGGCATTGAAAACGAGCCCTGCGCCGACATCCTCTATAAACAATGGCACAAACTGATGGTGAATGTGGGCCTCAATCAGGCCGCCGCCTTCGACCTGCCCTATGGCGGGCTTGCCGTCCCCGGCCCGGCCCGGGACAAGATGCTGGAGGCCATGCAGGAGGTCATCCGGCTGGCCAATCTGGAGGGGGTTCCTCTGCCCCCCGACAACGACGTGACCTGGCTGGAAGCCGCCATGCCCGCCTTCGCCCCCGACGGGATGCCCAGCATGCGGCAGGATGTTCTGGCCCGCCGCCCCACCGAGGTGGAGGAATTCGCGGGGACGGTCCGCCGTCTGGCCCAAAAGCACGGGATGCCCACCCCCGCCAACGACTTTTTCTACGAAAGAATCCGGGCCATCGAGGCCGGGTACTGACCCGGCCCCTGCTCCCTGTTTCCGACCGCATTTCACCCCCATCAAACCTCAACCGAAAGGAGCGTTGTCCCATGCGTCATTCCGCAGCCAAAACCGTCCTGTCCGCCGCCGCCGTCCTGCTGGCCGGGGCCATGGTCTTTGCCCAGCCGGTGCTGAAAGCCCGCGCCGACTTCCAGCTGTTCCAGAAGGACACCCTGACCTCCCGCACCTACCCGGTCAGCGGCGCTTTCACCAGCATTGAGATCGACGAAACCGTCTCGGATGTAAAGATTGCCTACGACGCCAAGGGGGACGCCCGAGTGGTCTGCCGGGAGTTCACCAACCATCCCCACACCGTCACGGTGGAAAACGGCGTCCTGACCATCTCGCTGGAAAGCTCGTCCTTTTATACTTCCGATGACACAGACCCGGAGCTGACCCTCTATCTGCCCGGCACCGAATACGAGAACCTGAGCTTCAGCAGCTCCACCGGCGATCTGGAAACCTCCTCCCGGCTGACCTTCGGCGCCGTCCAGGCTGAGACCACCACCGGCGATGTGGAGATTGCGGGCAAGGTCACCGGCGCGCTGGACATCAGCACGACCACCGGCGACATCGAGCTCAAGGGCCTTCAGGCCGGGGCCGTCCAGGCGGAGGCGACGATCGGCGGCATCGATCTGGAACAGGTCACCGTGGCGGGCAGCGCCGCGCTGACCACCACCACCGGGGACATTGACCTTGAGGACGTGACCGCCGCTTCCCTCACCGCCGAGACTTCCACCGGCGACATCGAGCTGGAATGGGTGACCATCAACGGCAACGCCTCCCTCACCACTTCCAGCGGCAACATCGAGCTGAGGCAGTACACCGTCACCGGCAGCAGCCAGGTCGAGTCCGCCCACGGGCGGGTCCGCACCGACTGGGACTTCTAAGCTCTCCCGGGAAAAAAGCAGCAATTACTTCCATTGCCGGATTCAGGGGACATCAGTTCCTCAAGTATCCAATTCGGAAAAGCTTTTGTCTTTTCATCTGAATGCCCGTCCTCTTGCGCTTGGCCGCTTTTTTCTGCGGGACGAACGCCCTTGAAAAAACCGGAGCGCTGCGCCAGCACGCGCCTCGCTGTTTCCGCCGCAGGCGGCGCTTCGGCGGTGCTGCCACCCGCCCTTTTTCGGAAGCTGGGGCTTTTGCTCTCTTGCGCTTAGCCGATTTTCGCGGCGGGACGCGCTGCGCCCTTGCGAAAACCGGAGCGCGGCGCCAACAATAGCTCCCTCCCTCTGCCACTGGCAGCGGTCGCTGTTGTTGCCCCAGACCCCACTCGGGATGTATGCAGACTTCACACTATTTCATTGGATTGCTCTAAGCTCTCCCTGAAAGGGTCCCGCGGCGGTTTGGGGCAGAAGGCTGCCCCCCGCGCCCGGCCGTATTCCCACCCCGACAGAATCACCCGTCGAAAGGAGCGTTGTCCCATGCGTTATTCCGTCCGCCGTCCCCTCCTGTCCGCTGCCGCCGTCCTGCTGGCCGGGGCCATGGCCTTTGCCCAGCCGGTGCTCCGGGCCGGGGCCGATTTCCAGATCTTCCAGTATCAGACCCCCGTCACCCGCACCCACCCCATCGGCGGCACGGTCACCCGGATTGAGATCGAGGAAACCAGCGCCGACGTCAACATCGTTTACGACATCCGCAGCGCCCCCCGGGTGGTCTGCGACGAATTCCCCACCCGGCCCCACACCGTCACCGTCACAGACGGCGTGCTGAAGGTGTCGGCCTACGACCCGGGCGTAAGCATCAGCCTTTTTTCCGCCACCAAGGGGGACCCCGAGGTGACCATCTACCTGCCCGACACCACCTATGAGAGCCTGACCTTCGCAAGCTCCTCCGGCGACCTGGAAACCTCCTCCAAGCTGACCTTCGGTTCGGTCAGCGCCGAGAGCGTCTCGGGCGACCTTGAAATTTCCAGCACCGTGACCGGTTCCCTTCAGGCGGAAACCACCTCCGGGGACGTGGAGATCAAATCTCCCCAGGCCGGTTCCCTCCGGGCCGTCACCGTCTCGGGGGACATTGAGGTGGATCGGGTGACCGCCTCCGGCCCGATGGAGCTGAACACCACCTCGGGCGAGGTGGACGTCTCGGACAGCGAGGCCGCCGCGCTGACCCTGTCCGCCGCCTCCGGGAAGGTGGAGCTGGAGCGGGTGACCATCACCGGCGACGCCTCCGTCACCACCACCAGCGGGCGGATTGAGATGACCCAGTTCCGGGTCCAGGGCACCCCCACCATCGAGACCCGCACCGGACGCATCCGCGGCTGGCCCATGAAGTAACCCCTTTCCCCAAAAACGCAGCAAAGGCTGCCCGGACCCCCGGGCAGCCTTTTTGATTTCGGGCGCATCCCCTCAAAACCGACGCTGCGGTTTTGCATTAGAGCAATCTTAGAAAAAGCTAACACAGCAAACGCCGGATTCAGGTGATATCAGTTCCTCACGTTTCAGGTTCAGGAAGGCCCGTGTCTTTTCATCTGACTGCCCGTCCTCTTGCGCTTAGCCGCTTTTTTCTGCGGGACTAACGCCCTTGAAAAAACCGGAGCGCTGCGCCAGCACACGCCTCGCTGTTTCCGCCGCAGGCGGCGCTTCGGCGGTGCT
>JAHLFH010000174.1 GCA_018883885.1 Candidatus Faecalibacterium intestinavium | reverse complement strand
ATCGTCGGCAGCGTCAGATGTGTATAAGAGACAGGGTCCACCTTGCAGCCGGGGACCTGGCGGTCCTGGTGTCGGACGGGCTGCTGGTGGACGGCAGCGGCTGGGTGCTCAAGCAGCTGGAACTGGCCGGGGCTGCGGGGGACAGCCCGGACAAAATCGCCGGGGAGCTGGTGGAGACGGCCCGGGCCCGGGCCGACAAGACCGGCCGCCCCGACGATATCACGGCAGCGGTGCTGCGGCTGGAGGTGTATTGACTGAACAACCGGGCGTCCCCGGTCCGGGCCCGTTGCAATTCGGGCCGGGGACGGGTATACTGATGCTATCCGGGAAATATCCGGTATGATCTGGCGAAGGCAAAGCCGGGCGCGGCCCGGCTGCCCGGCGGGGCGCAGTGCGCCTACATATCCTCTCGCCGCTGCGGGGAAGCGGAAAGAGGGGGAAAAGGCCGCCGGTGCGCAGCGGGGGTTTGCCCGGCTTTTCCCGGGAAATTTCCGGAAGCCGGAAGAAAGAAATCAAACCAGCAGCGTCTGCCCCGCCAAGGGGCGAAAGGAACGGATGTATGAAAAACCTGCCTGGCGGTGTGAAATGGCTGATCCTGCTTCTGGCCCTGGCCCTGATGGCCTGGCTGGGGGTTCTGGTCAACGACCGCGCGTCCCGCGTTGAGATGCCGCCCCCGGACAACCTGTTTGGACTGTATCAAAGCGCAGCCGGCGAGGAATAACGGCATACGCGGACGAAAGCAAAAAGCCGCCCCTGTCTCGGATGGATTCTGGCACATCGGAGAGGGGGCGGCTTTTGCTGCGTCCGGAACCGTCAGCCGTGGAGGCTGCGGGGGTCGGGCCGGGGCGCTTTTTTCAGGATAAACCAGAAGGTGGTGCCGCTGCCGACGGTGCTCTCCACCCCAAAGCGGAAGCCATGCTGCTGGAAGATGGCCCGGGTGATGGACAGCCCCAGCCCGGTGCCGGTCTTTCCGGCGTCGGCCCGGGAGCGGTAGTAGCGGTCGAAGATGTAGGGCAGGTCCGCCGCCGGGATGCCGGGGCCGTGGTCCTCCACTTCGGCCCGGAAGCCCTCGGCGCAGGGGGTCACCCGCAGGATGAACACCCCGTCCGGCCCGATGTGGTGCATCGCGTTGCCCAGCAGGTTGTGGAGCGCCCGCTCCATCATGGAGGGGTCCGCCCAGACCTCGGCGGGCTGGTCGGGCAGTTCCAGCCGGAGCTGCCAGCCGTTCTGGGCGCAGACGGCGTCGTACCGCTCGCTGACTTCGTCGCAGAGCTGGCAGAAATCAAACCGGACCGGCTCGCACTTCTCGGCCCCGCTGGTGACCTTGCTCAGCTCCATGACTTTGGAGACAAGGGCGGTCAGCCGGTCGGCCTCGTCGATGATGATGTTCATCTGCTCGTCCCGGTGGGCCTTGTCGTCGCCGGTCAGGTCCCGCACCGTTTCGGCGTAGCCCTTGATGAGGGTCAGCGGGGTGCGCAGATCGTGGGAGACGTTGGCCAGCAGGTCCCGCTGCATCTGGGCGGCCCGCTGGACCTCCCGGGCCATATGGTCAAACTCCCGGGCCAGTGCGCCCAGCTCGTCCCGGCGGCTGGAATCCACCTGAATCGCAAAGTCGCCCCGGGCGACCTGCCGGGCGGCGGCGGAAAGCTGGCGGAGGGGTTTTGTAAACCACTGGCTGAACAGCCAGGCCGAGGCCATCGCAAACACAAAGACCAGCGCCGCGATGGGGGGCAGCATCCGGCCCAGCACCTGCCCGGCCTCGGAAACGTGGACCAGACTGGTGGTGACCAGAATGGCGTAGCAGCCGTCGGTGCTCATCCGGCCCACCACCATCTGGGACGCGCCGCCCGGCGCCCGCAGAGACTGCAAAAGCTGCCCGGCCTCCCGGCAGGAGCGGCGCATCTGGAGGACCGTGGGGGCGTTGGGGGAGGAGGTGTCTTCCTCGATGAGGGTGCTGTTGTGGAGCAGGCAGGGGTAAAGATTTTCAACGTAGAGGATATTCCGCAGGGAAGTATCCGAAATGTCAACGCAGAAGTTGGTCAGCTCGGTGTTGCTGCTGAGCACCCGGTAGAGGGCGTTGCGGAAGTCCTCGTTGACCAGAAGTTCCCCGAAATCCCAGCTGGAGATCACTTCGCCCCGTTCAACGGCGGAATCCATCAGGGCGACGATCTGGTCGGCCTGATACGAGAGCTGTTCCTCGATTCGCTGGTTGTACAGCGGCTCGAGCATCTGGGTGGACAAAAGCCAGAACAGCCCCGGAAGAAACAGGCAGATGGAGCACAGAAAGAGCATCAGCTGGGCGCGGATGCCCGGCCGGAGGGTGGGGCGTGCCATGGGCGGCCCGGGTCAGCGCTGGGCGTCGGGGTCGAACTTGTAGCCGATGCCCCAGACGGTGGAGATATAGCTGCGGCAGGCCCCCAGATGGCCCCGCAGCATCTTGACGTGGGTGTCTACGGTGCGGTCCTCGCCGAAATAGTCGTAATTCCACACCTTTTGCAGAATCTTTTCCCGGCTGAGGGCGATGCCCTTGTTGGTGGCAAGGAAGACCAGCAGGTCGAATTCCTTGGGCGTCAGGCTGACTTCCTCCCCGCTGACCCGGACGGTGTGGCTGGCGGTGTCGATGGTCAGATCGCCGAAAGCCATGGTGGTGGAGGTCGCCTCGGGCCGGGGCATGGTCCGGTTGAGCACCGCCCGGACCCGGGCCACCAGTTCCCGGGGGGAGAAGGGCTTGACCACATAGTCGTCGGCCCCGCCCTCGAGGCCGGCCAGCTTGTCGTATTCCTCGCCCCGGGCCGTCAGGATGATGACCGGGGTGTTGATGTGCCGGGCCCGCATCTCCCGCAGGCAGGTCATGCCGTCCATAAACGGCATCATAATATCCAGAATGACGAGGTCAAAGCTGCTGTCCGCCAGCTGGGTCAGGGCCGCAGAGCCGTCGCCGACTTCCTCGCAGATAAAGCCGGCATACTGCAAATGCTCCCGAATCAGTTCGCGGATGCGGGGCTCGTCGTCAACGATGAGAATTTTTGCCATAGAACAGAGTCCTCCGTTTCATCAGGGGTCTTTATCTTCCCTATCATAATACCAAATCTGTAAAGAATTGTGAACTTTGGGTGAATCCTTTGGAAAATCCCGCAGCAGCGCAAAAGCCGGGGCTTTTCGCCTCCGGTCTTGCGCCCGGGGGGCCGGATGCGGTATACTGGGACATACTGGCCCGGGTTTGCCCGGGGCGAAGAGATTGTACAAAAAACAGAGGAGTTTTCTGCTTTATGCGTTTGGGATTGATTGAATTGATATTGGTGGTGGCCATCGCCGCGCTGGTCCTTGGCCCATCGGTGGTCTTCTGGGTGCTGCGGTGGATGCACCGGGCCGAAATTGCCAACCGGGCGGCGGCCCGCCGCCGGGCCGAGATCCAGGCGCAGATTCGGGCCGAGCGGGACGCGGTGCTCCACCGGTTCCAGATCGTGGGCTTTGCGCTGGCGGTCCTGATGGTTCTGAGCCTTTTGTATGCGCTGCTGCTGCGCCCCATCGACCCCCGGCCCCAGAGCTATTCCGCCCCGGCGGTCCGGACGGAAGAAGCGGCCCGGTCTGCCGCCGACACCGAGGAGCGGCTGCTGGACGGCTTTTCGGACCCGGCCTGCGTCCGGGTGCGGGAAGGCTGGGTGTATCTGGCCGTTCGCTCGGAGGACACCGGCGGCAGCGCCATCCTGCGGATGCGGGAGGACGGCAGCAGCCTTTCCAAAATCGTCGAGCTGGAGGGGGAAATCACCGATTTCGACTTTGACCCCGAGGGCGAGATCTGGCTGACCCTGCTGACCCGGTCGGGCGGGATGCTCTGCCGCGCTTCCTACGACGGCTGGGGCGCTTCCACCGAGCAGGTGGTGACCCAGATCGACGGCCAGCCCCTGCCCTGCCCCGCCGCTGTGGCGGTGGGCGCGGACGGCAGAGTCTACTTTGCCAACCTGAGCCGGGCCGAGGCGGAAAACGGGCTGGACGCGGCCCTGCGCACCGAGCTTCTGGCCCATACGGCCACCGGCCAGGTCTACGTCTATGACCCCGCCGCCCGGACCGTGGAGACGGTGGTGAGCGGCCTTGCCGGAGCGTCCGGGCTGGCGTATCTGCCGGAGGAAAACGCCCTGTATATCTCCGAGCTGGGGCAGCGGTGCGTCTGGAAGGTGGACGCGGACGTCCGGGACCGGACCGCAGGAGGCCGGGGCAGCGTCCTCTTTGCCGGGGAACTGCCCGGCTACCCGGCGGCTCTGGCGCTGGATGAGGACGGAGACGTCTGGATCGGCTATCGGTGGAACCGGAGCAGCTGGCTGGAAGCCCAGTCGGCGGAGGAATTCCAGCGCGGGGTGGCCCTGCGCCTGCCCGGCCGGATGCAGCAGGGCATTTTCGGAACCGGGGAAGGGACCCCGGCGGCGGACTGCTACACCGCCGAAGGGGTTCTGGCGCTGACGGCTCTGGCTGCGGACGGCCAGGGGACCACGGCCCTGGCCCCCACCGGCAGCCGGCTCTATCTGGGCACGTCGGGCAGCCCGGCGGCGCTGCGGTGGCTGCTCTATTAAGGGAAGAATGACAAAAGAGGTGTGTTTGGAATGACAGAAGAATTCAGGCAGGAGATCACCGCCCAGGCGAGGCGTGCGGCAGAAGAACTTCTGGCGGAGGCAAAGCTCCGCGCCGGGGATGTGTTTGTGGTCGGCTGCTCGTCCAGCGAGATTGTGGGCGGGCATATCGGGCAGGACAGCAGCCTGGAAGCGGCTCAGGCCCTCTACGCCGGGCTGGCCCCGGTGCTGGCGGAGCAGGGAATCTGGCTGGCGGCCCAGTGCTGCGAGCACCTGAACCGGGCGCTCATTGTGGAACGGGAGGCCATGCGGGCCTTCGGCTGGGAGGAAGTCTGCGTCGTGCCCCGGCCCCACGCGGGGGGCAGCTGGGCCACCACCTGCTGGAAGCAGTTCCGGGACCCGGTGGCTGTGGAAGAAATTCGGGCCCACGCCGGGCTGGACATCGGCGGAACCCTGATCGGGATGCATCTCAGGCGGGTGGCGGTGCCGGTGCGGCTGCCGTCGGTCAGCCGGATTGGGAACGCGATTCTGCTGGCCGCCCGGACCCGCCCCAAACTGATCGGCGGGGAGCGGGCAAAATACACCGAGGAGGACTGAACCGGAATGGCGGAAAAAAATCTGGAACAAATGCGGGAAGCGGTGGCCGCGATCCGGGAGCGGATGGCCGCCGCCGCCCGGGAGGCGGGCCGGGACCCCGCCGAAGTGAAACTCTGCGCGGCCTGCAAGACCCGCAGCGCCGAGACCATCGCCCTGAGCGCCGGGCTGGACATCGACCTGTTCGGCGAAAACCATGTGCAGGAGCTCTGCGCGAATTTTGACGCGGGGGCCTACTGCGGCAAGCCCAGCCATTTCATCGGCCATTTGCAGACCAACAAAATCAAGAAAGTTCTGGGCCGGGCCTGCGTCATCGAAAGCGTGGACAGCCTGCATCTTCTCGATGCCATTGAAAAGGAGGCGGGCAAGGCGAACCTTGTTCAGGACATCCTTCTGGAAGTGAACATCGGGGCTGAGGAAAGCAAGAGCGGCGTCTCGCCCGAAGAACTCTGGCCTCTGCTGGAGTCCGCCGCCGCCCGGGAGCACATCCGGGTGCGGGGGCTGATGGCCATTCCGCCGGTCAACACCAACGACGCCGAGAACCGCGCCTATCTGGCCCGGGTCCGCAGGCTTTTTGTACAAGCCGGGGAGAAGGGATATCCCAACGTCTCGATGGAGATCCTCTCCATGGGGATGAGCGGCGACTACGAGAACGCCATCCGGGAGGGGGCGACCCTGGTCCGGATTGGGACGGCCATCTACGGCGAGCGGGATTACGGTCGGAAGGGCTGATGCATGGAAACGCTTTTTGCGCCGCTTTTTCTCGAAAAAGCGGCAGAAAACCCATCCTACAACACGATAAAAGCGAGGAAGTTCATCTTGCTGGACACAAAAACCACTGAAAAACCCAAGTACAAAGACCCGAACCTCCGGCACACCAGCAGCGGGGAGCTGCTGCGGCGGTTCTGGCCCTACGAGCGCAAATACTGGAAAACGCTGGTCTTTGACCTGTTCTGCGCGGCCCTGACCTGCCTGTGCGATCTGGTGCTGCCCCTGATTCTGCGGTTTGTCACCAACACCGCCGTCAACGACCTTTCGGCCCTGACCGTCGAAATCATTCTCGAGCTGAGCGCTCTGTATCTGGTGCTCCGGCTCATCGACGGCGCGGCGGCTTACTATATGGCCGATATGGGCCATGTCATGGGCGTCTATATCGAGACGGATATGCGCCGGGACGCTTTCGCCCACTTGCAGCGGCTCAGCGTCGCCTACTACTCCAACAACAAGATCGGCCAGATTATGGGCCGGATTACCAACGACCTGTTTGACGTCACCGAATTCGCCCACCACTGCCCCGAGGAATTCTTCATCGCCGGAATCAAGATTCTGTTCAGCTTCCTGATTCTCTGCCGGTACAGCGTGGGGCTGACCGTCCTGCTGTTCCTCTGCGTCCCCCTGATGGCCGTCGTCTCCATCCATCTGAACGGCAAGCTCCGCTCCACCCAGCGGGCCCAGCGGGTTCAGGTGGGCGAGCTGAACGCCCAGATTGAGGAAAGCCTTCTGGGGGAGCGGGTGGTCAAGGCCTTCGGCGCGGAGAATACCGAGCGGGCCAAGTTTGAGGAGGGCAACGGCACCTTCCAGCGCCTGAAAAAGAACAGCTACAAGATCATGGCCGCCTTCCAGACCTCCACGAGGCTCTTTGACGGCCTGATGTATCTGGTGATGATTCTGGGCGGCGGCATCTTTGTCGTCAGGCGGTGGATCGCCCCCGGCGATCTGGTGGCCTACTCCCTCTACGTCTCCACCCTGATCGCCACCATCCGCCGGATCGTCGAATTCGCCGAGCAGTTCCAGCGGGGGATGACCGGCATCGAGCGGTTTTACGAGATTCTGGATACCCCGGTGGACATCCAGGACGCGCCGGACGCCGTGCCCCTCAAGCCCGGCCCCGGGGCCATCCGGTTCGAGAAGGTCAGCTTCGAGTACCCGGACGACCACAACCGGGTTCTCCGGAACGTCAGCCTGGACATCCGGGCCGGGGAGCGGCTGGCCCTTGTCGGCCCGTCCGGCGGCGGCAAGACCACCCTCTGCAACCTGATCCCCCGGTTCTACGATGTGACCGGCGGCCGCATCTGCATCGACGGGCAGGACATCCAGAAGGTGACCCTTGAGAGCCTGCGGGCGGCCATCGGCATCGTCCAGCAGGACGTCTATCTGTTCAGCGGCACGGTGGCCGAGAACATCGCCTACGGCAAGCCGGGGGCGACCCGGGAGGAAATCGCCCGGGCGGCCCGTCTGGCCGGGGCGGAAAAGTTCATCCTCAACCTCAAGGACGGCTATGACACCTACGTCGGCGAGCGGGGGGTCAAGCTCTCGGGCGGCCAGAAACAGCGGCTGTCCATCGCCCGGGTCTTTCTGAAAAACCCGCCCATCCTGATTCTGGACGAGGCCACCAGCGCCCTGGACAACGAAAGCGAAATTCTGGTGGGCCAGAGCCTTGAAAAGCTGGCCCATGGCCGGACCACCCTGACCATCGCCCACCGGCTGACCACCATCAAAAACTACGACCGGATTCTGGTGCTGGGGGCCGAGGGCATCCTCGAGCAGGGCAGCCACGACCAGCTGCTGGCGCAGAAAGGCGTTTACTACCGCCTGTGGAACCAGCTCCCCGGGGAGGATACCCTGTAAAAATCATTCGGATATACAAAAAAGGGGCAGCCTGCACAGGCCGTCCCTTTTTTGTGTATTTGTATATCAGATATTGCCGAATTCGCTGAGCTGCAAATCCTCGTTGTGGTTCTCGGCCCAGCGGACGGCCCAGTCGGAGGTGAACAGAAGCAGGCGGTTGCCCTTCATGTCCTCCACGGGCTTGGTGTCGCTGGTCAGGTCCAGCTGCCGCAGCTCGTAGGTGTCGGGGTCGTTCCGAATCCAGCGCAGCTGCTCGAAGGGCAGCTGCTGCATCCGGATCTCGACGTTGTACTCGGTATTGAGCCGGTATTCCAGCACTTCCAGCTGCAAAACGCCCACGACGCCCACGACGACTTCTTCCATGCCGCCGCCCACCTCGCGGAAGATCTGGATGGCGCCCTCCTGGGCAATCTGCTCCATCCCCTTCACGAACTGTTTCCGCTTCATGGTGTCCTTCTGCTCGATCCGGGCGAAGTGCTCGGGGGAAAAGGTGGGGATGCCCGCGAACTGCACCTTCTTTTTGCCGGTGCAGAGGGTGTCGCCGATGGAGAAGATGCCCGGGTCAAACAGGCCGATGATGTCTCCGGCGTAGGCCTCGTCCACGATGGCCCGGTCCTGGGCCATGAGCTGGGTGCCGGTGGCCAGCTTGATGTTTTTGCCCTCCTGGACGTGGAAGGCCTCCATCCCCCGCTCAAACTTGCCCGAGCAGATCCGCATAAAGGCGATGCGGTCCCGGTGGGCCTTGTTCATGTTGGCCTGAATCTTGAAGATAAAGGCGGAGAATTCCTCCCGGCAGGGGTCCACGGCCTCGCCGGTCAGGCTGTCCACCCGGGCCAGCGGGGTGGGGGTCAGGCGAAGGAAGTCCTTCAGGAAGGGCTCGACGCCGAAGTTGGTCAGGGCCGAACCAAAGAACACCGGGCTCAGCTCGCCCCGCAGCACCTTGTCCAGGTCGAATTCCTCGGCGGCGCCGTCCAGCAGCTCAATCTCGTCGGTCAGCTGCTGGTGGAGGTAGGGCGTCAGCAGCTCGTCCAGCTTGGGGTCCCCCAGCTCGGCCTCGATCTCGTCCACCTTTTTGACGCCGTTGGCCCGGCCGTCGCTCTCAAAGGCCAGAACCTTCCGGCTGGCCCGGTCGAACACGCCCTTGAACTCCTTGCCGCAGCCGATGGGCCAGTTCATGGGATAGGTTTTGATGCCGAGGATTTCCTCGATGTTTTCCATCAGCTCGAAGGGGTCCCGGGCTTCACGGTCCATCTTGTTGATGAAGGTAAAGATGGGGATATGCCGCAGGGTGCAGACCTTGAACAGCTTGATGGTCTGGGCCTCGACGCCCTTGGCCGCGTCGATGACCATGACCGCCGAGTCAGCGGCCATCAGGGTGCGGTAGGTGTCCTCGGAAAAGTCCTGGTGGCCGGGGGTGTCCAGAATGTTGACGCATTTGCCCGCGTAGTTGAACTGAAGCACCGACGAGGTCACCGAGATGCCGCGCTGCTTTTCGATGTCCATCCAGTCGGACACGGCGTGCTTGGCGCTCTGCTTGCCCTTGACCGAACCGGCCTGGTTGATGGCTCCGCCGTAGAGCAGGAGCTTTTCGGTCAGGGTCGTCTTGCCGGCGTCCGGATGGCTGATGATGGCGAACGTCCGGCGGCGCTCGATTTCTTCACGATTTGTCATATGGTTTTTGTCTCTCCTATAAAATGGGGCCCCGCCCGGGCGAAGGGCCCGCCGGTCCCGCTGCATAAAGCAGGGAAATGTGCAATACTATACAGATAAAACGCGTCTGCCCGTTCGTTTACATGGGTGTTCACTCCTGCTTGGACGGAAATACACATACAACCTTTATTTTACGCCAAAAGGCCGGAATGCGCAAGGGCTCGGCGGGAAATTTTTCGCCCGTCCGAAAAACTTCCCCGGATGAGATGGACCGTATTTCACAGTTTCTTCACCCAGGGCTAAACCCATTTTCACATTTTACGGATACAATAAAACCAGTCAAAGGGCAATGCCCCCGGGTTTGACTCTCCTCTTTTTTGAAAGGAAGTATGACGTATGGACAATGAAAATAACAAGTGGGAATATGATTATTCGTCCCTTTACCGCTCCGGCGGGGCGCAGCCGTCGGGCAGCTATCAAAACGTAGGCAGCAGCGGCAGCAACACCGCCAACCAGTACGATATGCCCGGCGGCTCCTACACGCCGCCCCAGCCCCCGGAAGAGCC
>JAHLFH010000173.1 GCA_018883885.1 Candidatus Faecalibacterium intestinavium | reverse complement strand
ACCCCGCTGTGGCGGGCTGCGCCCGAAGCCTGGCCGAAGAAGGGTTTTACCGGGATTTTGGGTGGCGCAGACGGGGCAGCCTGTCGGATGCGTCCCTGTTCGGCCCGGCTCAGCCGGACGAGAGAACGCTGGTGGACGGCTATGAGCGGGAAATGGACCGGCTGCGCCGCCGCGTTGTGCAGGCGGAGCAGAGCTGCCGGGAGTATCAGAAGCTGACCGAGCATCAGCGCAACGAGCTTTCCGCCGCCCACGAGCACGAGCGCCAGCTGGAAGAAACCCTGGGCGCGGTGACCGGTTCCAGCTGCTGGAAAATCACCTGGCCGCTGCGGTATCTGCTGAGCAAGTCCAAATCTCTGGCCAGAAACTTCCCGCCGCTGGTGTTTCTGCGCTTTGTGCGTCAGGAAGGCTGGGCCGGGCTGCGCCGCCGCCGGGAAGATCAGAAGTATTACGACGCCCACTTCCCCGGCCAGACCCTCAAGGCGTCCCGGCTGGCTCCGGTGGAGCTGCTGGTCCGTCAGGCGCAGAACCAGCCGGACGGCCCCCGGATCAGCGTTGTGGTGCCTCTTTACAACACCCCTTTGAATTTTCTGGAGGAACTGCTGGATTCGGTGGTCAACCAGACCTATGAGAACTGGGAACTCTGCCTTGCGGACGCGGGCCAGGACGAAAAAGTAACTCAGGCGGTCAAGCGCCGGATGGCGCAGGACAGCCGGATCCGCTACAAAAAGCTGGAGAAAAACGAGGGCATCGCGGGCAACACCAATCAGGGCTTTGCGCTGGCATCCGGGGATTATATCGCCCTGCTGGACCATGACGACATCCTTCATCCCAGCGCCCTCTGGTACGCGGCAAAAGCAGCGGCGGACGGGGCAGACTTTATCTACACCGATGAGGTGACCTTTGAGGGCAAGGTGGAAAACACCACCCTCTATCACTTCAAGCCCGACTATATGATCGACAACTTCCGCTCCAACAACTATATCTGCCACCTGAGCGTATTCCAGCGGTCCCTGCTGGAAAAGGCGGGCGGGGGAGAGCGGAGCGAATACAACGGCAGCCAGGACTATGACCTTTACCTCCGGCTGACCGAGCAGGCCCGGAAGATCACCCACATCCCCCATGTGCTCTACTACTGGCGTTCCAGCCCCACCAGCGTGGCCAGCGACATCTCGGCCAAGCTCTACTGTCTGGAAGCCGCCGTCAAGGCCCTTTATGCCCACTATGAGCGGCAGGGGATCGCGGTGGACAAGGTTTCGATGATCCCCCATGCGCCCGGCTTCTACAAGACCGATTATACCATCCCGCGCCCGGGCAAGGTCAGCATCCTGATCCCCACCTGCGACCATTTCCGGGATCTGACCACCTGCGTCCGCTCCATCTTTGAAAAGACCACCTATCCCGATTTTGAGGTCATCCTGATTGAGAACAACAGCCGGGAGGAGGAAACCTTCCGCTGCTATGAGCGGCTCAAGGCGGCGTATCCCGACCAGCTCAAAGTAATCACCTGGCAGGGCAGGGGCTTCAATTACAGCGCCCTGAACAACTTCGGCGCACAGTATGCCAGCGGGGAATATCTGCTGCTGCTCAACAACGACACCGAGGTCATCACCCCCCACTGGCTGGAGGAGATGGTCATGTACGCCCAGCAGAAGCGGGTGGGCTGCGTCGGCGTCAAGCTGCTCTATCCCGACGACACCATCCAGCACGCGGGCCTCGGCTTCGGCTTTTTGACCCTGGCGGGCCATATGCACCGCAACTTCCCGGTGGCCCACCCGGGCTATATGGGACGGCTGATGTACGCCCACGATGTATACGGGGTGACGGCGGCCTGCCTGATGATCCGCAAAGAGGTCTACGAGGAAGTGGGGGGCCTGGACGAGAGCTTCGCCGTGGCGTTCAACGACGTGGATTTCTGCGTCCGGGTCCGCAAGGCGGGATATCAGAATATCTTCACCCCCTTTGCGGAGCTGTACCACTACGAGAGCAAGAGCCGCGGCTCGGACGAAAGCCCCGAAAAGCGGCAGCGCTTCCTCTCGGAGGTCACCCGGTTCCAGACCCGGTGGAAAACCGAGCTGGCCGCAGGCGACCCCTGCCTGAACCCCAACTTTGATTTGGACAAGGAGGATTTTTCCTTCAAGATCCAGCCGCTGGAGTAAGGGGGCCATTCGATGGACGAACAAAACATCGGCCTGTCCCTTTCGGCCTGCATCGTCAACTACGGCGATCCTTCGGAGGCGCTGAAAGCGGCGGCCTCGGTGCTGGAGCAGACCCGGCGCCATCCGCTGGCCCTCTTTCTGGTGGATAACGCCAGCCCCGGCGAGGCGGGGCAGGCGCTGTCCCGGGCGGCAGAGGATGGAACCCTCCGTCCGGGGCCGGGGCAGACGGTACGGGTGATCTGCCGAAAGGAGAACGGCGGCTTCGGCGCAGGGCATAACACCGTTTTGCCTCTGCTGAAAAGCGAGTTCCACTTTATCCTCAACCCGGACATCCTTCTGACAGAGGATGCCCTGTCCGGCCTGGCCGAATGGATGGCGGCCCGCCCCGATGTGGTGATGGCCCGGCCCGAGCTGCATTTCCCCAGCGGGGAATTGCAGGTGCTGCCGCTGCGGCGCTGCCGGCTGCTGGCCATAATCTACCGTCAGCTGCCCTTTCTGGGGTTTTTGAAACGATACAACGATGCATATACCATGGCGGACCGGGATCTCACCGTCCCCACCGAGATCGAGTTCTGCACCGGCAGCTTTTCGGCGGTGCGGACGGAGGCGTTCCGGGAGGCGGGCGGCTTTGACGAAGGGTATTTCATGTACGTCGAGGACGCCGACCTGACCCAGAAGATGCGTCAGAAGGGGAAGGTTTACCTTGTGCCCGAGTATCAGGCGGTGCACGAATGGCACCGGGCGGCCCACCGCAGCCTGCGGCCGCTCTGGTGGCAGCTGCGCAGTATGTTCCGCTATTTTTCCAAATGGGGCTTCCGGCTTTGAGTCAAGAAGCGGCGCAGACCGGACAAACCCCTGGCTGCGCCGCTTCTTTGTTGCTTTTTTTCTTTATTCAGAGTAAAATTAAATGGTAAAAAAGCCCTGCCCTCTGCGCCCGGGCGCGGGGCGGGGCCGCAGACATTGTTTACAGCGGACGCAGCTCCGCTTTGAATTGAGCTGCACAACTTTTTTCATGATAAAAGGAGTGCACACGATGAAAGGTATTATTCTGGCCGGCGGCGCCGGCACCCGGCTTTATCCGCTGACCATGGTCACCAGCAAACAGCTGCTGCCCGTCTACGACAAGCCGATGATTTATTATCCGCTGTCCACCCTCATGCTGGCGGGCATTCAGGACATCCTGATTATCTCCACCCCCACCGACACCCCCCGCTTTGAGGCGCTTCTGGGGGACGGCAGCCAGTACGGCATTCACCTCCAGTACAAGGTCCAGCCCTCGCCGGACGGCCTGGCGCAGGCATTCATTCTGGGAGAAGAATTCATCGGGGACGACTGCTGCGCCATGATTCTGGGGGACAACATCTTCTACGGCAACGGCTTCTCCAAGATCCTCAAGAACGCGGCGGCCAACGCCGAGGCCCGGGGCCGCTGCACCGTCTTCGGCTACTACGTTCAGGACCCCGAGCGGTTCGGCGTGGTGGAATTCGATGAGGATGGCAAGGTGCTCAGCGTAGAGGAAAAGCCTGCCCATCCCAAGAGCAACTATGCCATTACCGGCCTGTATTTCTACAACAAGTCGGTGGTGGAGATGGCAAAACAGGTCAAACCCTCGGCCCGGGGTGAGCTGGAAATCACCACCCTGAATGATATGTACCTCAAGCAGGGGGCGCTGGACGTCCAGCTGCTGGGCCGCGGCTTCGCCTGGCTGGACACCGGCACCATGGACAGCCTTGTGGAAGCGGCTGATTTTGTCCAGATGGTGGAAAAACGGCAGGGTATCAAGATCAGCGCCCCGGAGGAAATCGCCTTCAAATACGGCTGGATCACCCGGGAAAAGCTGCTGGAATCCGCCGAGCGGTACGGCAAATCTCCCTACGGCCAGCACCTGAAGAACGTGGCCGACGGAAAACTGAGATATTGAGAGGCAAAAAGGCATGAAAATCATTGTTACAGGCTGCAAAGGTCAGCTGGGCACCGAGATCATCAAGCAGCTGCGGGAGGGCCGCAGCGAGATCGGCCCCATCCCCGAAAAACTGCTCAATGCCACCGTCATTGCGGCGGACCTGCCCGAGCTGGACATCTCCAATTACAAGATGGTGGATGAGTTCATCCGCCGCCAGCGCCCCGACGTCATCATCAACTGCGCGGCCTATACCAACGTGGACGGCTGCGAGGTAAACCACGACGCGGCCTTCAAGGCCAACGCCATCGGCCCCCGCAACCTGGCCCAGGCCGCCGAAAAAACCGGCGCACGGCTGGTGCATGTCTCCACCGATTACGTTTTCTCTGGCCGGGAGAACGGCGGCATCGAGCAGGACGAGGCCACCCTGCCCGACCCCATCAGCGCCTACGGCACCACCAAGCTGATGGGCGAGCGGTATGTGGAGCGGTTCTGCCACCGGCATTTCATCATCCGCACCGCGTGGCTGTACAGCTATTATGGCAAAAACTTTGTCAAGACCATCGTCAACGCGGGGAAAAAGTTCGGCAAGCTGGAAGTGGTCAACGACCAGCGGGGCAACCCCACCAACGCGGTGGACCTGGCCCATGAGATCCTTCAGCTCTGCGTCACCCATGAGTACGGGCTGTACCATTGCACCGGCGAGGGAGTCTGCTCCTGGTATGATTTCGCCCGCGAGATCATCCGCCTGTCCGGCGTGGAGGCCGCCGTGGCCCCCTGCACCAGCGAGGAGTACAAGGCCAAGCACCCCGAAAGCGCCGACCGCCCCAAGTGGAGCGCACTGGATAACCGGATGCTGCGCTGCACCGTTGGAAATCAGGTCCGCCCCTGGCAGGAAGCTCTGGAATGCTTCTTTGCCCACTGGGACGGCGACAACGGGATGAAGAACTAACGGGAGAGGGAAGAAAAAAGATGAAAAAGACCTATCTGATCACCGGCTGCGCCGGCTTTATCGGCTCCAACTTCGTCTACTATATGCTGAAAAAGTACGACGACATCCTGCTGGTCAACCTGGACAAGCTGACCTACGCGGGCAATCTCGAGAACCTCAAGGGCGTCGAGGGCGACCCCCGCCACGTCTTTGTCCAGGGCGACATCTGCGACAAGGAGCTGGTGGAGAGCCTGTTTGCAAAGTACGATTTCGACTACGTCATCAACTTTGCCGCCGAGAGCCATGTGGACCGCAGCATCGCAAACCCCGAGATCTTCGTCCAGACCAACGTGATGGGCACCGTCAACCTGCTCCAGCGGGCCAAGGAAGCCTGGTATGACCCCGCCGCCCGGACCTGGAAAGAGGGCAAGAAGTATCTCCAGGTTTCCACCGACGAGGTCTACGGCGCACTGGGCGCCGAAGGGTATTTCATGGAAACCACGCCGCTGTGCCCCCACAGCCCCTATTCGTCCTCCAAGGCCAGCGCCGATCTGTTTGTCATGGCCTTCCACGACACCTACGGCATGCCGGTCAACATCACCCGCTGCTCCAACAACTACGGCCCCTATCAGTTCCCCGAGAAGCTGATTCCCCTGATGATCAACAACGTCAAGCATCACAAGCAGCTGCCCGTCTACGGCGACGGAATGCAGGTGCGGGACTGGCTCTACGTTGAGGATCACTGCAAGGCCATCGACATGGTGGCGAACGGCGGCAAGGCCGGCGAGGTATACAATGTGGGCGGCCACAACGAGCGGCCCAACATCTTCATCGTCAAGACCATCATCGCCCAGCTCCATGACCGCCTTGCAGACGACGGCATCAGCGAGGACCTCATCAAGCATGTGGAGGACCGTCTGGGCCACGACCGCCGCTACGGCATCGACCCCACCAAGATCAAGAACGATCTGGGCTGGTATCCCGAGACGCCCTTTGAAAAGGGCATCGTCCTGACCATCGACTGGTATCTCAACCACGAGGAGTGGATGAACAGCGTGACCAGCGGCAGCTATCAGAAATATTACGAGGAAATGTACCGCAACCGGTAAAACCTCCTTTTAAAGGGAGGAACGCCGTGTTCTGACAAGGGCGCAGCTCCGCCGGGGGAGAGATCCGCCGGGACGGGGGACTGCGCCCTTTGCGCTGTGGTCAAATCCATAAAAAGAGTCGATTTTAAAGGGAAACTGTGGTATACTAAAAATATACATAATCGGATGCAATCTGCATTTGATCCAGGAGAGGAGAACACTATGCAGCATGAAACCGTGATCGTGCTCGACTTTGGCGGCCAGTATAACCAGCTGATCGCACGCCGGGTGCGTGAAAACAACGTTTACTGCGAAATTTATTCCTATAAGACCGATCTGGCCCAGATCAAGGCCAAAAACCCCAAGGGAATCATCTTCACCGGCGGCCCCAACAGCGTGTATCTCGAGGATTCTCCCAGCTGCGACCCCGAGATCTTCAGCTGGGGAGTGCCGGTGCTGGGCATCTGCTACGGCAGCCAGCTGATGATGCACCTGCTGGGGGGCAAGGTCAGCCGCGCCCCGGAGCGGGAATACGGCAAGACCGAGGTCTTTGTGGACACCGAAAGCAAGCTGTTTGCGGGGGTGCAGCCCTCCACCATCTGCTGGATGAGCCACAACGATTACATCGAGCAGGCAGCCCCCGGCTTCAAGATCACGGCCCACACAGCCAACTGCCCGGTGGCAGCCGTTGAAAACGCGGAAAAGGGGCTGTACGCCGTCCAGTTCCATCCCGAAGTGCTCCACACCGTCGAGGGCAAGAAGATGCTGCACAACTTTGTCTATAAGGTCTGCGGCTGCTCGGGCGATTGGAAGATGGACTCCTTTGTGGAAAGCAACGTCACCGCCCTGCGGGAGCAGATCGGCGGCGGCAAGGTGCTCTGCGCCCTGTCGGGCGGCGTGGACTCGTCGGTCCTGGCGGCCATGCTGGCCAAGGCTGTCGGCAAGCAGCTGACCTGCGTCTTTGTAGACCACGGCCTGCTGCGCAAGAACGAGAAGGAAGAGGTCTGCGCGGTGTTCGGCCCGGGCAACCCCAACTTTGACATCAACTTTGTCTGCGTGGATGCCCGGGAGCGGTATTTCAGCAGGCTGGCGGGCGTCACTGAGCCGGAGCGCAAGCGGAAGATCATCGGCGAGGAGTTCATCCGGGTCTTTGAGAAAGAAGCGAAGAAGATCGGTCAGGTGGATTTCCTGGCCCAGGGCACCATCTATCCGGACGTGGTGGAGAGCGGTCTGGGCGGCGAATCCACCGTCATCAAGAGCCACCACAACGTCGGCGGCCTGCCCGATCATGTGGACTTCAAGGCACTGGTGGAGCCGCTGCGCAACCTGTTCAAAGACGAGGTGCGCCAGGTTGGCCGTGAGCTGGGCCTGCCCGAATATCTGGTCAGCCGCCAGCCCTTCCCGGGCCCGGGCCTGGGCATCCGGATCATCGGCGAAGTAACCCCCGAGAAGGTGGCCATCGTGCAGGATGCCGATGCCATCTGGCGGGAGGAAATCGCCAAAGCCGGGCTGGACAAGGAAATCAGCCAGTACTATGCGGCCCTGACCAATATGCACAGCGTCGGCGTCATGGGCGACGAGCGCACTTACGATTACGCGGTGGCACTGCGCGCTGTGACCACCACCGACTTTATGACGGCCGAGAGCTACAATATGCCCTGGGATGTTCTGGGCACCGTCACCAGCCGGATTGTCAACGAGGTTAAGCACGTCAACCGCGTGTTCTACGACTGCACCGGCAAGCCGCCCGCCACCATTGAGATGGAATAAATAAAATGAGCTTCTGAGGGTGTGAAAACCCGCATGAACACTTACTTTTTCCATCTGGAATTTCTATTTTGACAGCAGAATGATAGCCCCCCTCAAATCCGCACTTGCTGGGTTTATCAGCAGGGAACGGGTGGCTTGCAGGTGGGCAAAGCACTCCCCATGAGAAAGGACCTGCATCAAAACAGGATAATATAAAACAGCATAGAAAATACAAAAGAGGCTGGCGCTGCGAGACGCCAGCCTCTTTTGTATAAAGGAGAGAAAATAGTAAAGGGGGAAATCAGTTCCGGGAGAGAAGGGCGTCGATCTGCTCCCGGGTGGGCATCACCCGCAGGGCCCCCCGACGGGTGATCACGATGGCCGCCGCCGCGTTGGCAAAGCGGAGCATCTCGGCCAGCTCTCCGGCGTCGTACGTCCGCCAGCCGCGGGTCAAAACCCCGTGGAGAATGCCGCCCATAAAAGTATCGCCCGCGCCGGTGGTCTCGATGGTGTTCTCCATCCGAAAGCCGGGGACCTCCGCCCGGGCGTCCCCGCAGTAGGCGCGGCTGCCCGCCTTGCCGAGAGAGAGGACGATGAGGGGGATGGAGTATTTCTCCCGCAGGAGGGCCATCCCCTCGTCGAAGTCCTCCTTCCCGGTGAACCATTGCAGCTCGTTGTCCGAAATTTTCAGGATGTCGCAGCGCTCGAGGCCCCAGGCCACGGCGGCCCGGGCGTCCTCAAGGTCCTCCCAGAGGGATTCCCGGAGGTTCGGGTCAAAGGAGAGCAGGGCCCCGGCGGCCTTGGCCTGTTCCACGGCGGCGCGGGTGGCGGTGCGGCAGGGGTCTGCCGTCATAGACAGGGTGCCGAAGTGGAAGATTCGGCAGCCGGTCAAGAGCTCCGTGTCCAGCTCGTCGGCCCGCAGCAGAGTGTCCGCGCCGGGGCTGCGGTAGAAGGAGAAGGCCCGGTCCCCGTCGGGCTGGGTGGTGACGACGGCAGGGTGGTGGCGGCTTTGTCCCGCCGCAGGCCCCGGGGGTCGATGCCCACTTCCCGCAGGGCGGCCTCCAGCTGGTCTCCGAAAGCATCCTTGCCCACCTTCCCCAGAAAGGCGGCGGGGTGGCCCAGCCGCGCCAGAAGGGCCAGCACGTTGCAGGGGGCGCCGCCGGGGTTGGCTTCCAGAAGGGGGTTGTCCTGGCTGCTGCGGCCGCACTGAACAAGGTCGATCAGCAGTTCTCCCAGGGCCACGACATCGTAGGTTGCGTTTTTCATCTCAAATCACCTGCTCCATATAGTAGAACCCGTAGGCCGGGACGGTAAGACCTTCCAGGGTGTGGGCCTCGTCGGTCATCAGGTCGTGGAAAACCCCGCCGTCGAAGGGGAAGGTGACGGTCTTTTCCTCCCCGGTGAAGTTGAACACCCCGATGATCTTCTGCCCTTCGGCGTACCGCCCCACGGCAAGCAGGCCGTCGTCCCCGGTGTCCAGAGTCCAGACATCGGCGGCGGTGGAAAAGGCGGGGTTTGTCTTCCGCAGGGCGTTCAGGGCGTTGAGACCGCAGAACACCTGCCCTTCCGGGGTGGAAAGATCGTGGATGTTTTCGGCAATGTCCCAGCGGAACTTGCCCCGGTGGATATACCGGCTGTCCCCGGCCTTGTTGGGGTCATCCAGATAGCTGTAATCGTTCACCTGGGCGATCTCGTCCCCGCTGTACAGCATGGGGATGCCGGTCTGGATCAGCATCATGGCGTGGAGGGTCAGATCAAAGCGGACGGCCTGTTCCATCGCGGCGGCATCCTGCTCAAAGCCCGCCTTCTCGATGCCGCAGAGGCTGGCGGTGGTGGCGCAAAAACGCGCGTCCCCCGAGGTGGGGTCGTCGTTGTAGAGCGCACCCCGGCTGGTGCTGCCCTCCACGTTGCCCAGGAAGTAGTCGTTCAGATACCGCTTGTGGGACACTTCCTCCATCCCCCAGCCCTTGAGAGTGCCGAAGTCGAGGCCCCAGCCGATATCGTCGTGGCAGCGCAGATAGTTGAGGAAGACGTATTCTCTGGGCAGGCTGTTGACGCTGTCCAGCTGTTTGCGCAGCAGCCGGGTGTCCCGGGTGGCGACCGTGTGCCAGGTGGTGCACATGGTGGTGACATTGTAAAGCATATGGCACTCGGGCTTTTCCACCGTGCCGAAGTAGGGGACGACCTTCACCGGCTCCATCACCACCTCGCCCAGCAGAATCACCGAGGGGCAGACGATCTCGGCGATCATCCGCATCATCCGGACGATGGTGTGGACCCGGGGGCGGTTGCGGCAGTCGGTGCCCAGCTCCTTCCAGATGTAGGGTACAGCGTCGATCCGGATGACGTCCATTCCCCGGTTGGCAAGGTAGAGGAAATTGTACATCATCTCGTTGAAGACCCGGGGGTTGCGGTAGTTCAGGTCCCACTGATAGGGGTAGAAGGTGGTCATGACGTAGTGACCGCACTCGGGCAGCCAGGTAAAGTTGCCGGGAGCGCTGGTGGGGAAGACCTGGGGGACCGTCTTTTCGTATTCGGCGGGGATGGCCGGATCGTCGTAGAAGAAATACCGGCTCATGTATTCGCCGTCCCCCGCCCGGGCCCGCTTTGCCCACTCGTGGTCCTCGCTGGTGTGGTTCATGACGAAATCCATGCAGACGTTGATGCCTTTATCGTGGCAGGCTGCCGTCAGGGCTTCCAAATCCTCCATGGTACCGAGGTCGGGCCGCACCTTGCGGAAATCGGCCACTGCATAACCGCCGTCGCTCCGGCCCTCCACCGTGTCCAGGAAGGGCATCAGGTGGAGCAGGTTGACCCCTGTCTGCTCGAGATAGGGCAGCTTTTCCCGGACGCCGGTCAGGTTGCCCGCAAAGTTGTCGATGTACATCATCATCCCGGTCAGGTCGCTGGATTTATACCAGTCGGGGTCGGCCTCCCGGGCGGCGTCCCGGGCCTTGAGGGGGGCGGAGCGCTCCTCCGCAAAGCGATAGAGATTGTCGCAGAGTTCGGCGAACATGGCGTCGTTGCCGTAAAGCTCCATATACAGCCAGCGCAGTTCGTCGTGGTGGCGGCTCAGCCGCCGCTGAAAGAGGGCTTTGTCTTGTTCAGTCATGAGCGGTACCTCGTCATACAAAGGGTGCCGCAGACAGAAGCCTGCCTGCGGTGGGAATCATTCGGATGGGCGGATGGGAAGCCTCAGCACAGGGAGAGCAGCTTTTCCCCGGCGGAGACGGCGGCCCCGGCTTCGACGGTCAGCCCGCTGTAATCGTCCGGGTTGGTGACCAGGACGGTGGTGACGGTGGGGTGCCCGGCGGCCCGGATCTTGTCCAGATCGAAGGCCAGCAGCTTCTGGCCCTTTTTCACGGCGTCGCCCTCCTTCACCAGAGCCTGGAAGCCTTCGCCCTTCATGGCGACGGTGTCCACGCCCACATGGATCAGCATTTCGACTCCGTCGGGACCGGTGACGCCCACGGCATGGCGGGTCTCGGCCACGGTGGAGATGACGCCGTCAAAGGGGGAAACCACTTCGCCGACGGTGGGCTCGATGCCGACGCCGTCCCCCAGCACGCCGGAGGCAAAGGTCTCGTCGGGGATGTCCGTCCGGGCGACGACGCTGCCCGACAGGGGAGCGTAGACCACCGGGGCGGCTTTTGCAGCGGGGGCGGCGGGAACAGCGGGGGCTTTTTCAGAGGCCGGGGCGGGGGCTTCCTCCTCCTTCCAGACCACCCAGGTCAGGGCGAAGGCCACGCCGCCGGAGATGACCAGCAGGAGGGCGTAGGGGAGAAGCTTGTGGCTGTCCACGATCAGGAAACCGGGAATGCCGGTGACGCCGTAGGCGTTGGCGCCGATCCCCATGATGGCGCCGAACATGGCGCCCACCGCGCCGCCGATCATGCCGCAGACCAGGGGCTTCACCAGACGGAGGTTGACGCCGAAGATGGCGGGTTCGGTGATGCCAAGGGCCGCCGACAGGGCCGAGGGGATGGCGATGGTCTTGTTCTTGGGGTTCTTGCTCTTGAGGGCCACGGCCAGGCAGGCGCCGCACTGGGCAAAGTTGGCCGCCGAGGCGATGGGCATCCAGATGTTCAGCCCGCCCTCGGCCAGAAGGCCCGCCTCAATCACATTATACATATGATGGAGGCCGCAGACAACCGTCAGCGGATAAATCGCGCCCATGACCAGGGACCCGATGCCGAAGCCGACGGTGATGAGCCACTGGGCAAAGGCGAGGATGTAGGTCTCAGCGGTGGAGAAGATGGGTCCGATGATGGTAAAGGTGAGGAATGCGGTGGAGAGGACGGTCACAAGCGGGGTCACAAAGAGGTCGATGACCTCGGGGACGATTTTGTGGAGCCGCTTCTCGATCTGGCACATGAGCCAGACCGCAATGATGACCGGGATGACGTGGCCCTGATAGCCCACCTTCTTCACGGTGAAGAAAAGCAGCTGCCAGGTGGGGATGGCCCCCTCATAACTGGCCACCGACCAGGCGTTGATGAGGCTGGAGTGGATCATGCACAGGCCCAGCACGCCGCCCAGGAAGATGTTTCCGCCGAAGACCCGCGCCGCGCTGACGGCCACCAGGACCGGCAGGTAAGCGAAGGCCGCGCCGGACACAAGGTCCAGAAAGCCGTACCAGTCCGACCCGGCAAAGCTGGGGATGGCGTTGCCCAGGGCTTCCACCAGGCCCATCATCAGGCCGGAGGCCACGATAGCCGGAAGGATCGGGACAAAGACGTCTCCCAGAGCCTTGATGAGCCGCTGGGGCAGAGGCTGGCGGGCCGCTGCGGCGGCCTTGACCTCGTCCTTGGTGGCGGCGGTCATGCCGGTGACTTTCAGGAATTCATCGTAAACCTTGTTGACGGTGCCGGTGCCGATGATGAGCTGGAGCTGGCCGTTGGAGCTGAACACTCCTTTGACCCCCTCCACGTTCTCGAGGGCTTTCATGTCCACCTTGCTGTTGTCCACGGTGACCAGCCGCAGGCGGGTGGCGCAGTGAGCCGCGCTGACCAGGTTTTCCCGTCCGCCCAGATGACTGAAGATCTCGGCGGCGCATTTTGCGTAATCCATTGCCATAATTCCTTTCTCCAAAGTTGTGTGGGTGTTTCCTGTCCTGATTGTGGAATCGGTTTCACTCTCTGAGGCACATTATAGCCCGGGATTCTTTTCCTGTAAAGCGGCAGAAGAGCCAAACATTTTCTGCCAAATTTGTGCAAAAAGAGACGTCGGGCCATCTCTTTGGCCTGAAGGGGCGGGAAAGCTCAGATCAGCCCATGGGCGGCGAAGGCCTTGTACAGACCGTCCTCCCCCACCGGGGGGCAGATCTCGTCGGCCACAGCCTTGAGGGCCTCGCTGCCGTTGCCCATACAGATGGCAAGGGCGGCCGTCTGCATCATCTCGAGGTCGTTCATACTGTCCCCAAAGGCCACCGTGTCCGCCAGGGGAATCCCGGCGGCCTCGCACAGCCGCCGGACGGCGGTACCCTTGTTGAACTGTTTATTGATGAGTTCGCCGTTGACAATCCCGCAGGCGTCGGCGCCCTGGATGCAGAAGTCGAATTCTCCCCCCAAAAGCCGTTTTGGCTCCTCGAGAGCGGCCTCGCTGGGGCTCATAAAGACGATTTTATAGATGGGCTCCCCCTGATATTCGGCCATGGGACGGATGTTCAGGTTGGCCTCCAGCTGGGTCCGCCAGCGGAGCAGCTCGCTGTTTTCCCCCTGACTCCGGGCCAGAAACGCTTTGAAGGCCTCGTCGGTGTAGCTGCCGTCCCGGCTTTCCACCGTGCGGAACACGCCGCTGCGCGCAAACGTCTCAAGGGCCAGCTTTTGCTGGGCGGAGGTCATGGGGCAGTCGTAGACCAGCTTCCCGCCGTATTCGATGTAGCCCCCCGCGCTGGCGATGACGGCGTCGAAGCCGTATTGCAGCAGGGGAGAGAGCATCCCGTAATTCCGCCCGGAACACAGGGCCACTTTGTGGCCGCGGCTCCGGGCCCGGCGGACGGCCTCAAGGGCCGAAGCGGGGGGCGTGTTGGAGCCCGGTTCGGTGAGGGTGCCGTCGATGTCGAGGAAGATCAGGGTGGGGTTCATGAGAGAGGCCTCCTTTGACTTAATTGTTGAAAGAAAACTGAAAATGATTTCATAACGAGATTATAGCACGGCCTGCCCGGGGTGTAAAGAAAAGAGGAGCTGTCAGTTTCACCAAAAAAACAGCCGCCCGCATTGACAAACTCGACGGCACGACGTACACTTTAAGAAAACACCGTGCAGAGCGCCCGGGGCCGCCCCCGGGCGGGAGGTTCCATGAATATCTCAGAGATCGCAAAGCTGGCGGGGGTGTCCAAGGCGGCCGTCTCCCGCTACCTCAACGACGGCTACCTCTCGGAGGAGAAAAAACAGGCCATCGCCAAAGTCATCGAGGAGACAGGCTACCGCCCCATGCTTCAGGCCCAGAGCCTGCGGACCCGGAAAACCCGGATCATCGGGGTGGTGCTGCCCAAGATCAACTCCTTCTCCATCAGCACCGTTCTGGCCGGCATCGACGCGGTGCTGGAAAAACAGGGGTTCCAGATCCTGCTGGCCGACAGCCACAACGACCCCGACCGGGAGCTGGAATACCTCCGGCTGTTCGCCCATCAGCGGGTGGACGGGGTGATTCTCATCGCCACCGTCCTGACCCCGGCCCACCGGGCCCTTTTGCACCGGATGGGGCCGGTGGTGGTGGTGGGCCAGCGGCTGCGGGGGGTGAACTGCGTCTACCACGACGACTACCATGCCTTTTACGACATCACCCAGCTGGCGATTCGAAAGGGCTGCCGGCGGCTGGGGTACATCGGCGCTCTGCCCAAGGACGTGGCCGTCGGCTCGGAGCGGAGCCGCGCCTGGC
>JAHLFH010000172.1 GCA_018883885.1 Candidatus Faecalibacterium intestinavium | reverse complement strand
GTATAGGCCCCCGCGACCCCGAGGATGAGGGGCGCCAGCCAGCTCCAGTTGTCCGCCGCCAGGGCCGCCCCCGCAGTCAGCAGGTCAAAGGCCCAGGCGGCCATCGTGCCCACTGCCGCCAGGCCGTTGATGAGGCCATCCGATGCCCGGGTGAACCGGTCGCTGTTGCCGATCTCGTTGATCCGGGTCAGAATGGGGGAGAAGATGGAGAGGGCCTTATTCTCCATCGAGGTCCAGATCTGGCCCCAGGTCTTGGGCATGGATTCAAATTTCGCGTTGGTCTCGTCGGCGGCGGCAAAGAGGGCGTTTTTCACAACGCTGGCGGTGACGAGGCCCTCCTCGGCGTAAGACTTGATGGAACCCTCCGCCGCCCCCATGTACTGCTCGATGGCTCTTGCAATCCCGGGGGCGTTCTCCAAAATAGAATTCAGTTCTTCCCCCCGCAGCGCCCCGGCGGCCATGGCCTGGGTCAGCTGGAGCAGGGCAGCAGACTGGCCCTGAGGGCTGGCCCCGCCGATGACAAATTGCTTGTTGATTTGCTCCATGAAAGCAATGATTTCATCCGTGCCGCGAAAGGCGGCTTTTGCATTGCTTCCCATGCTGGCAATCGCCGACGCGGTGTCGAAATAGGCGGCGCGGGAGCGCTGGGCCGAGGCCATGATTTTCTGTTCCAGATCCCCGACGCTGCCGCCGTCGTCCACGATGAGGGAGAGCCGGGCGTTGGTGCTGGTGAGGCTGTCCGAGAGGCCCACCGTCTTTTTCACGGCGGCCAGGCCCCCCAGGGTGGCGGCGATCCCCCGCAGCTTGCCCCAGAGGCTTTCGGCGGCGGTGGTGCCGGTCTGAATCCGGCGGTTGAACTGGTTCTGCCGGTCGTCGGCGGCCCGGATGCTTTCTTCGATGGCGTCGAAGGCGGTGCCCGCCCGGGCCAGCTCTTCCCGGGCTTCCTGGATAGCGGCGGTGTCCACGGCGCGGGACGAGGCCCGCTCCATTCCCTCGAAGCTGTCCAGGACGATGCTCAGCGCCCGGTGCATCCGCTGCAAAGGGTTGGTCACGCCATCGTAGAGAGCGATGGCGGTTTTGATGGTTGCCACGGTGAGGCGTCTCCTTTCTTAACGTTTGGAATTGCGGGCCTCTCGCTCGGCCTCCTTCCGGGCCTTTTTCTCGTCCTCGATCCGGACCTCGATGGAGGCGGTGACGAAGGCCCGCTCCTGCCGCTCCAGCCCCAGATATTCGTGGGGCCATTTGTGGAGCTTGTGGAGGCAGTAGTGGGCGATGTTGGCTTCCGGGTCGCCCTCCCGGATCAGTTTTTTGCCTCGTCCACCTCGTCCTGGAAGGTGGTGGTAAAGCCGCAGACCTCCTGGACCTTCTCCACATAGTTGGCGTACTCGCCGTTGGTGAGCATGGCTTTCAAAAGGGCCTCGGCCCCCAGGACCTTGTAGCTGTCCTGGAGGGCGGCGTCGTTGAGGTTGGGCCAGACGGTGCAGGCCACCGCCAGCTTGCCGGTGTAGAGGTCGTAGTCGGTCTCCCGCTGGTACTGGCCCTTCCGGCCGGGGACGGGCACCTGTTTTTTGCAGGCCTTGCGCAGGGCCTCGTCCTCGGCGCCCGAGATGGGCTTGATCTCCCAGGCCATGGGCTTCATCTTATAGATCGGCTCGCCCTCTTCCGTTTTGCTGAGAACGATGGGGCGGCCCTGTTCGTCCAGCTCGGGCTCGTCGGACAGAAACCGCGGAGAGAGCACGAACTTCACGTTCTCGGCGGGCAGGGCGTTCTTGGCCATAAAGGCGGACAAATTCATAAAAATTCCTCCTGTTGTTCAGGGTGTTGTGCTGCGGCGGCTCAGGTCATGCCCTCCAGCAGGGCAAACTCTTCGGGCAGCTCGAAGTCGTCGAAGGTGAAGTCCATATCCTCCTCCAGGTACTCGCCGTCGGCGTCGAACTTGGCCAGCACCCCGCCGTCGGCGTTGCAGTCCCGCAGGATGACGGTCTGCCGCCCCACCGAGGAGGTGGGGTCCTCGTTGGTCAGCTGGACATCGAAATAGACATCCTCGCCGGTGTCCTTGTACCGCTTGAGCAGCTTGCGGAAGATGGAGGTGTTGTAGTGCATGGTGCAGCTGCCCGTGCCCTCCCAGCCGGTGGACTTGCTGCCCTTGCCGGTCTTGCCCAGGATGGGCACCTTGGTCTTTTTCTTTTTGACGGTGGCCTCCAGCTTGATGGCCTGCATCAGGCAGTAGCGCTGGCCCTCGATGGTGACGAAGCATTCCGCCAGGGCCGCCGAAACGGTGTCCCCGGCTTTCATTACGGTTGCCATAGATTCACCTCCTTAATGGACGTAGACCGCCACATAGAGCTGCTCCATGGCGGTGACGATGTTGACGTGCTCGGCGATCAGGACGGCCTTCTTGGTCTCGCCCGGGGCGACGGTCAGCTGTTCGCTGTCGAAATCCTCCACCATCCGGATCTTCTCGTACTTTTTGTGGAGAGTGACCAGCTCGTTCCAAAGGGAGATCCGGCCCCCGCCGTCGTTGGGCATCTTGCCGAGGTACCGGCTCTTAAAGGCCAGGGCCTCGTCGTTGGCGATCTGGTCGATGGAGCGGATGATCTGGTTGGAGGAAAAATCCTCCCCCTTTTCCTCGGTGAAGCTGGTAAAGCTGTTGATGTCCCGCAGGACCAGCACCTCGCCGTCCTCCCGGTGGAACATAAAACTGCCCTCCTGGATGGCCTCGGCCAGCTCGGTCTGGGTGTAGTCGGTGTCGGGGGTGTACTCGCCGTCGTAGGCCAGGGCGGTAGCCGAGGCGTTGGCCGCGGTGCCCGCCGCCACGCCGGTGACCCAGGGCACCAGGGCGGGGTTCTCGGTGTCGCCGGAAAGGCCGTTTTTCAGGCTGATGACGCTCTCGTGGTCGGCCAGATTCCGGAAGCAGACCACCTGGAAGTTTTTGCCGACTTCCTCCCGCATCCGCTGGGCGTAGGCCGCGAAGAGCTGCTGGATCAGGGGGTCGGCGGAAGGGCAGCCCATGGCGTTGAACGCATAGGGCTCGGCCCGGTCCAGATAGAGCTGGTAGGCCGCATCCTCCGCCGTGCCGTTGGTGCCGCCGGTGAGGGGGGTGGAGGCCGTGGCGGAGAGGGGAGACTCCCGGTTAAAGACCAGATAATCGTTGTCCCTGGACTCGGCCATCCCGGCCAGCCCCTGCTGGAAGTTCACCCGGGTGGTGCCGAGATAGGTGGTCACGTCGTAGAGCTTTTTCTCGGGGGTGCTGGCCTCGTTTTCCTCGATGACGACCTTCAAATCGTTGCCCCGGGTGCCGGGGTGGCGGGCCGTGGCGCAGGAGCAGCGGGCCTTTTCGCCCCCGGCGTTCAGCCGGAAGAAATGGACCGTCTTTGCGTGCTGGAAGATCTCCCGCACCGGCCGCAGGGCCTCGGCGGTGTAGGGATAGCCGAAGAGCTTGAGGGAATCGGTCTCGAACTCGCCCCGCTCCACCGTGAAGATCTGCTCCTCGGGGCCCCAGTCCAGTTCCAGGGGCAGGGTGGCGATGCCCCGGTCCGAGAGGGCCGCGCTGGCCTGTTTGGCGGAGATAAAGTTGAAGTACGCGCCGGGCAGGACCTTGTTCTCGGTCACCCAGCTGCCGCCGCCGTATGCCATTCAGTTCACCGTTCCTTTCTTCGGGGTCATAAAGGTTTTGAGCAGGGTGTCCACCTCTTCAGTGGTGTAGCTGCGGCCCTCTTCCAGCAGGACCGAGAGCAGGTCCCGGCGCTTTGCGTACCGCCGGAAGGTCAGCAGCTTTTCTTTGGTGAACACCGGGGCCGCGGCGTTGCGGCTTTCCGGGGTGGGTTTCTTTTCTGCCATGGGGTCACTCCTTTCGGGTGTTTAGGGTGATGTGGGTTTCGAGGGTTTCCATCGCGGGGGCGGGTTCGGCGGGGCGGAAGAGGGTGGCGGAGTAGGTGACGAAGAAATGCAGCACCCCGTCCTCCACCTCAAAGTCCATCCCCGTCCCGTGGGCGATGCTGCCGTCGGGCAGGACGATGAATTCC
The DNA here is from genome assembly GCA_018883885.1 of Candidatus Faecalibacterium intestinavium. Classification (GTDB taxonomy): domain Bacteria; phylum Bacillota; class Clostridia; order Oscillospirales; family Ruminococcaceae; genus Faecalibacterium; species Faecalibacterium intestinavium. The sequence continues at coordinate 2,828 of JAHLFH010000172.1, read as the reverse complement.
AGCGCCCCCGCCAGGGTCTCGGCCATGGCATAAAGCACGCCGAGGGCCCCGGGCTCGCGCGGAAAATACTGGATATCCAGCGGGCAGCGGTAGAGGCTCCGCCGCCCCAGCAGAGGGGTGTAGCCGGGTTTCAGCACCCCCAGAAAGAAGCAGGGCGGGGAGAGACCCTGCTGCACCTCGTCCCGGTAGATTTCGGCCTCCCCGCAGACGGAGCGGAGCGCCCCGGCCGCCCCCTGAAGGATTTCATCCAGCATCGAAGCACCCCCGCAAAAATTGATGGAGCCGTTTTTCCAAAAGGGCCGGGGCCAGGCGTTCCAGCTCCTGGGCCGAAATGGTCATCATGTACCGCCCCGGCACCCAGGCGGCTTTCAGCCGCTTGCCCAGAGCCGGGACGTACCGCCCGGGCGTCTGGCGGTGGCCGTACTCCACATAGCTGGCATAGAGCAGGTTGTTGGTCACCGTGATCTGATAGGCCCCGCCCTTCTTCTCGATGGGCAGGACGGTCCACCCCTGGCGCAGGGCGCCGCCCTGGTAGCCCGCCCAGTATTCGCTGCGAATTTCCCCGGCCTTTGGCCCTTCCAGCCGGGGCGGGGCGCCCACGGGGGTCCGCTTGACGGCCTTGGCCAGCAGCCGGGCCGCCAGGTCCTGGGCAGCCGCCCGGAAAAAGCGGTCCAGCTCTGCCTGTTCCAACTGGGTGAGCCGCGCTTCCAGCCCTTGCAGCTGGGCAAAATCGCATTTCCCCCAGCGGGCCATCAGGCGTACCCCCGGAAGGGCTCCAGCGGGATCTCCTGGTGGTCAGGGTAGACCCCGGGCAGGCCGCTGCGGGCAAAGACCAGCTCTTTCTCCGGGCTGCCGCCCCGGTGGACGACGATCCGGCACCCCGGCGGGACCTCCACTTCCGGGGCGAGGAAGAGGACCGTCTGCTGGCTGACGGTGGCCGCAGGGCTGCCGCCGCTGGCCGCAAGGCTCTTGAAGGAGAGGCGGCAGGGCACGCCCTCCGCCCGCAGCTGCTCGGAAAAGCCGGTCAGGTTGGTCTTTGGGTCGGTGGCCTTGGCTTTGAGGTAGACGCTGCACCGGTCGGTCCAGAGCCGGGCCAGGGCTTTTGCATGGACCCTCACCAGACCAGCCTCCGGTAGCGGGAAAGCTCCCGGGCGCGGCCCAACAGGGCGTCGATCAGGCCGTCCAGCCGCTGCTCGGGGGTCTGGCTGCCCTCCCCAGCGGCGAAGGTGACGCTGGTGTCCCCCTCCTGCAGCTGCTTGACGGCGGCGTCCAGGTCCACCCCTTCGAGGGTCAGCTGGCCCGCCGCCTTCCTGGTCCGCAGATATTCGCCCGCCGCCATGGAATCCGCGATGTTTTCCAGCCCGGCGGGGAAGGGGGGCTGCGCCCCGGTTTCGTTCTGAATCCTGTGCAGGACGTTCTCCACGGTGAGGGCGAGCAGCGGCGCTTCCCCCGCATCGGTCAGGCCCAGGGCGGAGAGAAAGGAGATGATTCTTTCATAGGCCAAAGGGCCTCACCCGCCTTTCTTTTTGCCGGAGGCTTTGGGTTCGGCGGTCTCGTCGGGCGGCTCGGGCGTCTCGGCTGTCTCGGGGGCGGCGGGCGGGTCTGCCTCGCCCTCCACGGTGTAGCCCAGCGCCCGCAGGGCCTCGGCCTTTGCGGGGTCGCTGGTGCGGGCCTCGCCCTTCTGGAACACAGCCAGGCACTGGCCCCCCGCCCAGACTGCGCCGAATTTCTGCTTGCCGGTGATCTTAAACATAGGCTGCCTCCTTTATGCGCGGCCGGTGTAGTCCAGCCCGGTGATGGACCCGTGGAGAAAGGCGGGGCCGTGGTCCAGGCCGATCTGACCGTAGATCTGCTTTTTCTCGGCGGCGCCGGTCTTGGCCAGATCCTCGAGGAAGAGGGTGCCCTTGCCGGGCACGTCCTGGAACACCGGCGCACAGGCTGCCACATCCGAAATCAGAATCCGGTCCGGAGCCACAAAAGGATCGTAGACCACACCCATCTCGAAAAAGTCGGTCTCGATCTTGGTGATGTTCATGCCTGCCACGTTCCGGGCGGCGGGGGTGTTGTAGCCCAGCTGCTTTTCATACAGAGCGGTGATCCGCTGCTTCTGGTCCGCGCCGCAGAAAAGAACCATGTTCTCAAAGGCCGCGCCCGCGTCGGACATGGCCCGGAACAGCTGTTTGAGCAGGTCCACCGAGAGGGGCTGGTTCCCGGCGGCGATGGTGGTGCCGGTGGAGCAGAGTTCGAACATACCCCGGGTCTTGTTGGCCTGGGAGGCGTCGGCGGCCTTGTGGAAGGTGCCGTTCAGGAAGGTGTGCTCCACGTCCCGTGCGATCTTCTCCAGACGGCGGGCGATCTGCCAGTCCAGCTCGGAGGCGGGGTTTGCGGCCTGGCCCGCGGTGTTCAGCCCGGAGAGCTTGCCGCGGTTTGCCAGCTTTGCGTAGGTCAGGACGATGGACTCCTGGAAGATCTGGGTGACGTTGGTTTTCTGTTCCCGGACCAGGGCGGTGGCCGCGGGGGCGGTCTCGGAGGCCTGCTCCGAGATCTCAGGCTGGGCCGCCTCGGGGAACTCGTAGAGCTGGCCGGTGGCGAATTCGTCGCTCTCGGTTTTCCGCCCGCCGGACAGGCCGCCGATCATGGAGAGGAAGGGGGTTTTGGTGGGGGATGCGGTGAACAGCTCCCCCGCGAAGTTGGGCAGGTTAAAGCTGGTGCCGGTGCCGGTGACATTGGCCATAGTGTTTCATCCTTTCTGTGACGGTTAAAAAAGCTGGATGCCCTCGGCGGCGGCCTCCCGCTTGATGGAGACGGCCAGGGGGGCGTTGCCTGCC
>JAHLFH010000171.1 GCA_018883885.1 Candidatus Faecalibacterium intestinavium | reverse complement strand
CATGCTATCGTCGGCAGCGTCAGATGTGTATAAGAGACAGGCAGCGTCCGGCGTGCGGCCCGGTTTACAGGCCCTTGTAGCCCGCGGCGGTCTCGTCCTTGGGGTTGCGGTCCATCAGGGCGCGGACTGCGTCGGCAGGGCTCATCCCCTCCCGGATGATGCTGTTGACGGTCCGGGTAATGGGCATATCCACCTGATACCGGGCCGACATCTCCATGGCGGCGGGCAGGGCGTTGACGCCTTCCACCACCATTCCGACCTCCTTGACGGCCTGCTCGGGGGTGCGGCCCTGGCCGATCAGGAAGCCCGCCCGGTTGTTCCGGCTGTGGCGGCTGGTGGCGGTGACGATCAGATCGCCGATGCCGGCCAGCCCCGCGAAGGTCTCCAGGTTGCAGCCCATGGCTACCCCAAGCCGGGCAATCTCGGCGATGCCCCGGGTGATGAGGGCCGCCCGGGTGTTGTCCCCGTAGCCCAGGCCGGTGGAGATGCCGCAGGCCAGAGCGATGACGTTTTTCAGCGCGCCGGACAGCTCCACGCCCTTGGCGTCGGCGTTGGTGTAAACCCGCATGCAGGTGTTGGTAAAGACGTCCCGCACCAGCTCAGCGGCGGTCTGGTCGGGGCTGGCCGAGACGATGGTGGTGGGCAGGTCCTGGGCCACCTCCTCGGCGTGGGTGGGGCCTGACAGCGCCACCAGACGCAGCCCCTTGGGGCCGTCCTCCCGGCTCAGCTCGTCGGCCAGAACTTCCGTCATGGTGAAAAGGGTTTCGGGTTCGATGCCCTTGGCCACATCGACGATCACCTGTCCGTCCCGGATGAAGGGCCGGGCCTTGGCCGCCGTGGAGCGGACAAAGACCGACGGCACCGCAAACAACAGGATATCCTTGCCGCTGCACGCTTCTTCCAGATCCTTGGTGAACCGCAGCGCCTCGGGGATGACCATGCCGGGCAGGTTTTTGTGGACCCGTGTGGCGGCAAGGCTGTCGATTTCCTCGCCGATGGCCGACCAGACCAGAACGTCGTTGCCGCTGTTGGTCAACATCCGCGCCAGGGCCATGCCCCAGGTCCCTGCGCCCAAAATACCGATCTTGCGTTGCTTCACGTTGATAAACCTCCACTCTTGTTCCGCCCTTGGGCGGGCCCGGCCTCAGGCGGCCCGGAAAATGCTCTTGGTTCCATTGTACCCAAAAGCGGCTGCCCCGTCAAGGCGTGGCCCATTTCCCGCCCCGGCGGCCCGGGCGGGAAACCGCCCGCCCCATCATGCGTTTTGCCTATGCGGCGGGATTCAAAAAAAGCATTTGCCATTCTCCGGATTTAATGCTATAGTAAGCAGATAGGAAATCCTCTTGTGTCCGCATATTTTTTAGAGCAATCCCATGAAACAGCGTAAAGCCTGTCATACACCCTTAATGGGGGTTTGGGGGGCAGCACCGCCGAAGCGCCGCCTGCGGCGGATGAAGCAAGGCGTGTGCTGGCGCAGCGCTCCGGTTTTTTCAAGGGCGTCAGTCCCGCAGAAAAAAGCGGCTAAGCGCAAGAGGATGGGCATTCAGATGAAAAAACACGAGCGTTTCCGGAGCTGAAACTTGAGGAACTGATGTCACCTGGGTCCGGAATTTGCAGCAGTGTGTTGGCTTTATTGGGATTGCTCCGGTTCTGCATCTTCCCGAAAGGAATATCCGCCTCATGTTACAGCAGCTTTTTTCCAGCCGGACGCTGGAAGTCCTCCTGGATTCATTTCCCAAGATTCTGCTGCCGGGCCTTGCCGTCACCCTCCCGCTGACCGTCCTGGCCTTCAGCTTCGCCATGGTCATCGCGGTGGCGGTGGCCCTGGTGCAGTTCGCCCGGGTTCCGGTGCTGCGCCAGCTGGCCCGGTTCTACATCTGGATCATCCGGGGCACCCCGCTTCTGGTCCAGCTTTTCATCGTCTTCTACGGCCTGCCCAACGTGGGGATCGTCATCGACGCCTTCCCCACGGCGGTGATCGTGTTCTCCATCAACGAGGGGGCCTACTGCGCCGAGACCATGCGGGCCGCCCTGGAATCGGTTCCCTCCGGCCAGATCGAGGCGGGGTACTGCGTCGGGATGTCCTGGTTTCAGATCATGCGGCGGATCGTCCTGCCCCAGGCCCTGCGGACGGCCTTCCCGCCCCTGTCCAACTCCCTGATCAGCATGGTCAAGGACACCTCTCTGGCCGCCAACATCACCGTGGCCGAGATGTTCATGTCCGCCCAGCGGATTGCCTCCCGCACCTATCTGTTCCTGCCCCTCTACTGCGAGGTGGCGCTGATTTATCTCATCTTCTGCACCCTGCTGACCCGGCTTCAGCGGATGGGCGAAAAATTCCTCAATTCCCGCGGTTTCCAATAAAAGGAGGGGTCAACCATGCTGGAAGTACAGCAGCTTCACAAAGCCTTCGGGGCGCTGGAAGTCCTCAAAGGGGTCAGCCTGACCGTCGAGAAGGGGGACGTGGTGGCCATCCTCGGCCCCAGCGGCTCGGGCAAAACCACCCTTCTGCGCTGCATCAACTTTCTGGAAAAAGCCGACAGCGGCCTGCTGGTCTTTGACGGCGAGCGCTTTGACCTCGGCCAGATCAGCCGCCGGGAGGTCGCCCGCCTGCGGAAAAAGACGGCCTTTGTGTTCCAGAATTACAACCTGTTCCGAAACAAAACCGTTTTGCAGAACGTCACCGAGGGGCTGACCGTCGCCCGGAAGACGCCCCGCCCCGAGGCCGAGGCCAAGGCCCTCCGGATGCTGGAAAAGGTGGGGATGGCCGACCGGAAGGACTGCTACCCCCATCAGCTTTCGGGCGGGCAGCAGCAGCGGGTGGCCATCGCCCGGGCGCTTGCCACCGACCCCGAGATCATCTATTTCGACGAGCCCACCAGCGCCCTGGACCCCGAGCTGATCGGGGAGGTGCTGGCCGTCATGCGGCAGCTGGCCGCCGAGGGGATGACCATGCTGGTGGTCACCCACGAGATGGGGTTTGCCCGGGAGGTTTCCTCCAAAGTCGTGTTCATGGAGGGCGGCCATGTCATCGAGCAGGGCCCCTCCGCCGAATTCTTTGCACACCCCAGAGAGGAGCGCACCCGCGCCTTCCTCCGGCGGATCACACACCCGGAGGAGACGCCCGCCGTCCCCTCTGCCGATTGAACGAGAGAAAGGATATTTGCCATGAAAAGAAGAACCTTTATTTCGATGCTGGCCGTGCTGAGCGCGGCGGGCGTTCTGCACCTGACCGGCTGCTCCGCCTC
>JAHLFH010000170.1 GCA_018883885.1 Candidatus Faecalibacterium intestinavium | reverse complement strand
CTCGGAGATGTGTATAAGAGACAGGGGCGGATCATCACCGGCAAGACCAAGGAACTGCTGGGCGCCGCCAGCGCCATGATCCTCAACGCCCTCAAGGCCATCGCGGGCATCCCCGACGAGGTGCGGCTGATTTCGGCCTCGGTCCTCGAGCCGGTCCAGAAGCTGAAGGTGGACTATCTGGGCAACAAGAACCCCCGCCTCCACACCGACGAGATGCTGATCGCCCTCTCCATCTGCGCCGGGCAGGACGAGCTGGCCGCCCGGGCGCTGGCCTGCCTGCCCGAGCTGGCGGGCTGCGACGCCCACGCCTCGGTCATCCTCTCCAACGTGGACGACTCGGTGCTGCGGCGGCTGCGGGTCAACCTGACCAGCGAGCCCATCTACGAGACCAACAAGCTCTTCCACGGCTGAGAAGCCGCCTTTCGCCCGGAAGCTTAAAGGAGGAATCGGTCCTATGACCTACACGGATGTTCTGTCCGGCGCCCGGGAAAAACCGGGCCCCTACTGCAGGGGCTGCGCGGTCTGCAACGGGCGGGCCTGCGGCAGCCGGATTCCCGGCCCCGGCGCGGTTTGGATGGGGAAATAACCCGCCCACAACAAGAGAAACAAACGACCAAATTATAACGGAAAAAGCGGCCTGTATCCTGCGCGTGGCGGGATGCGGGCCGCTTTATTCTTTGCGTTATGCAAAACAGGCGGGGCGGGAAACGACGGCCCGCTTACTTCAGAGTCCCGTCGATGACCTGACCGTAATACCAGGGCTTGGGGGCGCGGAACACCTTGCCGCTGAGGGCGGCGAATTCGGGCTGGGGGAAATCGGGCAGGGCCAGCTCCCAGGCGCAGAGGGCCTGATACTTGAGCTTCAATTCCCGGTTGGCGGCGTTGTTGCCGTATTTGCTGTCCCCCAGAATGGGGCAGCCGATGCTGGCCATGTGGGCGCGGATCTGGTGGGTGCGGCCGGTGATGAGCCGGACCTTCAAGAGGGCCAGCCGCCCCGAGACGGCGATGGTCTCGTATTCGGTGCAGACTTCCTTTGCCCCGGGTTTCTTCTCCTCAACAATCCGGACGACGCCCCGGTCGGCGTCCTTGAGCAGATAGCCGCCCAGCGTTCCGGCGGGGGGCGTCGGGCGGCCGAAGGTCACGCAGAGATAGGTCTTTTTGACCTGCCGCTCCCGGATGGCCTCGAGAAAGACCTGCTCGGCCTCGGGGGTCTTGGCGATGAGGACCAGACCGCTGGTGCCGGTGTCCAGCCGGTGGCAGAGGGCGGGCTGGTAGAGGCTGTCCTCGCCGTATTCGCCCTCCCGGCTGAGAAAGAGCAGGGCACGGTTCAAAAGGGTGTCGTCCCCGGGGCCGTCCACCGCGAGGCCCGCGGGCTTGTTGACCACCAGAAGCTGGGGGCCGTTGCAGACGACCTCGGCGGGGCAGCGGGCGTTCTTCCAGGCGGGGCCGGAGGCGGCGCGGGCGTCCTCCAGCTGGTCGTCCAGGATAAAGAGCCGAATCTCGTCCCCGGCCATGACCCGGGTGGAGAGGGGCTGCTTTTTGCCGTTGAGCTTGATCTTGTTTTCCCGCAGGGCCTTGTTCAGCCGCCCGGGGCCGAGGGCGGGGAACTGCTGCATCAGGTACTGATCCAGCCGGGTGGGGGCCAGGCATTTGACTTTGAGTATCTTCACAAAAAACGTCCTCCGTAACTTGATTTATAATTTCGGGTTTTTGGTTTTTAACTGGGTTGAGGCTCCGGGGGGGCGGTTTGGTTTTTTCTGGGGGTGCGGCCCTGTGCCGGAACGGGGCTTTCTTTTTTCAGGCCGAGCGCTTCCGCAGCGCTGCGGGCGGACGCTCCGCTGGGCCAGAGGGGTGAGGGAGGGGATTTCGATTCCCCTCCCAGACTCTTGCGCTTAGCCGGTTTTTCCTGCGCGGCAGCTGCCGCTTGAAAATTGGACGGCGGCCCCTGCTCCGCTTCGGCTGTATCTGCCGCAGGCAGCGCCTCAGCTGCGCAGCACTTCATCCGCCGCAGGCGGCGCTTCGGTGTTGTTGCCCCAGACCCCACGCGGGGTGTATGCAGACTTCACGCTATTTCATTGAATTGTCCCAAAATAATTTGCTTTTTCCGACGCATACTAACAAGGTCATCGTCAAAGCCAAAGGGAGGATACCTTGTGGAGAAAAAACGCCGGAGAATCGCCCGTTCGCCGGGCTGGCGGCGGGCGCTCAAGCTCTGCGCTGCTTATACGGCCACAGCAGCTGTGGCCGCGCTGGGCTGGCTGTACAGCAGCCTGCCCGATCAAATTTGTCTGGAGCCGGGACAGACCCTTTCCCTGGCCCGTTTTTCCTATATTGAACCGCTGGATGGATGGGGGAGCCGGAACGTGGCCAGCACCCGTGCAGTGGGGACTTATCAGACCACCCTCTCGCTGGGGGGCGTCCTGCCCGTCAAGACCATTCGGGCGGTGGTCACCCCGCGGATGTCGGTCACCGTCTGCGGGACGCCCTTTGGCGTCAAGATGTTTTCAGAGGGCGCGCTGATCGTCGGCTTTTCAGACCTGACCGGCCCCGGCGGAATGCCGGTAAACCCTGCCAAGGAGGCCGGGCTTCATATGGGGGATCGGGTGATCTGCATTGGCCAGACCCAGACCGAGAACAACGATCAGGTCAAAGCCGCGCTGGAGGAAGCCGACGGTCATCCGGTTACTCTGGTCTATGTTCGGGATGGCCGGCAGCTGGAAACCCAGCTGACCCCCGTCTGGGATGCGAACGCGGAGGAATGGCGGGCCGGGATGTGGGTTCGGGATTCCTCTGCCGGGGTGGGGACCCTGACTTTTGTGGATGAGGAAAACGGCGTCTTTGCGGGGCTGGGCCATTCCATCAGCGACGGCGATACCGGCCAGAGCATTGCGCTGCGAAGCGGGGAGATTGTCCCCTGTGAGATCGTGGGCTGCACCGTCGGGACGGCAGGCAGCCCGGGAGAGCTGAAAGGGCATTTCATCAGTGCCCATGCACTGGGGACCATCCGGGTCAACGGCTCAAACGGGGTCTATGGCACCACCCGAACCTCCTTTGAGGGGGTCAGCATGGAGGTTGCCTTTGCTCAGGAGGTGACAGAGGGTCCCGCTGAGATCTGGACCACAGTTTCGGGCCAGACGCCCCGCGCTTACTCGGTCCGGATTGAGAAGGTTTCGGATGCCGACCCGGTGCGGAATATGGTTCTCCGGGTCACCGATTCGGAGCTGCTGGAGACCACCGGCGGCATCGTACAGGGGATGAGCGGCAGCCCGATCATTCAGAACGGGCGTCTGGTAGGGGCGGTGACCCACGTTCTGGTCAACGACCCCACCCGGGGTTACGGCATCTTTGCCGAGACCATGTTACAGCAGGCGGAGACAATCGACGAGTAAAATCGACGCTTTGACGTACGGGGAAAAACAGGAGACGCTTTCGGGCGTCTCTTTTTTGCGGGGTGGGAAAGGCCGGGTTCTAAACCGGGACAGGCCGCCATACACTGTTAGCAGTCCGGGGAGCGGCAAGCCGGGAGATGCGGGGGAATGAAAAATGGACGAGTTTTATCAGGCGGCGCAATGCCTGCCCGGGTGGATTTCCCGGCCTCTGGCGGCGTTTCCGCCCCAAACAGCCTGCCGGGTCCATGAGATTCGTCTCCGGCAGGGCTGTCCGCCCGGCTTTACGATGTCCGGACGGCCCTGCCCGGCGGGCGCTGTTCCGGGGTGCCCCGGGGAGCTTCAAACGCTGGTTCTGTCCGCCGCGCAGATGGAAGAAACGTTTTACACCCTCTGCGGCGGGTCGGTCCACACCCATCAGGAGGAACTGGCGGAAGGATATCTGACTCTGCCGGGGGGACACCGGGTGGGGGTGGCGGGAAAATTTTTCCTCCATCCACAGCAGGGGGTGGTGGTTCAGACGGTCCGCTCTCTCAATCTGCGGATCGCCCGAAGGAAAGAGATTGCCCTGCCGCCGTCCCTCCGGGAAGCGCTGAACGCCCGGTTTACAGGGATGGTCCTGGTGGGGGAACCGGACAGCGGCAAAACCACCCTCCTGCGCAGCATAGCCCGCTGCCTGGCGGCTCAGGGACGGGCGGTTTCCGTGGTGGACGAACGGCAGGAGCTTTTTCCGGAAACGGACGGGCCGGGCCAGCCCTTTGACGTGATCGCGGGCCTGCCAAAGGGGCGGGCGCTTCAGATGGTGCTGCGGACCCTTTCGCCCCAGGTCGTTTTGCTGGATGAGCTGGGGGGACTGGAGGAAGTGGCACAGCTGGAACAGGGATTCCTCGGCGGAGTGGATTTCATTGCAAGCCTCCATGCGGCCACACTGGAAGAAGCGCTTCGGAGGCCCCAGGTCGAAGCTCTCTGCTGCAGGCGGATGCTGCGGGTGCTGGTCTGGCTGGAAGGCCGGGAACACCCCGGCCAAATCCGGGAGGTGCGATGGTTGTGAGTATACTGCGCCTGGCCGGGGGGCTTCTGCTGGCCATAGGCGGATGGTTTGCGGGGGATCTCCGCCGCCAGAGGCTGGCGGAACGCTGCCGCTGCCTTGAAGCCATTCTCTGGCTTCTGGCCCGGCTGGAACAGGAGATCGGCTACCGGCACAGGGATTTGAACTGCCTGTATCGGGACCTTCAGGCGGAGGCGGCGCAGGGCCCTCTGGGAGAGAGCCTGCGCCCGGGAGGCAGCTTCCAGACGGCGGAGGCCCCCGCATGGCTTGAACCGGAAGAACAGTCCTGTTTTCTTGCGTGTATGTCCGGGTTGGGCCGGACTGCGGCGGAACAGGAGTGCGTCCGGCTGGCCTATTATCAAAAACGGTTCGGGGATTTCCTGAAGGACGCAGCGGCCTGCCGGGACGCAGCGTCCCTTGACCGAAAGCTGGGCCTTGCAGCCGGGGGGATGCTGGCGCTCTGGCTTCTCTGAACCGATGAAAAACGAAGGAGATGTATGGCTTTGGAAATCGACCTCGTCTTCAAGATTGCCGCCATAGGGATCATCGTCGCGGTGCTCAACCAGCTTTTGATCCGCTCGGGCCGGGAGGATCAGGCCATGATGACCACGCTGGCCGGGCTGGTGGTGGTGCTGTCCATTCTGGTCAAGCAGATCAGCGCCCTTTTCGTCACCATCAAATCCCTTTTTTCCTTATGAGCGAGGTGGGAGGACTGATCCCCACGCTGGGGCTGGCGGTCCTGGCGGCGCTGATCTACGGCCTGCTGCACAAAGTGTCCCCGCCGTTTGCGCTTTTGTTTTCCATGGCGACCGGGGTGTTTTTGCTGGTTCGGCTGGCGTCGGCCCTGCAAGGCGTGGTGCAGGGAATTCAGGCGCTGGCCGGGCAGGTGAACGGCGAGGCCTTCCGCTGCCTTTTGCGGTGTGCGGGTATCCTTCTTCTGACCGATTACGCCGGCGCGTTGTGCGACGAGGCGGGGGCGGAGTCCCTGGCGTGGTGTACAAGCCTTGCGGGCCGGGTGCTGATGCTGGCGGCTCTCTGGCCGATGCTGGAGGAGGTGTGCGGTTTGATATGGGAGCTGACAGGCTGAGCGCTTTCCTCCGGGCGGCGGTCTGCGCCCTGCTGGTCCTTCTGGTGCTGGCAGCGCCTCGCGCCGGGGCGGCTTCGGCGGAGCAGGAG
>JAHLFH010000169.1 GCA_018883885.1 Candidatus Faecalibacterium intestinavium | reverse complement strand
GGCCCGGAGGTCCGCCCCCAGCGGCAGCACCAGGACGGCCCCCTCCGCCTCTCCTTCGGGGTCCAGCGTTCCCCAGGCTTCGCCCAGCGCCAGCATCCGCAGCACCTCACTGCGGGGGCAGTAAATGCTGGACGCCTCCCTCCGGACAAGGCGGCAGAATTCTTCGGCGGACAGGCGGCGGGCCTGCGCCACCGCCGGCATACAGATGGTTCCCATTCATTTCACCCTCATTTCCCGCAGGGCTCGCCGGCCCCGCGCTGGATTCATTCTAGCGCAGGGGGAGCGAAATTTTGCGCGAAAGAGGGCGGCCCGTTCAATCCAGCCGAATCTCCTCGCTGAGCACCTGGCCGATGGGCTGCGCGATGCACAGGTCCGCCCGGCGGTCGGCGGCGGTGGGCTGCATATTGATGACCACAAGATGATTTCCCCGGAAATAATCCACCAGTCCCGCGGCCGGGTAGACCACAAGGCTGGTCCCCCCGATGATGAGGGTATCGGCCTTCCGGATGGCCGACACCGCCCCCGACAAAACCTCCTCGTCCAGCCCTTCTTCGTAGAGGACGACGTCCGGCTTGACGATGCCGCCGCAATCCGGGCAGCGGGGGACGCCGGCGCTTGTGGCAATAAAGTCCTGGTCATAAAACGCCCCGCAGCGGGTGCAGTAATTGCGCAGGGTGCTGCCGTGCAGCTCGTACACCCGTTTCGACCCGGCGGCCTGATGCAGCCCGTCGATGTTCTGGGTGACCACGGCGCTCAGCCTGCCCTCCCGCTCCAGCTTTGCCAGCCGCAGATGGGCCGCGTTGGGCTTTGCGTCCCGGACGATCATCTTGTCCCGGTAAAAGCGGTAGAATTCCGCCGGGTTACGCTCCCAGAACGTATGGCTGAGAATGATCTCCGGCGGATAGTCGTATTTCTGGTTATACAGTCCGTCCACGCTGCGGAAATCCGGGATTCCCGATTCGGTCGAAACCCCCGCCCCGCCGAAAAAAACAATGTTTCTGCTTCCGGAAATGATTTCTTCCAGCGCCTGCATCATCTGAAAACCGCCCCTTTCCTTCCAGGATTGTTTATGCTATTCTAAAAAACAGAATGGGTCGATTTAAGTATAGCATATTCTGCCCGGAAAGGAAGCGGTTCTTTTGAACATCTGGTATACCGAAAGCCCGGCGGGCCTGCTCTGCCTCGAGGAAGAAAACGACGCCCTGACCGGCCTTCACTTTGTCCCCGGCGGCGCCCCCGAGCTGGAACCGCTGCCCCGGAAGGTCCGCCAGACTCCCCTTCTGGCCGAGGCCGAGCAGCAGCTGGGGGAATATTTCGCGGGGGTCCGCCGGGAATTCGACCTGCCCCTTTCGCCCCGGGGCACCGTCTTCCAGAAAGCAGTCTGGGGCCAGCTGCTGGCCATCCCCTACGGGGAACGGAGGACCTACGGTCAGCTGGCCGCCGCCCTCGGCCAGCCAAAGGCCAGCCGGGCGGTGGGCGGGGCCTGCCACAGAAACCCCCTCGCCATCCTGATTCCCTGTCACCGGGTGGTGGGGGCGGGGGGCGGCCTGACCGGCTATGCCGGCGGGCTTGCAGCCAAGGAATATCTGCTCTCTCTCGAGCAGGCATACGCCCTTTGAGCGTTCCCTGATGAACATCCCGATTACACAGAACGGCCCCGGCGGCCGGGCCCTGAAAACAGGGGGTCCGGCTGCCGGGGCCGTCTATTGCATCAGATCAGATCAGATTCGGGATAAGCTTTAAACCAACAGGGATTTCAGATTACAGCTTGCCCAGGGCGTGCTTTGCAGCAATCATGCCGAAGGTATAGCAGCGGCCCAGGGACAGGCCGGTCTGGTGGAACGGATAGTCCGCGCCGCCGTAGAAGGGGCCGCCCACGTTGCCCACGCAGTACAGGCCCTCGATGACGTTGCCGCTCACATCCAGCGCCTGGCCGTTTGCGTTGGTGTTGACGCCGCTGTCGATGGAGGAAACGCGAATGTGCTTGCGGATGCCCCAGAAGGGAGCGGTCTGGATCTTGTGCATATACTTCATGCTCTTGCCGAAGTCCTCGTCCGCGCCCTTGTCGCACAGCTCGTTATAGCGCTCGACGCTGGCCTTCAGGGCGTCTGCCGGGACGTCCAGCAGCTCGGCCAGCTCGTCCAGGGTGTCCGCCTTGTAGGTGTCCAGCAGGTTGGTGAAGACGCCCTCCGGGTTCTCCACCGCGCCGGGGATGTACTTGGTCATTCCGGCCTCGGGCACAGGAGCGTTTGCGTAGCTCATGTAGTCGTTGTCGTAGATCTGGCAGTACCAGCCCAGAGAGCCGTCCGGATGGTTGGCGTCCACGTTGGCGCCGTTGTAGCGCGGGGTGAACTTGGTGATATTGCCCATGTAGACGAAGCCGGTGTCCTCGTTGCAGAAGCGGTTGCCCTCCATGTTGACATAGAGGAAAGGCTCCTCATACATCAGGCCGGAGTCGAAGTCGTGCATCATCTTGGTGTGGCCCAGATTTTCCATCTTGGCGCCTGCGGCAATGGCCATGATGTGGCCGTCGCCGGTCTTGCGATACTGCTTCTTGTCGAACTCCTGCACGTCGGGGCACCAGCGCTTGACCATGGCCTCGTTGTTCATGTAGTCGCCGGTGGCCAGAATCACGCCCTTGGCTGCGTTGAACTGGATGTATTTGCCGTCCTCGGTCTTGCCGATGACGCCGGTGACCTTGCCGCCCTCCTGCACCAGCTTGACCGCCGGGGTGGAGAAGAAGGTCTCAAGGTTGGGGCACTTGGCCTGGACGTTCTCCAGCACGACGGACATGACGGTGCCCACGTTGTTGGGCTTGGGGCCGATCCAGGGGGCGAAGAAGTAGCAGTGCTCGTCGCCGAAGTCATAGGTATCCATCCGGTCCTTCCAGACGCCGGTCAGGTCCTGGCTGGTACACATATAGGCATTCAGGCCCTTCTCGTCGTTGTGGAGCAGGCTGGCCGAATCGGTGTTGGAATCCACCAGGCTGCCGTCGCCGTACTCGGTTTCGGAGGTCAGGCCCGCGCGGTTCAGATACCACATCAGGGCCTCCTCGCTGTGCTCCACATACGCGTTGAGCAGGCTGGTGTCTGCACGCCAGTCGCACAGGCCGTTGGTCATATGGACCCACATCTTCTTGCCTGCGGGGGTGGACTTGGACTGAATGATGGCGGAGCCGCAGTTGCCCTGGCTGACAACAATGCTCTCCTTCTGGAGCAGGGCCACCGATGCGCCCAACTCTGCGGCCCAGCCTGCGGCCGGAACGCCGGCTGCGCCTGCGCCGACAACCACGATGTCGTAATCCTTGACCTCGTCGGGGGTGATGTCGCCCAGCTCAACGGCGGAGGACTCCACTTCCTCCACGGTCATCCCGTCGGGGACGACGGTCTCGGCCTTGTTGGCATTGGTAGCCTCGGAGGCGATGCCCTTGGCCTGGTTGATGCAGTTCTCCGCCGCCTTGCGGACGGCGTTGGACGTCAGGGTCGAGCCGGACACGCCGTCGATCTCGCTGGACTGGGTATCCAGCACCTGCTGAATCAGCTGCTCTGCGGCGTCCTTGCCGTAGCCTGCGGTCTCGCCGGAAACGTCCAGCTGAACGTCGGTGATCTTCTCGGCGTCAAAGGTCATGGTGACCTTCACCTCGCCGATGCCCTGCGCCGAAGCGGTGTAGGTGCCGGGGGTGTAGGTGCCGGTTGCCGCGCTCGAAGCGGCGGTGGAACTGCTGGCGCTGTTGCAGGCGGTCAAAGCCCCGGCTGCGACACCGCCCATGACGGTGGCAGAAGCCAGCTTCAGGAAGTTTTTGCGGGAAATCTTCTTGTTCATCGAAACATCATCCTTTCTTTTGTTTGCGGCGGCACACAGCATACCTCTCTATATAGCCGATACCACCGCTATATTTAAGCATACCCATATTTTAAATTCCATGTCAATATCCATTTGTTATAAGTTTTTCAATTTATTTTTAGATCTTTTCTCTCACCGCAGATTGGCCGCGAAGATCCGTCCCATTGCTTCAAAGAGGTCATGGGGCAGCATTCCGTATTGTCCCCGCCGCCGGGCGGCTTCATCGGCGGCCGCCCCGTGGAGCCAGAC
>JAHLFH010000004.1 GCA_018883885.1 Candidatus Faecalibacterium intestinavium | reverse complement strand
GACTTCCTCCAGCAGGGCGGCGGCCCCGGCCCGGCCCTCGTCGGTGAGGGGGAAGTCCTTCCGGGTGCGCAGGGCGGGGTCGGTGGATTCCAGCGTCCAGGGGCCGGGCCAGTAGTCCAGGGTCAGGACGCTCTGTTCTTCCTCGGCCCCGTCCGGGCCGGTGACCTTCCGTTTGCCGGGGGTCAGGCGGAAAAACAGCCCGCCCATGCTGGCGCTGTAAATGTTTTTGCACTTGAAATAGTGCAGCAGGGGAATCTGCGGCATGGTGTGCTCCCTTCGTGAAAGATCGCCCCCGGCTCGGCGGGGGAGGTTCCTTTCAATTATAAGGCATCCGGCCCAAAATGCAACTGATTTTTTCCCCCCGCAAAATTCGCCCCAAAAAACCGGTTGACAATCCGCCGGGTTGGTGCTAAAATGATGGAGTCACAAGACGTGCAGGGTTAGCTCATCCGGTAGAGCGACTGCTTCCCAAGCAGTAGGCGGCGGGTTCGAGTCCCGTATCCTGCTCCAAAAAAGGCGGTAAATCGTAGGATTTGCCGCCTTTTTTCTGCTTTTCGGGCCGTCAAAACCCCTGAACATGAGGCGAAACGCGGGATACTCTAACAGATAGACTAACAAAAAAGGGGACGCCGAAGCGTCCCCCCATAGTCGCAGAGCTTTTTCAGCGCCCGCTGGAGCTGGCGGCGGCTGCACCGCAGCTGGAGCACCGCCGCTTCGACGCTGTGGAACTCGTGGCTGGCGCAGCAGTCCCGCAGATAGCGCAGCACCCGCTCCTCCACGGTGGTGCAGGCCGGGTCCACATGGGCGGACAGGATCAGCTTGGTCAGGCAGGAGTCCGGCAAAAGGTGGAGGAAGCGGGCCGCTTGGGCGGATTTCTTTTGCAGCGGCTTGAAAACTGCCCCAAAACACCGTATACTATTCAAGTGTATCTTGCTGAAAAAAGGGACCGTATTTTGGTCCGGACGTGTTTGGAGGAAAAAAGAATGGAATCAAAGCATCAGCGCAGCAGCTTTACCGGTTCCATCGGCTTTGTGCTGGCGGCGGCCGGCAGCGCCGTGGGGCTGGGGAACATCTGGCGCTTCCCGTATCTGGCCGCCAAGGACGGCGGCGGCGTGTTTCTGCTGTGTTACCTGATCCTGGCCCTGACCTTCGGGTTCACCCTGCTGACCAGCGAGATCGCCATCGGGCGGAAAACCGGCCAGAGCCCCCTGACGGCCTACCGGATGCTCCACCCCAAATGGGGCTGGCTGGGGGTGGCGGCCTGCC
Source organism: Candidatus Faecalibacterium intestinavium (assembly GCA_018883885.1). GTDB lineage: Bacteria > Bacillota > Clostridia > Oscillospirales > Ruminococcaceae > Faecalibacterium > Faecalibacterium intestinavium. The sequence goes on along the minus strand of JAHLFH010000004.1, from coordinate 1,491 downwards.
TTGTGCCGGTCATCATCCTGCCCTATTACTGCACCATCGGCGGCTGGGTCCTCAAATATCTGGCCACCTACCTCTCCGGCGGGGCGGAGGCCGCCATGGCGGACGGATATTTCACCGGCTTCATCACCTCCGCCTGGAGCCCGATTTTCTGGTTCATCGTGTTCCTGGGGGGCACGCTGGCGGTGGTGTATAAAGGGGTGGACACCGGTATCGAGCGGTTTTCCCGGGTGCTGATGCCCCTTCTGCTGCTTCTGATTCTGATGATCGCCGTCTTTTCCCTGACCCTGACCCACACCGACGCGGCGGGGGTCACCCGCACCGGTCTGGAAGGGTTCTGGATCTATGTGGTGCCGGACTTTTCGGGCATGACGGTCCGGGAGTTTCTGATTATCCTGATGGACGCCATGGGCCAGCTGTTCTACTCGGTCAGCGTGGCCATGGGCATCATGGTGGCCTACGGCTCCTATGTAAAGAAGGAGACCAATCTGGTGAAATCGGTCAACCAGATCGAGATCTTCGACACGGTGGTGGCCTTTCTGGCGGGGCTGATGATCGTCCCGGCGGTCTACACCTTCATGGGGGCCGAGGGGATGAACAGCGGCCCCAGCCTGATGTTCGTCTCGCTGCCCAAGGTGTTCGGCGCGATGGGCGGGGCGGGGACGGCCGTCGGGGCGGCCTTCTTCCTGATGGTGGCCTTTGCGGCGCTGACCTCCTCGGTGTCGGTGATGGAGGCGATTGTCTCCAGCGCCATGGACAAGTTCCGCCTGAGCCGGAAGCAGGCCGCCCTGGGGGTGACCGCCTTTGCTCTGGCAGTGGGAATCGTGGTCTGCCTGGGGTACAACCTGTTCTATTTTGAGCTGATGCTGCCCAACAGCGTCACCCCGGGCCAGATTCTGGACGTGCTGGACTACGTCAGCAACTACGTCCTGATGCCGGTGGTGGCCATCGCCAGCTGCATTCTGATCGGCTGGGTGACGGGGCCGGAGATGGTCATCGAGGAAGTGACGCTGGGGGGCCGCCGGTTCGGGCGGAAGCGGCTGTATATCGTGATGGTCAAATTCATCACGCCGGTGATGCTGTGCCTTCTGCTGCTCCAGTCTCTGGGCCTGCTGCGGTACTGAAACCATTCATCAACACTATGACAAAAGCCGGGCTTTCCGTTGGGGGAAGCTCGGTTTTTTTAAACCCGTCCTCTTGCGCTTAGCCGGTTTTTTCTGCGGGACTGACGCCCTTGAAAAAACCGGAGCGCTGCGCCAGCACACGCCTCGCTGTTTCCGCCGCAGGCGGCGCTTCGGCGGTGCTGCCCCCTTCGGGGGGAATGGACGGTGAGCGGCTGCTTCTCAGGTTAGCCGCCCGCGCATCGCGGGCAAATTCCCCAATCAGCACGGAGCGTCGGGGCCGTCGGCACGGACTCTGGGGCCAAAGGCCCCGCCCTGAGTCCGGGACGGTGGCCCCGGGCGGAGTGCAGTCTTCTTATAGCGGGTCCAGGGC
>JAHLFH010000168.1 GCA_018883885.1 Candidatus Faecalibacterium intestinavium | reverse complement strand
TTTGGTGGGCGCGGGTGGATTCGAACCACCGAAGCTGAAAGCAGCAGATTTACAGTCTGTCCCCATTGGCCACTCGGGAACACGCCCTTATTCAATGAACCGGCAAGGCCGGACGACCTCAAAAGTATAGCATGAATGAACCGGATTGTCAACAATTTTTAGAGAAAAACATTGATTTTTGGCGGCAGGAAGTCAAAATGAGAGAAAAAAGGAAAAATTTTTCCGGACGGAGAATATTTGACCGGATTATTCTTGGCAAACCCACTGGGGATTTGCTATTATCTCCCGGCAATCCGTTGCAAACGACATAAATCGGTCAATTATTGGAGGATTTCCCGAATGAAAAAACAGGTTATGACGATGGCCGCAGCAGCAGCGCTTCTGGTTCTGGCGGGCTGCGGCACCGCCGCCGCCACCAGCACTGCGGCCAGCACCGCCGACAGCGCTCCCGCCAAAGCTGACGGCGTCTACACGGCCCAGATGGACGACGCCTCGGCGGAGGCTGCCTTTGGCTGGCGCGACCAGCTTGTGGTGGAGTACAGGGACGGCGTGATCGTCTCGGCGGACTTTGAGAGCTACGACGCCGACGGGAACAGGAAGAGCCAGCTCCCGGAAGGGGCTTACCCGATGGAACCGTCCCCCTCGGAGTGGATTCCCCGGCTGAGCGAGAATGTGGAGAAAGCGGGCCGCGCCTTTAAGATCGACAACGTCAGCGGCGCGACGGAGTCCAGCGAGAACGCCCGCGCTGCTGACTTCATCGGAACAGAGGAAAGTGGTCCAAGCTATTCTGGATAAACACCTTGCGTATCTGGCTGCGCTGGGCTTTGACCTGTCAGGGGTGATGGAATCAAAGCGCGAACAATCTGCCTAGCTTTTTTAGCCAACTTCGGCAGGGCGCGATCAAGGCAAGCTGATGTGCCCGGATTCCGCCCGCCATCTGAAATGATGCGGGAAGTGAAAATTTCCTGCCCTACGCGCCCGCCTGCAAAAAGACATCTCAGCTTTTGATGTAATAACGTTGTTTTTAGAAGATTTCGCTTTTTGCTTTGCCGCCCTATCATCCGCCCAGAAGGGCGGTTCCGGGCGCGTCCGGGCGGGTAGGGCGGATCGGGCGGGTATTTTTGCATTCCTGCTTGTAAATTTTTCCGGCCTCCAAAGGATAGGGGCCGGATTTTCCACACTTGGGATTCCAAGATCCCGTATTAACTGGGTGTGTGGACCGGAACAGGAGGTGTCGTTGAACAAAAAGAAAAAAGCTGTAAACCACTCTTGCTACCCCGACGAAGTCATCGAGCAGCTGGCCCGATGCTTTTACCCGGCGATTCTGGAAAGCTTCAACAATGAAGAAGACCAGAAAGCATTTGCCGCATGGCAGGCAGAGCAGGCCCGCTGTTCGGCAAAAGAAAAGCAGGACGTTCCCGACGGGGAACGCCCTGCCATCCATACACAGCTTTTTTCAAGTTGGGTGCGTCCTTCGGGGTGCACCCTTTTTATTTTTAACCAAGAAGATGAACCAGCCTAATCTAGCTTTCGATGTGTCCGTATGATCAGCAATCTACCCATTCCATTTCCTGCTCAACTTCCCAAAAAGTCTTCCCATCGAAAATAGGGGCAGTTTGAAATGCTTCCTGGCCTTCCTTGATGGACGAACCGTTGTATTCCCAAACATAGTCTTCTGCAGCAGGATCTATTTGGAAAATTTCCATATGGACAATGTTTTCATTGGGCATATATCCCTGAAACCAATACTTTTTACCTCTGTAGATAAACACGGTGTCCTGGCATGTGTAAATTCTATCTACAAATTCGTTTACATTTCCGTTAATCATCGAATTTTATCCCCTTAAAGAATTTTCCATATTCTTCTTTCATTTCTTTCGTCAGAAGCTCAGCAGGTGTTCTGTCAAACGGGCCCACGTCGTTTTGGCTAAAACGCTCGTCGTAAATGTGGTAGTGCAAGACAGGAGTATGGTTATCACCCGTAAGAGATTTTTCGGGATGATATGCAATCTCCATTGTGAGTCTATGACTTTCATCATAAAATCTCATTTCACGAAAAGTGCCATCTGAGTTCAATTTTATATAGGCGTGGCTTGAATGTGCCGATTCGGGAAGTCCATGCTTACCTGCCATTCCTTCCAGTACCTTAACACCCTCAATTTTACCAACAGTCCGATAACTATAAGGGACAGGATTCCCTGCCGCAAAAGTACCTCTGCCACCCATATCAGCGCACCACCTTTCGAGATGCTCGATCATCCACAAAGACGATATTGCCTTGCATTTCTGGAAATGGTTCACCAAAGCAGATAATGGTCTGGGGACTCAACTTATTTAGCATGGCTTCATACCCGCACAGGAATGAATGCTTTGATTTTCTGCATCCGAGCGTGCTGACTGCTACGATGCCGTTTTTCTCCACCCCATCAAAGCAAAAATCAAAACTGCGCGGCGTACTCCAACTGATCGTAGGAATTACCGTCAGCCCTTTGCTCTGCCAAAAGGCACCGACCCAGCGGTTCTTGGCTACGCTCTCAATCTGCCGCCACAAGTCCATATCGGCGTAAGTAGAAAAATCAGGGGTCAGAAGAAAAGCATACTGCGAATACTTCGCCAAGGTACGTTCCGGATGCGCATAAATGCCCTCAAAACGGTAGTCATCTACGAAGAAATGCACACCATTTTTACGGTTTGCCGTGTTATCTTGGCTCCTCGTGTCAGAACAGGCAATTAGGGAGACTGCCCGTGTATCAACTTCCTGTTTGTGGACAAGGGGGATATTCCATCTTCCCTGTACATCAAAAGAATTGCGTATGAAAAGCGGGTTTTCTCTCATGGATTTAGATGTCATAGTTATTTTAGCTTCCTTTCTGCGGCGGATGCTGCCGCTTTGTGTGTTTTGCCAATAGAATTCCGTCACAGAATATGCTAAAATAACCTTGTCCAATGGATATGTTCAACATATTCTGCATGAAAACACATCTGTCTGCTGCGCCAACAGCTCGCGGATGTGTTTTTATTTTACTCTCGATTATCACCTCCATCAGGCAACCTCTCGAAACAACTTCAAGAGCTTGATTTCGTAGCTGGTGTACTCCGTTCCTCCGTATTGCAGCCATTTCTGATAATACGAATACGCATAACGGGCCGCTTCATGACTGGCCTCAAACCTGGCTGCGATATCCTCTGGATCATGCAAACCCAGCTTGTGAACAAGAACAGGTGGAACCAGGGCATATTTCGCAAAGAATTTGACCTCCTTTTCTGCAAGTTCGCTATCTTCGCTGTGATCCAGGACAATATGCCCTATTTCGTGAAAAATGGTGTTGTTGATACGTCCATAGTCTTTCCGGTCATTATAATAGATGAACCATTCGCCTCTATTTTTTTCAAGGCAAAAACCATCTTCGCTCTTTTTGAACAGCAGCCAACGTTTGCCCTCTGAAATGGCCGAATACGGCACAATTTTTACGCCCATTTTAGTCGCCAATTCAAAGCTGTTCACCGGTACACAGGAAACGCCATATTGCGCAAAAAGATCTACAACGATCTTCTTGATTTCCTCACATCGGGCGGATGACAATGAAATTCCCAAATTTACTCCTCCCCAAACAGAGCGTTGATCAGTTCACGCTTTTCCTGTTCCGTCATATTTGATGCATTTCGTGCAATCATTCTGCGAATCCGCGAATGGCTGTATTCCTCCGTCTCAATACCAAGCAAAAAGTCAGAGGTCGTATGGAGTGCGGTAGCAATATTGGCTAACATTTCAGGTTTTGGCTCCCTGCTTCCAGAAATGTATCTGGAAACAACAGCCTCCGTTACTCCAATGCGTTCGGCCAATTCTTTTTGTGTCATTCCGCGATTCCGTAATGTTTCGGATATTCGCAAGCCCATGTCCTTCCCCATGATAGTGCTCCTTTCAATGCTAGTGCTCTTGGCTGTATTCAGCTGTATATAGTATAGCCAATACTTGCCAATTAGTCAAGCTGTGTTGTCAAAAAGAGCAGAGCATCCCCGTCGGGAGAATGCCCTGCCTTACAGAAATAGTTTTTTTGGCTGGGTGTGTCCTGTGGGGCACACTTTTCCGGTCAAACCGTCATTTGTTAGAGCCGTTGGGCTTTTGTTCCGTGGTGTTTCGCGCAGAAAGTTGTCTGAGCGGCACCTTGATTTGATTCGCCCAGGAAAATAAAAAATCCGAACCCCTCTCCCGCAGGAAAAAGGTTCGGATTTTTCTGATTTGACGGGTCTTTTTGAAGTTTGAAAAAAGAAAACCTGCCGCCTCTTTGTGAAGCAGCAGGTTTTGGTGGGCGCGGGTGGATTCGAACCACCGAAGCTGAAAGCAGCAGATTTACAGTCTGTCCCCATTGGCCACTCGGGAACACGCCCTTCTTTGATTTTAGCCCGGCGCCGCCGGACCGCCTATATATAATAGCATGGAACGGGCGGGTTGTCAACTGTTTTTTCAAAGAAAAAACAAATCGGCAGAGCGGGGCGGCCCCATACGCAAAAAAGACCTTTGCCCGGCGGGGCAGAGGTCTGAAATGCCTGGCGGAAGGCGGTCATTCGGTTTCCGGGGCGGCCTCCCGGGCGCGGGCCATGAACTCCTGCACCCGGTCCAGCTGCTTCTCGGCCACGGCCCGGCCGGTCTCGTAAACGCGGCGCAGCTGGATGGGGTCCCGCTCGATGGCGCCGATTTCAAGGGGCACCGGCGGGCGGAGGACCAGCGCCGTTCCGGCTTCCTCCTGCATGGCAATGTATCCGAGGGTTTCGTTGTAACGCTCGTGCCGGTCGGCCACTGCGGCAAGAAAGGCCGGGTAGCGGAACAGACGGGCCTGCATAAGAGGCAGCATTTTGTTCTTCTTCTTGACGAAGCCCCTGGGCTGGGTCAGGACCACCACGTTCCGATGATAGCCGATGGACTCAAAGAACCGGATCGGGATGGAGTCGGAAATGCCGCCGTCCAGCAGGGAATAGGGCCCGATCTTGACGATCCGGGCGGCCAGCGGCATGGAGGCCGAGGCCTGCATCCATTTCAGGTCGTGCTCGTCGCCGGTGCGGCACTTGTGATAGACCGGGCTGCCGGTGTGAACGTCGGTGCAGACGACGTAGAACTCCATCGGGGAATTGCGGAACGCCTCGGTGTCAAACTGATCCAGATGCTCGGGAATCTCGTGGTAGCAGAACGCCTCGCTGTATACGTCGCCGGTCCGCAGCCAGTTCTTCAGGCTGGCGTAGCGCTTGTCGTTGCAGTAGGCGAGATTGTAGCGGATGACCCGCCCCGGCTGATGGGATTTGTAGTTGCAGCCGAACACCGCCCCGGCGGAAACGCCGACGGCGCCGTCAAAGGCCACGCCGTGCTCCATCAGCACATCGGTGACGCCGGCGGTGAACATCCCGCGCATGGCGCCGCCCTCCAGAATCAACCCGGTTTTCATGTCTGTTCCTCCTCTGTGTCCGGCGGGGCTGCCCCGCCGGCCCGGCCGCGTACCGCAGAGCGCCGCCGGTGCGGGCCTATGCCCGCCTGTCCGTTTGATCTTGGTTCGAGTATACTCAAAATCCGGGAAAAGTACAAGAGAGAACAAGCTGAATTTTCTCCTCTGTGCCCAGCCGGTTTCAGTGGATTTCGGCAAAGTAAGACTTTTATTCCCCTGTCCTAAAATCCGGGAAAGTTTTCTGTCAAATTTAGGTGGAATCTGGTCTTGCCAAGAGCGGCGTCCATCCAGTATACTGTGATATATAAATATATAAAGCAGAAGCAACTGCACAAGGGTTACACCGGGAGGATATTGCATTTATGAAACTGCTCGAAGATCGGATCCGCAAAGACGGCATCATCCGCGAAGGCAATGTGCTGAAGGTGGACAGCTTCATCAACCACCAGATGGACATCGCGCTGTTCCGCGAGATGGCCCGGGAGTGGAAGCGGCTGTTTGCCGGCAAACCCATCAACAAGGTGCTGACCATTGAGGCCAGCGGCATCGGCATCGCGGCCATCGTCGCCAGCGAGCTGAATGTCCCGGTGGTCTTTGCCAAAAAGTCGATGAGCATCAATCTGGATTATGACAACTACGAGACGCAGATCCAGTCCTTCACCCACAAGAAGATCTACAACGTGATCGTCTCCAAAAAATTCCTGTCCCCGGAGGACCACCTTCTGATCGTGGACGATTTCCTGGCCAATGGCTGCGCCCTGCTGGGCCTGCTGGATCTGGCGGCCGAGGCGGGCGCTTCCGTCGAGGGGATCGGCATCGGCATCGAAAAGGGCTTCCAGGCCGGCGGAGAGCTGGTCCGCAGCAAGGGAATCCAGGTGGAGTCTCTGGCCATCATCGACTCGATGGACGCCGCCACCGGCGAGATCGTGTTCCGTCCCCAGCCCCAGCAGAGCTGACGCAGCCCGGCGGCCGCGGCGCAGGGCGTTACGCGCCGTAAAAGGTGTCTCCGTCGGCGGGCAGCTCGGCGGCAGCCTGGGCGGAGGAGTCCGCATTCCCGGCTTCCGGGGCCCGGGGTACTCCCTTATAGACCAGAGTCTGCTCCAGAACCTCGGCGCAGACGGGGGCCGACAGGCTTCCGCCTGCCGTGGTCCAGCTGTGAGGTTCGTCCAGACAGACCAGACAGAGATACTGCGGGTCGTCAATGGGCGCCACGGCCACAAAGCTGGCGATCCGGGCGGTTTCATCTTCGCTGTCCAGCTTTTGGCTGGTGCCGCTTTTCCCCCCCACGCGATATCCGGCGATTTGGGCGTTCTGCCCTCCTCCGCCTTCCACAACGGCCTCCATCATCGTTCGCATGGTGATGGAGGTCTCTTCTTTTATGACCCGGCGGGTGCAGGAAGGGGAGATCCGCTCCACCAGTTCCCCCTCGGGGCTCAGAATCTCCGAGACCACATAGGGCCGCATGAGGTTTCCCCCGTTGACGATGGCGCAGACGGCGGCGGCCATCTCAATATAAGAGACCTTGCTGCTCTGGCCGAAGGCGCAGGAGGCCAGCTCCACCGGGCCCATCCGGTCGGCGGTATAATAAAGGCTTTCCTTTGGCTCGGCGGGCAGGTCGATGCCGGTGGCTTCCCGCAGGCCAAAGGCTGCGAAGTAGTCGCAGAAGGCTTCCTTGCCCAGCCGCGCCCCAATCTGGATAAAGCTCTGGTTGCAGGAGTTCATCAGGGCAAGGGTGACGTTCTGCATCCCGTGGCTGCGGTGGTTGGCGCAGTGGAAGCGGGTTCCCGCCACCGAGATGGACTCCCCGCAGTAAAAGGTGGAGTCGGGCTGAATGACCCCGGCGTCCAGGGCGGCGGCGCAGGTGATGAGCTTGAATACGCTGCCCGGCTCGTACAGGTCGCTGACGGCCTTGTTTCGCCACTGGGTCTGCTGGGCCAGCTGCAATGCTTTGGCCCGCTCCTCCCCCGAGAGGGCGTCCACGGCGGCCCGGGCGGTCTCGTCATAAATTACCCGGGGCTGGTTGGGGTCGTAGGCGGGCGTGGTGGCCATGGCCAGCACCGCCCCGGTGTCGACGTCCATGACGATCCCCACCGACCGGGCCGCGACATTGTGCTCCTGAACGGCGTAGTTCAGCGCGTTCTCAAGAAAGCGCTGGATGTTGGCGTCGATGGTCAAAACCAGGCTGTTTCCTTCCTCGGGAAACTGCTCGGTGGCGTAGCTCTGCTCCAGCGTATAGCCCCAGGCGTTGACGGCGGTCAGGACCACCCCGTTTTCCCCGGTGAGGACGTCGTTGTATTCCAGCTCCAGGCCCGACACCCCGGCGTTGTCTACATTGGTGAAGCCCAGCACCGAGGCCAGAAACTCTCCCTCGGGGTACCAGCGCTTGGAGTCCTGGTTGATCCGCACGCCGGTGACCCCGTTCTCCTCGCAGAAATCCCGGACGGCGTCGGCCATCTCCCGGTCCACCCGGTAGCGGAGCAGGCAGTCGTTGGAGCTGCGCTGGCTGAATTTTTCCAAAAGGTCTGCCGGGTCCAGCTCCAGAATTTCCGCCAGCCCCTGAGCGGCCAGAGAGACCTTGTCCTCCGGCATCTCCCGGGGGGAGGCGCGGATGGTCCAGCAGCTGCTGTTGGCGGCCAGCAGGACCCCGTCTGCACTGTAAATTTTTCCCCGGTCGGCGGGCACGACGGTGTCCTGCAATTGCTGGCCCAGAGCACGCTGGCTGAACCAGTCTCCGCCGACGAATTGCAGGTAAAACAGACGCGCCGCCAACCCCAGAAAACAGACCCCGCAGAAGAAGGCGGATACCACCCGGGCGCGGGTGCGCAGCGCCCGCTCGGGCAGGGAGCGAAGTGGATCGGCCACAGGGAAATCCCTCCTTTTCTGAAACAGTCTATGCGCGGCCCCGGCCCCGCTATGCGGCGGGATTTTTCGCCGGATGACTAAGCGCCCGGCCCGCAGCGTAGAATAGAAGGGGTGCCCTGAGGGGCATCCGATTTCTGCAAAGAAGGGAGGCGGCCCCATGCAGCCATCGGTTCACGCCCGCCGGGCGGCTGGAAAGAAGCGGGTCCTCTTTCCGTTTTCGGCCCTCCCGGCCCGGCCTGCGGCGGACCTGCCCTTTCTGGTTCTGGTGCTGACGCTGGTGGGCTTCGGGCTGGTAATGCTGTTCAGCGCCAGCTATGCGGTGGCCCTCTACCGCCGGGGGGACGCTTATACCTATATCCGGCCCCAGCTGCTCTATGCGGCGCTGGGCCTTGGGGCCATGTGGGCGGCCAGCCGGGTGGACTACCATATTTATCACAAGCTGGCCTGGCCGCTGCTGGGGCTGTCGGTGGTGCTTCTGGCGGTGGTGCTCTTTATGCCCGAATACAACGGCTGCAAGCGGTGGCTGGTGATTCCCGGGGTGGGCACCCTCCAGCCCAGCGAGATCGCCAAGTTTGCGGTGGTGCTGACCTTTTCCCACATCATTTCCCTGAATCACAACCGGATGAAGGATTTTTCGGTGGGGGTGCTGCCCTTCGGGCTGGTGCTGGGTCTGGTGGCGGCCCTCATGCTGCTGGAGCCCCACCTGTCGGGCACCCTGCTGATTTTGGGCATCGGCGCGGTGCTGATGTTTGTGGGCGGCACCGGGATGAAATGGTTCGTCATGGCGGGCGCGGGCGGCGCGGCGGCCATCGGCGCGGCGGTGGTCATCCTGCCCGACCTTGTGCCCTATGCCGCCGACCGGCTCAATTCCTGGCTGGACCCCTTTGCCGACCCGCTGGGGGACGGCCACCAGACCATCCAGAGCCTCTACGCCATCGGCTCGGGCGGGGCCACCGGGCTGGGGCTGGGCAACAGCCGCCAGAAGCACCTGTTTGTCCCCGAACCTCAGAACGACTTTATTTTCTCCATCATCTGCGAGGAACTGGGGTTCATTGGGGCCTGCGGGGTGATCCTCCTGTTTGTGCTGCTGCTTCTGCGGGGGATCACCCTGGCCGTCAACGCACCGGACCGGTTCGGGGCGCTGCTGGTGGTGGGCTTTGTGGTGCAGGTGGCGCTTCAGGCCGTGCTGAACATCGCGGTGGTGACTAACACCATCCCCAACACCGGCATCAGCCTGCCCTTTTTTTCCTCGGGCGGCACCAGCCTGATGATGCTGCTGGGGGAGATGGGGATCGTCCTCTCCGTCTCCCGCGGGGAAACCTGAATTTTCCCCAAAAATTCGACAAACTCCGGAAGAAATGAGCGCCCCGGCAGGCTGGGGCGCAATATGTGGACCATTAGGCACAGAATTCCCCCGTTTCGCATACCGTAGGGTATCTTTTGCGAAACGGGGGATTTTTCATGAGTGGGACGATGACAGTGGTGGGCGGGCAGCCCCTGTATGGTACGGTTCAGATTCCGGCGGCCAAGAACAGCGTCCTCCCGCTGCTGGCGGCGTCCCTGCTGTGCGATGGGCCTGT
>JAHLFH010000022.1 GCA_018883885.1 Candidatus Faecalibacterium intestinavium | reverse complement strand
GCGCAGACCACCGGGTTGCCGCCGAAGGTGGAGCCGTGGGTGCCGGGGCCCATCCCGCCCGAGACCTTGCTGTTCACCAGCACCGCGCCGATGGGCAGGCCGCCGCCCAGACCCTTGGCCAGGGTAACGATGTCGGCCTTGAGGCCGTAGTGTTCGCAGCAGAGGAAGGTGCCGGTCCGGCCCACGCCGGTCTGGACCTCGTCCACAATCAGGATCAGGTCCCGCTCGTCGCAGAGCTTCCGGACCGCCCGGACGTATTCGGGGTCCAGCGCCATGACGCCCCCCTCGCCCTGGACCAGCTCCAGCATGACGGCGCAGGTGTGGCGGTCCACCAGCTCGGTCAGGCCCTCGATGTCCCCGGCGGCAGCGTAGAGGAAGCCCTCGTTGAAGGGGCCGAAGTAGTTGTGGAACACCTCCTGGCCGGTGGCGGTCAGGGTGGCGATGGTCCGGCCGTGGAAGCTGTTCACCAGCGTGATGACGGTATCCCGGCCCTTGCCGTAGTGGTCGAAGCTGTATTTGCGGGCGGCTTTGATGGCGCCCTCGTTGGCCTCGGCGCCTGAGTTGGCAAAGAATACCTTGTCCATGCCGGTCCGCTTGCAAAGGCGCTTGGCCAGCTTGGCGCAGGGGGCGGTGTAGTAGAGGTTGGAGGTGTGCTGGAGTTTGTGGGCCTGTTCCGACACGGCCTCGGCCCAGTGCAGGTCGCAGTAGCCCAGACTGTTCACCCCGATGCCGCTGGTGAAGTCCAGATATTTCTGGCCCTCGGGGCCCTGGGCGTACATCCGGGCGCCCTTTTCGATGACGATGGGGTTGCGGCTATAGGTATGCAGGACATAGTCGTTGTCCCGGCGGATGACTTTTTCGGAATCCATGGCAGTTGCCTCCTTGTTGATTTATTCGCGGTGGCTGCGGCGGTAGAACAGGGTGCCGGAGCCGCGGTTGGAGAAGGTTTCCAGCAGAATCGAGTGGGGGACCCGCCCGTCGATGATGACGGCCTCGTGGACCCCCTGATAAATAGCGTCGGCCATGCCGCCGATCTTGGGGATCATGCCGCCCGCGATGACGCCCGCGGCCTTGTAGCCCTCGATCTCGCTGACCTCCACCTCGGGGATGAGGGTGGTCTCGTCGTCCTTGTCCCGCAGAAGGCCCGCAATGTCGGTCATGGAGACCAGCTTTTCGGCCTTGAGGGCGATGGCGATCTGAGCCGCGGCGGTGTCGGCGTTGACGTTGTAGGCCCGGCCCAGATCGTCCATGCCGACGGTGGCGATGACCGGGATGTAGCCGCCGTCCAGCAGGCTGGAAATCAGGGTGGTGTCCACCCGGGTGATCTCGCCCACATGGCCCAGCTGGGGGTCCAGCTCGCTGCACCGGAGCATCTGGCCGTCCATGCCGCACAGGCCCACGCCCCGGCCCCGGAGCCTGGCCACCAGGTCCTTGTTGACCTTTCCGGCCAGAACCTGCTGGACGATCTCCATGGTGGCGTCGTCGGTGACCCGCAGGCCGCCCACGAAGTGGCTTTCGACCCCCACCTTTTTCAGCATCTCGTTGATGGCGGGGCCGCCGCCGTGGACCAGCACCACCCGCACCCCCAGCAGGGTCAGGGTGACGAGGTCGTTCATGACGGCGTTTTTCAGGGTCTCGTTGATCATCGCGTTGCCGCCGTACTTGATGACCATGGTCTTGCCGTGATACTTCTGGATGTAGGGGGTCGCCTCCGAGAAAAGGCGGGCCATCTGTTCATTTTTCATAGGATTCCTTCTCACTGTTTCGTACTTCTGAATTGCAACTGAATTGCAACGGAGGGCAAAACCGCATTCTGCGGTTTTGCGGGGGGGATTTTGAATCCCGCCCCTTTCGCCTTATTTGAAGGTCTCGGGGTTCCGGCAGACAGCTTTTCGGTTCGGTCTGCTTTTCGCCCGCAAGAACTTTTTAGGGCGGCGGACGGTTTGAACGGCTGGCTTCGCCACTGCGGACCGCGTGGTGGGACGCCTTGGCGGAGACAGACGGGCAAACTGGACGTACGCCCTGTAGCAGCCGTTTGCCGCACATTCCCCCCGGAGGGGGGATGCCGCGCAGCGGCAGGGGGGGGCACATTAAAAGGGCGGGTGGGTGGGTTTTAAATAATATTAGGTCCGGTAATCCCCGTTGATCTTGACGTAATCGTAGGTCAGGTCGCAGCCCCAGGCTTTGGCGGACGCATCGCCCAGGCCCATCTCCACCTTGACGAGGATGTCGTGCTCGGCCAGAACTTTGGCGGCTTCCTCCTCGCTGTAGGGATGATACGCGGCGTTTTCGCAGACGTAGACCTCGCCCGCGGCGCTGGACAGCCAGACGCAGACCTTGTCGATGGAGAAATCCCCGGGGGTGTAGCCGATGGCGCAGAGGATCCGGCCCCAGTTGGCGTCCCGGCCAAAGACCGCCGCCTTGAACAGGTTGGAGCAGACCACGCTGCGGGAGACGGCCCGGGCGGTTTTCAGGTCGGGCGCGCCGGTCACCTCGCAGGTAATCAGATGGGTCGCGCCCTCGCCGTCCCCCGCGTGGGCCGCGCACATCTTCTCCGCGATGGCGGTCAGGGCCGCCGCAAAGGCGTCGTAGTCGGGGCCTTCGGCGTCGATGACCGGGTTGCCCGCAAGGCCCGAGGCCATCACCAGCAGGGTGTCGTTGGTGGAGGTGTCGAGGTCGACGCTCATCTGGTTGTAAGTACCGGGCACCACTTCCCGCAGGGCCTTCTGGAGCATGGCCGGGCTGACCGCCGCGTCGGTGGTGTAAAACGCCAGCATGGTGGCCATGTTGGGGGCGATCATGCCGCTGCCCTTGCCGATGGCCCCCAGCGTGCAGGTTTTGCCCCCCAGCCGGAACTGGACGGCATATTCCTTCTGGCGGGTGTCGGTGGTCATGATGGCGGTGGCGGCGTCCCAGCTGCCCGCCGGGGTGGCCGCCAGCTTTTCGGCTGCCGCCGGGATGCCCGCCGCAAAGG
>JAHLFH010000167.1 GCA_018883885.1 Candidatus Faecalibacterium intestinavium | reverse complement strand
GCTCCAGCACGGCGGCGCCCGCTTCCCAGGCCGCGGCCAGCGGAACCGGCGACGTTTCCACCGATCCCAAAGTGACCCTGGTTTACGCGGAGGTCAACCCCCTGGACACCATCGTCGGCCAGACCGCTACGTACTTCAAGGAGCAGGTCGAGGAGCTGAGCGGCGGCTCGATTACCATTGACGTGCAGGCCGCAGGCGTTCTGGGCTCCGAGAACGACGTTCTGGACTCGATGATCGGCGGCGCAACCACCATCGATATGTCCCGTATCTCCGCGTTCGCGCTGACCAGCTACGGCGCACAGAAGTCGATGCTGCTGTCCATCCCCTTCACCTTTGAGTCCCGCGATCACTGGTGGAACTTCGCAAACTCCGACCTGGCCGCTGAGTTCCTCAACGAGCCTCAGGAGATCGGCCTGCCCCTGCGGGGCATCTTCTACGGCGAGGAGGGCTTCCGCCACTTCTTTACCGTTGAGCCGGTCACCGGCATCGAGGATCTGGCCGGCATGAAGCTGCGCGTGTCCAACGACCCCATCATGAACGGCATGGTGGAGGGCCTGGGCGCATCCCCCACGGTGGTCTCCTTCGGCGAGCTGTACTCCGCCCTTCAGACCGGCGTTGTGGACGGCGCCGAGCAGCCCATCGCCAACTATAAGTCCAACGCCTTCCCCGAGGTGGCCAATACCCTGATTCTGGACGGCCACACCCTGGGCGCCATCCAGGCTGTCATCACCGACACCGCATGGGCCAAGCTGACCGCCGCCCAGCAGGAGGTCCTGATGGAGGCAGGCAAGCGGACCCAGGAGTTCAACGCCAGCCTCTCCGAGGAGGAGGAGAACAAGGTTCTGGACGAGCTGCGGGCCGAGGGCTGCAACATCGTCGAGGTGTCCGACAAAGCGCCCTGGCAGGAAGCCTGCAAGAAGGTCATCGAAGAGAACACTTCCTCTCAGGCGGAGCTGTATCAGCAGCTGCTGGATCTGAAGTAAGCTCCAGCATTGCCCTTCGTATGATTTGACTGACCCCGGCCCGGCGAACGCCCGGGCCGATGAGAGCGAAGGGGCACGGATTCAGGCCGTGTCCCCTTCTCTTTGTTTAAACGCTGACCCAAAGGAGGAATTGCCATGCCCGAAATTTTCAAGACGCTGGACAAGGCCCGTCCGGTCTACGATTTTATCTATAAGCTGGTGCTGGTCATCTGCAAGCTGCTGCTGATTGCGGATATCCTCATCACCTCGTATGCGGTGGCGGGCCGCCTGATCGGCGGCATCCAGCTGCCCAACGGCGACTATCTGCGCCACGTCGTCTTCTTCCTGGATGACCCCGCCTGGAGCGAGGAAGTCGTCCTGACCCTGATGAGCTATATGGCGGTGCTCTCGGCGGCTCTGGCCATCCGCAAGGGAAGCCACATCCGGATGACCGCTCTGGACCGTTATCTGCCCAAAAAGCTGCTGATCTACCTGGACATCCTGGCCGATCTGGCCGTGCTGGCCCTGGGCGTGATTATGACGGTGGTGGGCTGGAACTACGCCACCACCCTGGGCGGCCGCGGCTTCTATGTCTCAATGCCCTGGCTGAGCCGGTTCTGGATGTATTTCCCGGTCCCCCTTGCAGGCGTTGCGATGATCGTTTTCCTCATCGAATCCCTGTATGGCCACATCAAACGGCTGTTTGTAAAGGAGGCACAGGCATAATATGGATACCCAGACTCTTGCAACCATTGTCCTGCTGGGCAGCTTCTTTCTCATGATCCTGCTGCGGTTCCCCATCGCCTACGCGGTAGGCCTTTCCTCGGTGTTCTGCCTGGTGTCCATGGGCAGCACCCTGTCGGACGTCTGCCGTCTGATGGTCAAGGGCATCAGCTCCTTCTCCCTGATGGCCGTGCCTTTCTTCATCACCATGGGCGTCCTGATGGGCACCGGCGGCATCTCGGACAAACTGATCGCCCTGGCCAACGCCTGCGTCGGCTGGATGCGGGGCGGCCTTGCCATGGTCAACATCGTGGCCTCCTACTTCTTCGGCGGCATCTCGGGTTCGGCCTCGGCGGATACCGCTTCCCTCGGCTCCATCCTGATCCCCATGATGGTGGACCAGGGCTATGACGCCGATTTCTCCACCGCCGTCACCATCACCTCCTCCTGCGAAGGCCTGCTGGTGCCTCCCAGCCACAACATGGTCATCTATGCCACCACCGCCGGCGGCATCTCGGTGGGCGCCCTCTTCCTGGCGGGCTACGTTCCCGGCGCTCTGCTGGCCTTCTCGCTGATGATCGGCTCCTACATCATCTCGGTGCGGCGCAATTATCCCAAGGGAGAAAAATTCAGCATCCGCAACTTCTTCAAGCAGCTGACGAAATCCATCTGGGCGCTGGCGGCCGTGGTCATCGTGGTCATCGGCGTGGTGGCCGGCGTCTTTACCGCCACCGAGTCCGCCGCCATCGCGGTCATCTACTCCCTCTTTGTCTCGGTCTTTGTCTACAAGGGCCTGGACTGGAAGGGCGTCTGGCGGGAGCTGGGCAGCTGCGTGGATACCCTTTCCATCGTGCTGATCCTGATCTCCACCTCCGCGGTCTTCGGCAACTGCCTGACCATGCTCCATGTGCCTGATATAGCGGCAAACGCCATCGTCGGCCTGACCGACAACCGGATCGTCCTGATCCTCCTGCTCAACCTGATCCTGCTGGTGCTGGGCTGCATCATGGATATGGCCCCCATCATCCTGATCGCCACCCCGATCCTGCTGCCCATCGCCACCGGCTACTGCGGGCTGGACCCCGTTCAGTTCGGCATCATGGTGGTGCTCAACTGCGGCATCGGCCTGCTGACTCCCCCGGTTGGCGCGGTTCTGTTCATCGGCTCCGCCGTCGGCAAGACCCCGCTGGAAAAGGTGGTCAAGGCGACCCTGCCGTTCTATCTGTGCATGATCATCACTCTGCTGCTGATCTCGTTTGTTCCCCAAATCAGCCTCTTCATGCCCGAGCTCTTCGGCGGCTATACCCCGGTTCTGGGCTGATCTGTATCTGAATGAGAGGCCTGTGGCCCGCCCGGTCACAGGCCTCTCCCATCGTATCAGAAGGAGCGCACCATGACACCAACCGAGACCCGAACCGAAGCCGCCAGCCGCGAAAACCGCCTGATGGCGGCCACCCTCTTTGCCTTTTTCGTCAGCGGCGCGGGCACCGTCCCCCTGGGCAACCTGATCCCCTTTTTCCGGGCTGAATACGGCCTGAGCTACGATTTTTCCGGGATGCTGCTCTCCCTCCAGTCCACCGGAAACCTGATCGCCATCTTCCTGACCGGGTTTCTGCCGCTGTGGATCGGGCGGAGAAAAAGCGTTCTGCTGACCTCGGTGTGGATGCTGCTGGCCTATGTGGTCTTTACCGGCGGGCTGGGCGGGGCGGCGCTGCTGCCCGCCGCCTGCCTGATGACCGGCATCGCCAAGGGCGGCAACGCCAATTTTTCCAACACTATGATGTCCACCCTGCCGGGCAGCAAGGCGTCCGTCGGCTACAACCTGCTGCACGGGGCCTTTGCCATCGGCGCCCTGGGGGCCCCGCTGGTGCTGATTGCCTGCACCAGCCAGAACCAGGGCGGGTGGCGGTACCTGACCGCCGGGCTCTGCCTGCTCTGCGCGGCCCAGATCGCCGTCTATGGGACGATGGCCCTGCCCGCCGAACCCGCCCCCAAAAAAGGGAGCCGGAGGGTGGATTACAGCTTCCTGAAAAGCCGGTCCTTCTGGCTGGCGTCGGCCATCCTGTTCTTTTACATCTCGGCGGAGTATGCCATCACCGGCTGGATGGTCACCTATTTTCAGGACATCGGGGTCCTCAGCCAGGAAATTTCCCAGATGATGAGCAGCCTTCTGTGGCTGGTGATCTTTCTGGGCCGGATAGCGGGGGCGGTGCTGGTGGGCCGAATCTCCCGCCAGAAGCTGCTGATTTTGGACGGGTTCGGTCTGCTGGGCTTCTTCCTGCTGGTCTTTACAGGGCACAGCCAGCCGGTGATTGTGGCCGGCATCGCCGGGGTGGGGCTGTTCATGGCCACCATCTACCCCTCGGCCATGGCCCTGGGTTCGGACAGCATCAAGGGCAACGACGTGGGGGTCAGCGCGATGATTCTGGCCGGAAGCATCGGCGGCATCCTGACCCCGGCCGCGGTGGGTCTGGTGGCCGAGGCCGCGGGCATCCGGGCCGGGATGGGGATCGTGGTCCTGATGACCGTCCTGCTGCTGGGGGCCATCCTGCTGGCCTGCCGTCTGGTCAAAGATAACGTCTGAAAAGGAGGCTTGCTCCATGATCGAAAAACAAGCGCCCTGGGCTTTGCATGACGACGCTGAGCCGGTGCCCGCCGGGCCGGGCGTAACCCGCCGGGTTCTGGCCTACACCGACGGGCTGATGTGCGTCGAAAACACCTTTGAACAGGGGGCCTGCGGCCCTCTCCACAGCCATCCTCACACCCAGATCACCTATGTCGTGCGGGGGGCCTTCGCCTTTACCATCGACGGCAAGACCCGGACGGTCCGCGCCGGGGACACCATGCTGAAGGAAAACGGCGTGTCCCACGGCTGCACCTGCCTGGAAGCCGGGGTCCTGCTGGACATCTTTGCGCCCATGCGGGAGGATTTTGTCTGAAGTCCGCCGCACCCCTTGTATTTTATGGAACGGAGGTAACTTACCTTGAAAAAGCTCAACTATCAGGTTCTGAAAGAATCCGGTTATACCGGCTACATCCTGCCTTCCGCCCCGGAAAAGGTCCTGCAATTCGGCGAAGGCAACTTCCTGCGGGCCTTTGTGGACTACTGGTTTGACCTGGCCAACGAAAAAGCCGGGTGGAACGGCAAGTGCTGCCTGGTGCAGCCCATCGGGACCGGCGGGCTGACCGACCTCATCAACGAGCAGGAGGGCCTGTACACCCTGTACCTGCGGGGCAGCCGGAACGGCCAGAAGGTGGACGACAAGCGGGTGATTTCTTCCGTCTCCCGCTGCCTGAACCCCTACCGCGCCGAGGATTTCGCCCGGATGATGGAGGTGGCCGCCAGCGACGCGCTGGAGATGGTGGTCTCCAACACCACCGAGGCGGGCATCGCCTACGACCCCGCCTGCCAGCTCACCGACACCCCCTGCGCCTCCTTCCCGGGAAAACTGACCCAGGTGCTCTACCACCGCTGGCAGGCCGGGAAGCCGGGCCTGCTGATTCTGGCCTGCGAGCTGATCGACAACAACGGCAAAGAGCTGCTCAAGTGCGTCAACCGGTACATCGACCAGTGGAAGCTGGATGAGGGCTTCAAAAAATACGTCAACGAGGACTGCA
Organism: Candidatus Faecalibacterium intestinavium; assembly: GCA_018883885.1. GTDB lineage: Bacteria > Bacillota > Clostridia > Oscillospirales > Ruminococcaceae > Faecalibacterium > Faecalibacterium intestinavium. The sequence goes on along the minus strand of JAHLFH010000167.1, from coordinate 22,209 downwards.
CCTTCTGCGGTTCGCTGGTGGACCGGATTGTCCCCGGCCGGATTCGGGACCCGGAGGAGGTCGCCGCGCTGGAGCAGAAGCATGGCTACGCCGACCCGCTGCTGGACGTGGGCGAAGTGTTCGGCGTCTGGGTCATCGAGGGCGACCCGGCTCTGAACGACGTCCTGCCCTTCCGCCGGGCAGGTCTGGAGGACAAGGTGTTTGTGACCCCCGACATGACCCCCTACAAGAAGCGGAAGGTGCGGATCCTGAACGGCGCTCACACCGGCTTTGTGCTGGGGGCCTACCTCGCCGGCTTTGATATCGTGCGGGATTGCATGAACGACCCCACCATCCTGGGCTACATGAACAAGATGCTGCTGGAGGAAGTGGTGCCCGTCCTGCCTCTGGATCAGGAGGACTGCAGGCAGTTCGCCGCCGCCGTGCAGGACCGGTTCAACAACCCCTTTGTCAACCACGAGCTGATGAGCATTTCCCTCAACTCCACCTCCAAATGGAAGGCCCGGAATATGCCCTCCCTGCTGGAATACGTGGAGAAAAAGGGCGTCCTGCCCGCCTGCCTGACCATGAGTCTGGCGGCTTACATCGCCTTCTTCTCCAACGACATTCAGGCCCTCACCGACAAGGGGCTGGTCTGCCGCCGTCCCAAGGGGAACGAGTATACCTGTGTGGACGACCGCTGGGTGCTGGAGTTCTACTACGAGCACCGGAACGACGCCCCCGAGGCTCTGGTCCATGCCGTCATGACCAACGAAAAGATGTGGGGACAGGACCTCACCGCCCTGCCCGGCTTTGAGGCGGCAACGGTCCGGAACCTTGAGAAGATCCGCTCCGAGGGGGCGCTGGCGGCCTTTGCGTCCTGCCTGAACCGCTGAACACAAGGAGGTGTTTCCATGCAGATGACCATCCAGATCCACCCCGACGACAACGTCGTGGTGGCCCTTCGCCCCCTTGCGCCCGGCGATGAAGTGCCCGTCGAGGGGAAAGGCGTCGTTGCCGCCGCCGAGGCGATTCCTCAGGGGCACAAAATGGCCATCCGCCCCATCCGGGCGGGGGAAAACGTTATCAAATACGGCTTTGCCATCGGTCACGCCACCGCCGATGTGGCGCCCGGCGGCTGGGTCCACACCCACAACCTCAAGACCAACCTCTCGGGGGAGATCGAGTATACCTACGAGCCGTCCCTGGCCTATCCCGCGCCCCGGCAGCCCGAGACCTTCTCCGGCTACCGGCGGAAGGATGGCCGGGCCGCCATCCGGAATGAGCTGTGGATTCTCCCCACCGTGGGCTGCGTCAACGACTGCGCCAAGGAGCTGGTGCGGCAGAATCAGGACCTTGTGACCGGCAGCATCGACGGGCTGTATACCTTCACCCATCCCTTCGGCTGCTCCCAGACCGGCCATGACCACGCCCAGACCCGGAAGCTGCTGGCGGCCCTGGCCCGCCACCCCAACGCAGGGGGCGTGCTGGTGCTGAGCCTCGGGTGCGAGAACCTGACCCACGAGCAGTTTGTCGCGGAGCTGGGCGAATACGACCCCGACCGGGTGAAGTTCCTGACCTGTCAGGACGTGGAGGACGAGCTGGCGGCCGGAAAAGCGCTGCTGAAGGAGCTGGCCGCGTATGCCGGGCAGTTCCGCCGTGAGGAGATCCCCGTCAGCGAGCTGGTGGTGGGGATGAAGTGCGGCGGCTCGGACGGGCTGTCCGGCATCACTGCGAACCCCACCATTGGCCGGTTCTCGGATATGCTGGTGGCCCGGGGCGGCTCCACCGTCCTGACCGAAGTGCCCGAGATGTTCGGCGCAGAGGGCTTCCTGATGAACCGCTGCCGGAACGAGGAAGTCTTTGGGAAGGCCGTCCGGATGATCAACGGCTTCAAGGAATACTTCCTGGCCCACAACGAGGTGGTCTACGAAAACCCCAGCCCCGGCAACAAGGCGGGCGGCATCACCACCCTGGAGGATAAATCCTGCGGCTGCGTCCAGAAAGGCGGCACAGCCCCCATCATGGACGTCATCGGATATGGCGACCCGGTGGTCACCAAAGGGCTGAATCTGCTCTACGGCCCCGGCAACGATCTGGTGTCGGCCACCGCCCTGACCGCGGCGGGCGCCCACCTGATCCTGTTCAGCACCGGTCGGGGCACGCCGTTCGGTGCGCCCGCCCCCACCCTCAAACTTTCCACCAACACCCCGCTGGCGGAAAAGAAAAAGAACTGGATCGACTTCAACGCCGGTGTGGTCGCCGACGGAACCCGGACCATCGACCAGGCGGCGCAGGATCTCTTTGATCTGGTGCGGGAGGTGGCTTCCGGCCGCAGGACCCGGGCGGAGGAAAAAGGCTTCCGGGAGATTTCCATCTTTAAGGAGGGCGTTGTGCTCTGACAGATGGCCGGAAAGGCTCATCGTTCACCAATTCACCGCAATAACAGTTGCGCCAAAAAATTCAGGCAGAGATTTGCCGCAAACAAAATGGGGCTGTTGCAAAACGAAAGTTAAGCAGCAGCCCCATCTCATTTTTTTCGTCTGTGCTGTTTTGCAACAGCCCCATACCCTTCATTTTCGTCGCCAGTACATATACAAGTCTGCCCAGCCTTGCATATTTCACAATCTCCGAAAACACAAAAACCCGCAAATTTCACCCAGTGTGAGGATGAAATCTGCGGGTTTTTAGCGCACTCATTTTAGTCGGAAGAGTCATTCATGAATTTTAATATGAAATAAAAGCTTTCCGCATAAGTGCATCGAGGTTGCTGTAATGATCATCGTTTGAAACGCTCTCTATCAGAGGCAATAATTCTGCGATAGGCGTTATTTGCTGATTTTGCAATTGATTGTCATATGCACTCTGTATCTGATTGGAAGCTTTACACTTCCCATAGATTATACACAAGCCTGCCATTGCGTCAATAGGTCGAACAGGACTTATAGAGAACAAATATTTAAAGGCGAGATATCTAACATGATGACGCCTTACACAAGCCAAATCGCTGAATTTTGCGTCTAATATGAGATAGCGTGCAGAGGAATCATCTTCCATCTTAATTAAATAGTCTGGAGAGTAATAGTGACCACCCGATCGATTGTCATCGCCGTCTCCAGTTAAAGCGGGTATGGAATTATTGCGAATCAAACCAATCCCATTTATACCACTCTCATCGGTATCATAAATGACTGGCTGGTAATAAAGAGTCAACTGATGTCTTTCGTTTTTAAAAAAGAGCGTATTAACACAATTGGTATTTTTATACTTCCAATTGCGTCTTGTAGGATATGCACACTTTCTTGTACTTTCAAGCACATAACCTCTACTCTGAAAGTATGCAATCATTTTAGCCAGCAGATATCCTTCGTAAAGCGAGGAAATTTTTATGAAAGAGAGCATGAAATTTTCTTTGGTAAAATCATAAATACCAAATTGAAACCATTTATGAATTTGAACAAAGATACGATTATATTGCGGAACCGATAAAAAAACATGAGATGGCCTGGGCTCATTTACCATTATCTCAGGTTTTATCCTTAACGCACCATTGTACATTGTCCAGAGATGAGCAAACTTTGTGCGGAGCTTTGTCAAACAGGCCAATCCATTTTCCAGCATTCTTTTGGTTTCGGTAAACATAAAAAAAGAAGAATAAATGTACTCGTCACCATAATTCTCGTTGCCGGGAATTTGCTCCAGCAAAGAACGACAATGCTCATACAACTCATCTACGGAATCAATCATTTTTCGAATAAAACCCAAAATAACCCGATTTTCGTAGATATCATATGAACGCTCGTTGTGCATTGAGAGTGTTTTTTCAGGCTGATAAACGGAATTTCCGATACGTATGCCCGAGTGGCTATTAATTCTACGCAGTTCTTCTGGATGGGTTGCTATGAACTGAACCGTTGCAGGAGTAACATGCTGTAGATGCTCAAACCGATCAACTTTTAAAATTTTGTCAATCTTAAATCGGCTATTAGCTTTGAAATAGCCAAAACTACTCTCGTAAACAGCTGCAATTTCTTCAGCAAGAATAATCTGGGTAGGGAGATTTTGATAGCCATTTTCTTTCAAATTTGCTGGACTTTTGGCCTTTGGTTCGCCATTTAGCAACAACAATTCCTGATTGGCATACACATAGTTTACCATGGCTTTTACTGCATTGTTGAGTTCTCCACGCCGCACTAAAACAGGAAGATACTCAGTAGTATACTGATACTCTTTACCGTCAGCATCAGAAATAACAAGCGAAATCTCCACAAAACCATAGCAGTCCATGAATATACGCCGATCGCTTGGACCTCCACCCGGAAACATTATGCGGCCATTATTATATACAGACGGTTCATGTACATCATTTATATATACAGTAACATCCTGGATAGCAATGGTCTCATCGCACGATAAAGCAAATTCATAAGTCAGATCCGAGAAAACGCATATATCAGGTGATTTAGTTATGATTTGTTCAATAGTACTCTTTCGCCCATCATTTTCTGACAACCTAACGGAAAAAGATGGTTTGCCATAAGGCTGTAAAGTCAATGAACAAGTAGCCATAATAGTGTCCTCCTTCAACAGAAGAACTGATAATACTTCATCTGCTGGTTTCCTCGTTCAATTATATCCTTTACTATAGCAGCCGATGTGTTCAACCCATTGCTACTGCACAAGCTGCTAAATTCCTTTAGCCATTTCTCAAATTCCTCTCCATTACCCCCAATTTTAGGAAGAATGCGCTGTGCAATTGCATAATCTAAAGCAATTGTAGGGGCAGCAGTTTTGGTATCATCCATTTCAAAATACTTGGATGCAATCGCCCAATATCGCTTAATGGCAATATCAATGCGAGGACTCACAGTGAATTTTTTCTCACGCAACTTTGCAACAATAGAATCATAGCATTTTTGAAGTTCTGGGGTGAAAAAACACTCGTCCTTCGCGGGAGTAAAGGCGTCCCGAAGGGACTTCCAAGAAATCACTTCAACTTCTTCTGCTGGAATGTTCGCCTCATTACCCAAAGAGCTGTAATCACGCAGATTTAATTGGGGCAATGTGATAATCCAAGCACGGTCAATCAAACGAGGGGACAGCGTTTCTGTAGTGTGATCGTTATTGATTGTTGCTACAAAGTGAAGGGTTTCAGGAACACCGAACACATAATCTTCACCCAGATTCACCTTGCTATGAGGTCCCAAATCATCACATATATTCATGAAATCCGACCAGTAATATTCCATAGGACTGAGATTTGCCTCATCAAGAAGAATAATATAAGGCAACTTAAGAATGCCGGCTTGTTTTTCCGTATCTAACTGATGAAGAGCATCATAAATTCGGCGGTTACTCTTATCGAAGGTTTTGGATAGAGGGTTATAGTAGCCAACAAAATCTCGCTTAGATGTCCAGCCTCTTTCTACAGAAACCGCCACATAACGACCGACCATTTCTTTACTATCTGCTGGGCATTCAATCATATCTGCAATCTTGTTAAGACCAAGCGCTTCTCCAAAAATATTGCAGATAGATGTTTTGCCACAGCCTGGATCCCCAGAAAATACAGTTAAGAAGCCCTGTGTCAAACAAATAGCGATGCTAATAATAGCGTTCTTGCTATAATTCGGACGACGAATCTGGATAACACGGCAAAGATATTCTATAAGTTCTTCTGGGGTTTTATTCGGCGTTGGGATAGAAGCAACCTTATCGGTAAGTTCCACATACTGGTTATTTGTCTGCTCGTTTTCCCATTCCGCAGCTGCACGGAGCATCTTACTGGCCATGAAGCCATCAAATGCAAGTTCAACCATTTTTTCGTGAGGACGGCTAATGAGCTGCTGAAACTGTAATTCCAAACTATTTGTTTCGCTGGTTAGATAACTCTTATGAATACCAAGATGGTCAACCTCTTTGCTGAGATTCTCATATTTTTTCTGGAGATCATCAATGTCACCAACAACACCAAGTAATTTTTTACTTGCTTCAATACGAGCTGAAAGAGCTTCATATTCCTCCTCTCTCTCCAGCATTTCCCGCTTCTTTGCCTCAATCGCCTGTTGATCTATAGAAACCGCACGCTGACGAGTTTCTTCGATTTCCTTCTCCAATTCACCTCGCTGAGTAGTCAAGGTTTCAAGTTTATCTTCAAGTTCTGTAATGTGTTTGGAAATGGCTTGAGAACTTTGAAGCTGATCGAGTAACTGCGGATGTTTTTCAACCAACGCTTGTAACCACTTATCAACGTTAGGACTGTCCTGATATTTTACAAGCAAATCACAAATAAAATCTGTAATCGTACGGAGAGTGTCATCCACATCTTCTTCGGATGACATGATATTAACCAATCGATTTAGTCTGGAGCGCCGTGTCTCATCTGTCAAAATAGCGCCCATAATTTCAGACTCTTCATAATGTTTCAGCAGTGCTGGAACATCATCTATCTTTACAAGGCCATTGGCAGTAATTCCACTTTCAATGCTATCCTTGAAGCTTTCAACCAACACAGAATCTGAAATAACATCTAACTGCTCAGGCGTAGCATCCTGCTTCGGACACAAAACCAGCCACTGTGTCTCAGGAGCGCCCCAATAGCCTTCAGAATAACTCAAACTATATTGCTTTATCTGATTACTGCTATAACCGCTAACGGTATATTTGTGTTCTTTAATTTGAGGTTTTACATAATAGGACGAGGTGTATTCCCGATATCCAACCTCATAAGGGCCGGCCCAGAAATCATCCATTTCAATAAAAACCTGATTACCTGCCAGCACACACGGTGATTCAATTTCCACAATTGTGTCATTGGTAAAATCAGAAACCACTTCGTTCTTGCGTACAGCAAAGTATACGCCAAAATTTCCAACCGGGCGGATTTTACCTTCATCTAACATTTTCATGGCAGAAACCTTGTATCCGGTTTGGTATCTGTCTCCATTGGCCTTAGAGTGGGACTGCAAATCCTCCAAGGTGAACTCAAAGAGAACGAGTGATTTTTCAGAGAAATTAGCGTCCATTCGGCGGCGCTCATCATCAACATTCCAATTGTAAGTAAAACAAATATTTCGTTTTTCTGACTCTGGCAACAATGCCTCTTGTTCTTGAGCAGTGAGCTGAATTACTTGAGTACTTTGAATTTCCGCTATTGGCTTAAAATTAAAGAAAACAGTTGGATCATAACCTTTTTTCTCAATTATTCCGATGTAAATTCCCATTTTAACATCTCCTTCTAAGTTTATTTTTCTGTATCGTAATTGCCGGAAGTATCAATTTCCGGCAAAAATTCCATAATATCACCAATGTTTACATTAAGTACATCACATATTCGCCCCAATACAGTAAGTGTTACCTCTTGATCACGACGAAGTTTGGTCATTGTATTTGGAGCAATACCTGCGATTTTTCTCAAGTCCGCTTTACTCATTTTCCTGTCAACTAATAGTTTCCAAAGCCGGTTATATGAAACAGTCAAATTAACATCCTCCTTAAGATCCAAAACTCACCTTTTCGCATATTATATCACAACTTTCTACAAACAACAACATGGTTTCGCACGACTATACGAAACTATGTACTTGGATGATTGTTAAAACCTTTGCAACTATCAGGTTTGCGGACAGCGAAACGGCGACAGAGATTTGACTCGCTGCAGCCGTTCATTAAGGATTAATCAATTCTCAAATTTTTGCTAAATCATCCCAAAATATTTCAAGGCCTCTGTAATTGCCGCTTCCTTTTCCGGTGGGCATTTCGGCTGTCTGGAATTCTCAGACTTCGGTTTATTATAGTTTTCTCGTTCAATAATGCCATACTTCTGCTTGACCTGAGCGATATAGAGGTGGCTGACTTTCAGCCCTGTATGTTCCAGCACATACTCCTTAATCTCTTCATAGGTAGCCTTGGTCTCTGCCGGAGTGGCGTCCATCTCGTCCAAGTCAAGGCTGAACTCGATATGATCGTCTGGGTATTGTTGGGACAAACTGATTACACATTCGACGTGCTTCGTCCTCGGGAACATATCCACCGGCTGAACCTTTTCGGCCTGATACCCGTTCCGGGCCAGCCAGGCCGCATCCCGGGCGGCGGTGGCCGGGTTGCAGCTGACATACACGACCCGGCGGGGCCCCATCCGGACCACCGCCGAGAGGGTGGCCTCGTCGCAGCCCTTGCGGGGCGGGTCAAGGATGACGATGTCGGGCGCAAGCCCTTCGGCGGCCAGCCGGCTGGCGGCCTGCCCGGCGTCGGCGCAGAAAAACCGGCTTTTGGCCTCGATTTCGGGGCCCATCCGGGCGGCATTGGCTTTGGCGCTCTCGATGGCCTCGGGGATGATCTCGACGCCGACCAGCGCCTTGCAGCGGGCGGCCATGGATAGGCCGATGGTCCCCATCCCGCAGTAGAGGTCCAGCAGAAGGTCCTCCGGGCCGGGGGCGGCGTATTCGGCGGCGACGGCGTAAAGCTGCTCGGCCCCCAGCGTGTTGACCTGATAGAAGGAAAGCGGGCCCAGCTGGACCGGCACCCCGCTGAGGGTGTCCTGGATAAACCCCGGGCCGTACAGGGTGTGGGTCTCGGCCCCGAGGATGACGTTGGTGTTCCGGGCGTTCCGGTTGAGCAGGACCGTCGTGATGGCGGGGAAGCGCTCCACCAGCTCCCGGACCAGATCGTCGCCGTGGGGCAGGGGGGCGCGGGTGCAGACCAGACAGACCATGATCTGGCCGCTGTGTTTGCCCTGCCGCAGGAAGATGTGGCGGACCAGCCCCCCGCCGGTTTCTTCGTTATAAGGCGAGAGGCCGTACCGCGCGAAAAGGCCGCAGAGGGCGTTGGCAATGTCGTTCAGAAGGGTTGGCTGGAGCTTGCAGTCGGGGCAGGGGACAATCCGGTGGGTCCGCCCGGCGTAAAAGCCGATGCAGGGCGCGCCGGTTTTGTCCCGCCCCACCGGGAACTGAACCTTGTTGCGGTAACGGTCCGCCTCCGGGGAGGGCAGGATGGGCTTTACCTCCACTTCAAGCCCGCCGATCCGGCGGAAGGCGTCGGCGACAAAGCCCTCCTTTTCCCGCAGTTCCGCTTTGTAATCCAGATGCCGCAGGGAGCACCCCCCGCAGGGGCCTGCCACCGGGCAGTCGGGGGGAATCCGATCCGGGGAGGGGACGCGCAGGGCCTCGAGAATCCCGAAGGCGTAGCGTCCGCAGTCCTTTACCACCCGGACGTCCAGCTGATCCCCCGGGGCAGTACCCGGCACAAAGACTGCTTCCCCCTCCCAATGGCCGACGCCGCTGCCGTCGCTGGAAATCCCTTCGATGACAAGGGGGATGATCTGATTTTTCTTCAAAGGCATGGTTTCCTCCTGTGTTCACGGCGTGGGGGCGGACGGCCCGTCGGGAGCGCAGGGCGGCTCCTGCTGCTGGGCCGCATAGCGGCTGGGGGGCACGCCCTTGGCGCGTTTGAAGACCCGCGAGAAATAAAACTGGTCGAAAAAGCCCACCGAAATGGCCACCTCTGCAATGGAGAGGCTGCCCGCCCGCAGCAGCTTGCAGGCTTCGTTGATCCGGTATTCGGTCAGATAGTCGATGGGGCTTTTGCCCACGTTGGTCATAAAGACCCGGTAGAGATGGCTGCGGGAGACGCCCACGCTTTTGGCCACGTCGTCGATGGATATATCGTGAGAATAGTTGAACTGGATGAACTTGATGGCGTTCAGGACGTACTGGTTGGAGGAAACGGCGGCGTGGGGCCTGCGCTCGCTGCGTTCCCGCATGAGGGCGGCAATAAAGAGATACAGATACCCCACCATGGCCGTCTCGTTCTCGGGCTGCATCCCGCGGGAGAGATAAACGTTTTCCATCGCCCGGCGGATGCCCTCCGGGTCGCTGGTGTGATGGACGGGCTCGGCGTCGCTGAAAGGCAGCAGAGAGACCAGTTTGTGCGCATAGACGCCGTTGAAGCCAATCCAGCAGTATTCCCAGGGCTGCTGGGCGTCCGCCGCGTAAGTATTGAGCTGGTTGGGCTGGACCAGAAACAGGTCGCCGGGGGCAAGCTCCCAGGTGCGGCCGTTGAGCTGGAAGGTGCCTTTGCCGGAGAGCACCAGATGGATGAGGTAATGGTCCCGAATCCCGGGGCCCCAGGTGTGGCCGGGGGCGCAGCGCTCCAGCCCGCAGTTGAAGATGGAAAGCTCGATGTTGTTGCTGTAATTCTGCTTGAAGGACTGCTTGTATACGTCAGGCATCTCGGTCTCCTCCCGTAACGTCTTGTGCTGTGACCAGTATAGCATAAAATGTGCTGCAAATTCAACAAAAGTACATTTTCTTCTTTGGCTCTGGTGCTGAACTTGCGGGGGATTTGAGAAAGAAAATTGAAAAACCCGGGGGATTGCATTACAATAATTTTAATTTGTTTTTGCATCACGTTTGGGCGCGTTCCGGGCCGGAGCGGCCGGGGGCGCAGAGGAATCAGCAATGCGGCAAGGGGGCGGCGGTATGGCAACCAGTGCTCAGAGAAGAAGGGAAATCGCGCAGGGAAGATGGGATTCCGCCCTGCGAAGTCTGTACGGGGAGGACGAACAGGTTCTGGCGCGGCAGCGGGCGCGCTGGTGCGCTGCGCTGGAGGAATTCGAGCGGTACTACGGGCCGGGAAGGGAAGTGCGGCTCTATTCCTCCCCGGGACGGACGGAGCTGGGCGGCAACCACACCGACCACCAGCACGGCTACGGTCTGGCGGCGGCGGTTCGGCTGGACCTTGTGGCGGTGGCGGCCCGGAATACGGACGGGTACATCCGGGTCAAATCCCGGGGGTTCAACAAGCTGGACGTGATCGACCTGACCGAACCCAGCCCCAGAGAGGGGGAGTCCACGCATTCGGCCAGCCTGATCCGGGGCCTTGCCGAGGGGTTCCGGGCCGCGGGACGCCCGGTGGGCGGCTTCGACGCCTATACGGCCAGCGATGTGCTGCGGGGGTCGGGGCTTTCCAGCTCGGCGGCCTTTGAGATGGCCATGGGGACGATTCTGAACGACGCGCCGGAGAACGCCCTGCCGCCGGAGCAGGTGGCCCGGCTGGCCCAGTATGCCGAGAACATCTATTTCGGCAAGCCCAGCGGCCTGCTGGATCAGCTGACCAGCGCGGTGGGCGGGGTGGTCTTTGCGGATTTTGCGGACCCGGAGGCGCCCGAACTTGAAAAAATCCACAGCGCGGGGCTGATCCCGCCCGAGTATGCCCTCTGCGTCGTGGACACCCGGGGCAGCCACAGCGAGCTGACCGGCTCCTTTGCCGCGATCCGGCGGGAGATGGAGGCGGTGGCCGCCTGCTTTGGCCGCAAAGTGCTGGGCCAGGTGCCGGAAGCGGACTTCCGCGCGGCTTTGCCGGAGGTGCGGCGGCGCTGCGGCGACCGGGCCGTCCTGCGGGCCATGCATTATTATGAAGAGAACGCCCGGGTGCTGGAGCAGGAAAAAGCCCTGCGGGAGGGCCGCTTCCGGGACTTCCTCGCGCTGGTGCGGGCCAGCGGTCACGCGTCCTTTGCCCTGTGCCAGAATGTTTACCGCAGTGCGGAGCCGGAACATCAGGCCCTGTCGGTGGCGCTGGCGGTCAGCCAGACGGTGCTGGAGGGCCGGGGCGGGGCCTGGCGGATGCAGGGCGGCGGCTTTGCGGGGACCATCCAGGCCTTTGTGCCCCGGGAACTGCTGGAGGAATACCGCGCCCGGATCGAGGCGGTGTTCGGCCCGGGCAGCTGCCATCAGCTGACCCTGCGGGAGCAGGGGGCCTGCCGGGTGCTCTGAAAAAAGCTGCGCATCCTGCAAAAAAATCAAATCGACCGTTGACATTTGGAAAATCTCTTGGTATAATGAATTGCTGTCTGAAAAGGCGGCCCCGCAGGACAGGCTGTTCTGCGGATCCTTGGCCTTGCTTTCTGCAAGGCCCTCAAGTCCAAAAGGAGGTGCTACAAAAATGGCAAAGTACGAAACCATGCTGATTACCAGCGCCACCCTCGACGAGGAGGCTACCGCCGCTCTGGTTGGTAAGTTCAAGACCCTGATCGAGGCCAATGGCACGATTGATTCGATCGACGAGTGGGGCAAGCGCCGTCTGGCCTACCCCATCAACGACGAGAACGAAGGCGTCTACACTGTGATCAACTTCACCAGCGCGCCCGAGTTCCCCGCTGAGCTGGACCGTGTGTACAAGATCACCGAAGGCGTCATGCGCAGCCTGATCGTTGCGAAGGAAGACTAATCCCGATTCGAGAACAAAGGAGCTTGCTCTATGTTGAATGTTGTTGCCATCATGGGCCGCCTTGTGGCGGACCCGGAGCTTCGCACCACCCAGAGCGGGATCAGCGTTGCGAGTTTCCGCATTGCGTGTGACCGCAGCTATGCCCGCCCGGGCGAGCAGCGCCAGGCCGATTTTTTTGATGTCGTCGCGTGGCGCCAGCAGGCCGAGTTTGTTTGCAAGTATTTCCAGAAGGGCAGTCTGATTGCCATCGACGGCAGCCTCCAGACCCGCCAGTATCAGGACAAGAACGGCAACAACCGCACTGCGTTCGAGATTGTGGCCAACAACATCAATTTCGCAGGCCCCAAGAATTCCGGCAGCACAGGCCCTGCCGCTCCCTATCAGGGCGGCACGTCTCACCAGAACGCGCAGTATGCCCGCCCGGCCGCTGTGGAGGCTGCTCCCAGCTATTCCGCCGGAAGCGCGGATGATTTTGCCGTGATCGACGACAACGACGATCTGCCGTTCTGAACTCTCGCAACCGTTTCGATCGAAAAATTTAACAGGAGGTAAACCAGCAATGGCTTTTGAAAGAACCGAAGGCTCTCGCCCCGCCCGCCCCATGCGCCGCGGCCGCAAGAAGGTCTGCAGCTTCTGTGTCGACCGCATCGACACCATCGACTACAAGGATGTTCCCCGTCTGCGCAAGTACGTTTCTGAGCGTGCGAAGATCATTCCCCGCCGTGTGACCGGCACCTGCGCATACCATCAGCGTGCGCTGACCATCGCCATCAAGCGTGCTCGTCACGTTGCTCTGATGCCCTATATCAGCGACTGATCTTAACCCAACAACCCGTTCAAAATAATCAGCAATCAGCAAACGCCCCGCTGCTTTTTCGGCAGCGGGGCGTTTTTGCGCTTGTTGAATAGGTTCGTGAAGGTTGCCGGGCCCTGAGAGAGGGGAATTACACATACAGCAGGTCGAGCACGGCGTCCAGATTAGGGCCCAGAAAGAGGCTGAACACAGCGCCAAGGACCATCAGCAGGAAGAACGCGCCCACCACGGCCCCCAGGCTGACCCCGCCCTGCGCCCGCAGGACAAAGGCCCGCTGGTCGCTGTCGGGAAAATCCTGCTGGATGCGGCGGATGCGCTGGGCGGCGCTGCGGCGGTAAAGATATTTGCCGTAAATGCCCCGGAAGATCATCATCACAAAGCTGGCGGAGGCTGCAAGCCGGGAGAGAAGCCCCAGGGTGGAGGAGCTGAACCCCGGGGCAAAGGGGCTGTCCGAAATCTGCAAAAGCTGGAAGAAGGTGGGCAGGTTGAGCACAAGCTCCAGCCCCAGAAACCCGAAGGCGGGCTTCCAGGCTTTGCGGTAAAAGAAATAGAAGGGGCCGAAGAAGGTTGCCCCCAGGCTGATGGAAGCCTTGCGGTCTTCCCGCTGCATCCGGAGAAACTCGCTGAGGTAGCCCAGACCGAAGGGCCCCAGATAGGTTTCCCAGTCGGCGCAGGAGATGCCGTCCACCGTCCGGTTGGGGTCAAAGTGCGGGGCAACGGCCTGCGGGCCCGGGCCTTTCTGAGCCTTCTGATACAAGCGGCTGTAATCAAACCCGCTCCCCGAGGCTTCCGCCGCCCCGGCTTCCGGTTCGGGCGCGGCTTTGGGTTCGAGGGAGCTGCGGCAGCTGCTGCACACTTTGGCGTCGGCGGGGTTGCGCTCGCCGCAGACGGGGCAGGTTTTCATCTCGTCCAGGGATTTGGGCGGGGTCCATTCAAACCCTGTGCCGTGGAGCGCCGTGTGGACGCAGGCCCCCACGCTCTCATAGCAGGCGCGGTGATAGGGGGCGCCGCATTCGGGGCAGACAACGACATCGTCGTTCCGGGAAAGCGGCTTGCCGCAGACGGAGCAGGGACAGCCGGAAAAATTATACATAAAACCGTGGCCTCCATAATTTGATAGAACGTGTCTCTATTATACTCTTTCCCGCTGGAAAAGAAAAGGAAAAACCGTCCGGAGCGGCTCCGCGCCGGAGAAACTGCCGGATTGCCCTATACTCTACCACAAAATCTTGAACAAACTGCAAACGAACCGGCCCAAAAGCCGAAAAAACAGGGAACAGGCCGGGGCATAAGGGCTGCGGCGGGGGAATATAATGCACCATGTGCAAGGACAGGAAAGGAGCGCCGAATATGGAGTTGAAGATGTTCCGCGATACGCTCTCCGCCGCCGGCGGGAGCTGTACCGTCAAGGCGGAGATCCCCATTGAGACCGAGATTCTCATCTCGGATTATCTGCCTCAGGTTTTTAAAATGGTCAAATGCTTTGCCCGCCCGGTGGTGCTGCAAAAGCAGCTCCAGCCGGGCCGGCTGACGTTGGAGGGGTACATCCGCTGCATCGTGTATTACCAGGGGGAGGACGGGGCGGGGCTGTGCCAGACCGAGCAGAAGCTGCCCTTCAGCAAAAGTCTGGACCTGCCCGCCTTCGAGTTTTCGTCCTGGAGCGCCGTGGTGGAAGGGGAGACCGAATACCTCAACTGTCGGGCCGTCAACTCCCGCCGAATCGAGGTGCGGGGGGCCTTTGGGCTGGTGGCGTCGGTTTACACCCAGTGCCGCACCGAGGTAATCACGGCCCTGGCCGACGGCGGCATCGAGCAGCAGCAGTCCCTTTTGCGGGGGGCGCGCTGCGCCGCTGTTTTGGATAAGCTCATCACGGCGGACGGGGAGCTGCGGTTTCCGGCCCCGCCTGCGGCTATTCTGGACATCACCGGGACGGCTGTCCTGCGGGAGCTCAAGCTGCTGAACGGAAAAGGGGTAGCAAAAGGGGAGATTCGCGCCCTCTGCGCCTGGCGGGCGCAGGGGGACCCCTCCCTCCAGAGCCAGACCGTCACCATCCCCTTCAACCAGATTCTGGACGTCGAGGGCCTGACCGAGGACTGCCAGTGCCTGTGCAGCATCGAGCCGGTGGGCTTTGCGGCGTCGGAAGGGGAGGGGGACGCCCCGGGGCGGCTGACGGCCACAGCCCTGCTTCATCTCCGGGCCTGGAGGCCCTATGAGCTGAACTGCGTGACGGACGCCTTTTCCACCCGGTACGAGACCAGCGCCGAGGTGCAGGAAATCTGCTGCGAGAGTCTGGCCTGTACGCTGGATGAAACGGCGGCCGTCTCGGGGTCCGGGCCGCTGCCGGACGAGAACACCCGGCTGCTGGCCTGCTTTGCGGCCTTTGGCCCGGCGCAGATCGTTCCCCGGGGGAATACCCCCACTCTGACGGCCCGGGTGCTGGTCACGGCTTTCGGCGAAAACAGCCTCGGCGAGATCGAAAGCTACGATAAAGCGCTGGAGCTTGCGCTGCCCCTGCCGGCAGCGGCGTCGGCGGAGGGAGAGCTTTACCCCGAATGCTGGTTCAGCGCGGAGAGCGTGCAGGCCAGCTGCGTGGGGGGCACGCTGGAAGTTTCACTCACGGTTCATGCGGAGGGGGCGGTACTTTGTCGTCACAACTGGCCCTGTATCGGGGCGATCGAGCTGGGGGAGGCGCTGGCGCAGCCCGACCCGGAAATTTCTCTGCGCATTTATTACGCGCAGGCAGGCGAGGAACTGTTCGCAATAGCCCGGAGGTTCCACGTCTCCCCGGGCCGGATGATGGAGGCGAACAGCCTGGAGAGCGGGATCCGGACCCTGTCGTCGCCCTGCCGCCTGCTGGTGCCGGGAGCCTGAACGAAGGGGGGGACCACGGAGTGGAAAACACGGCGCTCTATCGGGAAATCAGCGCGCGGACCGGCGGCGACATCTACATCGGAGTCGTGGGGCCGGTGCGCAGCGGCAAAAGCACCTTTATCAAGCGGTTCATGGAGGAACTGGTCCTGCCCGGAATCGGGAACGCCGCCGCCCGGGCCCGGGCCCGGGATGAGCTGCCCCAGTCCGCCGCCGGGCGGACCATCATGACCACCGAGCCGAAATTCATCCCGGAAACGGCGGTTCCCATCCAGCTGGAAGGCGGGGGCGAGTGCCGGGTCCGGCTGGTGGACTGCGTGGGCTATATGGTGGAAGGCGCCATGGGCCACGAGGAAAACGAGAAGCCCCGGATGGTGAAAAGCCCCTGGTTTGAGGAGGCGATTCCCTTTGACCAGGCGGCGGAGACCGGGACGCGGAAGGTCATCTTCGACCATTCCACCATCGGCATCGTGGTGACCACCGACGGCACGGTCAGCGATATCCCCCGGGAAAGCTATGCCCGGACCGAACAGCGGGTCATCGCCGAGCTGGAAGCCCTGGGCAAACCCTATCTGATTCTTCTCAACAGCACCCATCCCGATGCGCCCGAGACCCAGCAGCTGGCGGCCGGGATGGAGCGGGACTATGGCCGGACGGTGCTGCCGGTGAGCTGCGTGGACCTGGACGCGGAACAGCTGGGCCTGATCCTTCAGACGGTGCTCTATGAGTTCCCGGTCCGGGAGCTGGATTTTGCGCTGCCCCGGTGGGTCACCATGCTGGACAGCGGCCACTGGCTCCAGAGCTCGGTCTACGAGGCGGCCCTCAAATTCGCGGGCAAAATCACCCGGATGAAGGACCTCCACGGCGCGGAAGGGGCCGAGGCCCTTGACTGCGAAACGGTCCGGCGCTCCACCGTGGGTTCGATGGATTTGGCCGAGGGAAGCGTCCGGGTGACGGTGGAGCTGAAGCCGGAAGTGTTTTATCAGGTTCTCAGCGAACAGACCGGCCTTGAAATCGGGGACGAGGCGGGGCTGATGCCCTGCATCATCGAGCTGGCCCGGGCCAAACGGGAGTACGAAAAGCTTCGCAGCGCTCTGGAACAGGTGGAAGCCACCGGCTACGGCATTGTGATGCCCACCATCGACGAGCTGCATCTGGAGCCGCCCGAGATCGTCCGTCAGGGCGGGCGGTACGGGGTGCGTTTACAGGCCAGCGCCCCCTCCATCCATATGATGCGGGCGGTGATCCGGACCGAGATCAACCCCATCGTCGGGACCGAGAAGCAGAGCGAGGACCTGGTCAAGAGCCTGCTGGGGGATTTTGAAGAAGACCCCGTCAAAATCTGGGAGTCGAACATTTTCGGCAAGAGCCTCCACGAGCTGGTCAACGAGGGGCTTCAGGGCAAGCTGCTGCATATGCCCCAGGAGGCCCGCGCCCGGCTTCAGGATACGCTGGAGCGGGTCATCAACGACGGCTGCACCGGCCTGATCTGTATTCTTCTGTAACGGCTGTAACGGCAAAAAAACGCCGCCTGCGCTTGAAAAAGACGCGGGCGGCGTTTTTGGCCGGTTCAGGGTTCTTCCTCGGTCAGCTTGTTAATCAGAAGCTGATAGATTTCGTTTCCCCGCAGGATGAACCGCTTTTTGACGAGCTCGGCGGTCATCCGGTCGGGCATCCCCAGCTGGAGGGAAAACAGTTCTTCTTCCAGCCCCTTGACGGTGCAGAGGATGGTGCAGTGGCCGTCGGGCTGCTCGGTAATCTGAGCGCTGTATTCGGCCTCCTTTTGGGCCCAGGTCCGGGCCCGCAGGACGGCGGCCACCGCACCCTCCCGCACGCTGCGGGGCAGGTCGTAGCCCAGCTCCTGCGCCACCCGGCGGCCTTTTTCGGTGATGGAATACTGCTCCCCCGAAAGGCAGACCAGCTCCTGCCGGGCGATATCGTCCAGGCAGGAGCCGATCTCAAAATAGTTGACCAGCTGTTCTTCCATCAGGGCGGTCTCGATCTCCTGCCGGGTCAGCGGCCCGGCGTTCTGGACCAGATAGCACAGCAGCAGCCGAATCTCGGTGCTGCTGGTCAGCCCGCCGGGCTTGACCCCGGCGGTAAAAGCGTCATGTGCTGCCATATTTTCCCCCTCCTGATCGGCGGCTCATGGGAGCGGTTTGGGTTTGGTTGGGCGAAATGGGCACAGAGAAGCCGCCCGCCGACAGAGCAGGCGGACGGGCTTTCCCGTATCCCCTTTAGTATAAGGGCTTTCAGGCCGGATTGCAAGCCGGGCAGTCAAATTCTGTCTCAATCCGCTTGCGGCTTTCCGGGGTGGAGTAGAGCCAGTGGTCGATGTGGCCCTCGGTGATGAAATACCGCAGATCAAACCGCAGGGGCTGGCCCAGACTGTGATTGACGATGACCAGCTTGATTTTCATTTTTTCGGGCAGGATGCTCTTGATGTAAACGCTGACCGCCTGCCCGGGGCGAAGGTCGGGGCAGCTTTCCGCCAGCCCCGCAAGATTGGGGGCGATCTCGATGAAGGTGCCGTATTCCTCCACGCTCCGCACGATTCCGACGACGGTTTCCCCGATGGAAAACGCGGCGGCGTTCTCGGCCCAGGTGCCCAAAAGCTCCCGGATGGTCAGGACGAACCGGCCCTGCGGGTCCCGGCTTTTGATGGCGCAGAGAATCTGCTGCCCCACCCGGACCCGGTCGGCCGGGGAGGAAATGCGGCTGACCGACATACAGTCGATGGGCAGCAGGGCGCTGATGCCGCAGCCCACGTCGCAGAAGGCCCCGAAAGGCTCGATGTGGGTCACGGTGCAGGGCAGGATGTCGCCGGAAACAAGCTGGTCGAGGTATTCGGCCTTGCACATCCGCTGGGCCTGGGCGCGGGAGAGGCGGTAAAACGGGCGGCCATCGGGGCCGGTCTCCATCCCCTCGATGATGAAACAGGTGGGGCGGCCCACCCTTGTCAGAACGGCAATGTCCCGCACGGAGCCGGTCTCGGCCCCGTCTGCGCACTGGGCAAAGGGCATGATCCCCCGCACCCCGCCCAGCTCAAACCGCAGCTGCCGGTGGGTGTCGAAAGCGAGGGCCGTGCTCTGCAAAATCTCGCGGCTGGCGATGGCGGCCCGCAGCTCGGCCTCGCTGAGGCGGCTGGCGCTGCGGTAATTTTCTTCGGTTCTGAACGCTTGCATCATGTTTCATTCCTCTTTCTGTCTGTTCTGCTGATTTGTTCCGCGGGCAGCCGGGCTGCCTGTCCCAAACGGGGGAATGCGGCTCCCTAGATCCTATGCGCCGGCCCGGGCGGATATTTGCTTTTTGAACGAATTTGGATTATACTAAAAAGCGCATGACGTTCGGGCCGCGTGCGGCGCGGGCCATGGCGTTTGCCTGCTTTTCTGCGGGCAGAAAGGAGCATCCAGTATGGATATTGCGGTCGGAGATACCATCCAGACCCGGAAGAAACATCCCTGCGGCGCTTCCAGCTTTGAGGTGCTGCGGGTGGGAATGGATTTCCGCATTCGCTGCACCGGCTGCGGGCGGGAGATCATGCTCCCCCGGGCCAGGATTGAAAAAAATATAAAAAAGGTTATCAAACCTGCTTCCGAGGGCTAGCGCCCGGCTTTTCCCCCAGGCGGCACGCCGCCCGCCGGGCAGACGGCTCCGGCGGGCGGGATGCAGAAAGGAGCAAGCGCTGTGTTTGAACAGATGGAGGCCGCCTGCCGCCGGTTCGAGGAACTGGCCGAGCGGCTCAATCAGCCCGAAACGGCAGCCGAACCGGCCCGGTTCCGCCGCCTGATGCAGGAATACCACGAGGCCCAGCCGGCCATCGAGGCCTAC
Source organism: Candidatus Faecalibacterium intestinavium (assembly GCA_018883885.1). Lineage (GTDB taxonomy): Bacteria > Bacillota > Clostridia > Oscillospirales > Ruminococcaceae > Faecalibacterium > Faecalibacterium intestinavium. The sequence continues at coordinate 2,492 of JAHLFH010000167.1, read as the reverse complement.
CGCGCCTGGCAGACCGCCCGGAATCACCTGGAACAGGCCGAGGCCCTGCTCAAAGAGGACGGCCTGGATGCAGATTTCAAAGACATCATACACCAGGAAATCTGCGAAAAAAAGCAAAACATGGAAGAACTGGAAAAAATTCTCAAAATCGCCCTTCTGCCCCGGGACCAGAACGACGGGCGGGACGTGATTATGGAGATCCGCAGCGGCGCAGGCGGGGAAGAAGCGGCTCTGTTTGCCCACAGCCTGTTCCGGATGTACAGTATGTACGTCCAGAATCACGGCTGGCAGATGGAGGTTCTCAGCCTCAGCGAGACGGAGCTGGGCGGCGATAAAGAGGTGATTTTTTCGGTCAGCGGCCAGGGGGTATACAGCCGCCTGAAATACGAGAGCGGCGTCCACCGGGTGCAGCGCGTGCCCGAGACCGAGACCCAGGGCCGCATCCATACTTCCACCGCGACGGTGGCGGTAATGCCCCAGGCCGAAGAAGTGGAGGTCCAGCTGGACATGAAGGACCTGCGGATTGACACCTTCCGCTCATCCGGCGCGGGCGGCCAGCATATCAATAAAACATCCAGCGCCATCCGGGTGACCCATCTCCCCACCGGAATGGTGGTGGAGTGCCAGAACGAGCGCAGCCAGTTTCAGAACAAGGACAAAGCCCTCGAGGTGCTGCGCAGCCGCCTGCTGGCGAAAAAGCAGCAGGAGCAGCAGGCTTCCATCAACGCCAGCCGTCATGGGCAGGTGGGCACGGGGGACCGGAGCGAGAAGATTCGCACCTACAATTTCCCCCAGGACCGCTGCACCGATCATCGAATCGGCCTGACGCTCCACAACCTTTCCCGGATTATGGACGGCGGGCTGGACGACCTTGTGGACGAACTGACCTGCCGTGAACAGGCAGAAAAACTCAAACAACTCAACGGCCCGGCCTGACGGGCCAGAAAGCGTATCAGAGATCATGATGAAAGAGACCATTTGCTGCCCGGCGGACGAGACGGGCATCGCCCGGGCAGCGGCGCTTTTGCGTCAGGGGGAGATCGTCGCCCTGCCCACCGAGACGGTCTACGGCATTGCCGCCGACGCCCGCAATGGCGAGGCTGTGGCAAAAATTTTCCAGGCCAAGGGCCGCCCGCAGGACAACCCCCTCATCGTCCACATTGCCGGCACCGGAATGCTGCCCGGCCTTGTGAGCGAATTCCCCGAGCGGGCGCGGCTGCTGGCGGCCGCCTTCTGGCCCGGCCCGCTGACGATTATCATGCCCCGGGGGCCTGAGGTGGCGGACGAGTGCTGCGCCGGGCTGGACACCGTGGGCATCCGGATGCCCAGCCACCCGGTGGTCCAAAAGGTCATCGAGGCCAGCGGCTGCGCGTTCGCAGCGCCCTCGGCCAACCTCTCGGGCAAACCCAGCCCCACCAACGCCAGAGACGTCTGGAACGATATGCAGGGCCGCCTGCCCCTGATTCTGGACGGCGGCGAGTGCGAGGTCGGGGTGGAATCCACCGTCGTCTCGGTGGTGGGGCCGAAGCCGGTGCTGCTCCGCCCGGGCCACATCACCCTGGAAGATCTGGAGCGGGCGCTGGGCGAAGAAGTCGAGGTCTCGGGGGCCATCCTTGAGCGCCTTGGGGAAGGGGAGGTGGCCCGCAGCCCCGGCATGAAGTACAAGCACTACGCCCCCAAAGCGGACATCACCCTTCTGAAGGGCAGCTTTGACCAGTTCAAGGCCTATCTGGACGCCCACGCGGACCAGAACCCCGCCTGCCTCTGCTTTACCGGGGAAGGGGAACGGCTGGGGGTGCCTTTCATTGAATATGGCCGGGAAGGGGACGGCGAGGACCAGGCCCGGCATCTGTTCCGCTGCCTGCGGGCGCTGGACGAACAGGGCGACCAGGTGGTTTATGCCCGCTGCCCCCGGCAGGACGGCCTCTCGATGGCGGTCTACAACCGGCTGATCCGGGCCGCCGCCTTCCGGGTGATCGAGCTATGAGGACGGTGGGAATCACAGGCCGCAGCGGCTGCGGCAAATCCACCGTCACGGCCTGCTTTGTGGAGCATGGAATTCCCGTGGCGGACGCCGACCAGATCTCCCGCGAAATCCTGCTGCCGGGTTCGCCGGTGGTGGCGGCGCTGGCCGAGCGGTTCGGGGCGGATATTCTGGAGCCGGAGACCGGCTGCCTGAAACGCCGCCTGCTGGCGGACCGCGCCTTTGCCACCCCGGAGGGGAAGAACGCCCTGGACGCCATCACCCACCCGGAAATCATCCGCAGGGTCCGGATGGCGCGGCAGGCAGCGGAAGAAGCCGGAAGTCTGCTGTTCGGGGTGGACGGCGCGGTCATCGTGGGGACGGAACTCGAAGCCGAGTGCGACGACCTGCTGGTGGTGACGGCGCCCTATGAGGTCAGCGTCGAGCGGATTGCCCGGCGGGACGGCATCCCGCCCGAGATGGCCCGGCGGCGGCTGGACGCCCAGACCCCGGAGGAACTCCTGACGGC
>JAHLFH010000021.1 GCA_018883885.1 Candidatus Faecalibacterium intestinavium | reverse complement strand
GGAGTGCAGTCCTCTTATAGCGGGTCCAGGGCTGCGCCCTGGTCGTTTAAGGGTGGGTAGGGGGAGTCCAGAGGGGGTGTAGGGAGGGGAATCGAAATCCCCTCCCTCACCCCGCTCTGGGTCCTCTCGCGTTAAACTTTGCCTTTAGAAGAAGTTGCAGAAATACCCTGCGATGTTTGAATTAGGCAGCCAGAGTTCCCAAACTTTGAGATTCGGAAAGGTTTGTGTATTTTTATTTTAATCCCACCCACCCGCCCTTTATCGGAACCCGGGGGCAAGCCCCCGGACCCCCACTCGCCTTTCCTTTATGTTCAGAGCATGGGAAACACAAAATGGCGTCCGGAGCGGAGTCCCAGCTTCCGATAAAGGGCGGGTGGCAGCACCGCCTGTGGCAGATGAAGCGAGGCGTGTGCTGGCGCAGAGCAGTCAAAAAAACGGCCCCGCCCGGCGTCGGGCGGAACCGTTCTTGCAGGTTGTGCGGGGGTTCTCAGCCCAGCTCGGCCAGCGCTTTGCGCAGGTTCCGGGCAATCTGGTCCGGGCAGCTGGTGGGACGGGGGCCGCAGGTGGTGCCCTCCATCCGCTCGATGGCGTCCTCGGCCTTCATGCCCTTGAGCAGCTTGCTGATCCCCTTCAGGTTGCCGTTGCAGCCGCCCACCACCTCGATGGACTCGATGGTGTGGTCGGGGGCCAGCTCGATTTTGGTCATCTTGGAGCAGGTGCCGTGGTTGGGATAGGTAAACGTCATATTCTTCTACATCCTTTCCGTGTCCTTCTGCGGTTCAGGCGCTGGTTCCGGTCAGCCCCGGACGGCGGTTTTCCCCTTTGCCCGGGCGGCGGCCAGCGCCTCGATCCGGGCAATCTGGCTGTCGGGGGTGGTGCAGGTCCCCACCGGGCGGGGGTGGGCCGAGTTTGCGCCGTGGAAGTCGGTGCCGCCGGTCTGAATCAGGCCGTACCGGGCGCACAGGGCCCGGCACTCGGCCTTGTCCTCCTCGCTGTTGCGGGGGTGGTCGATCTCGATGCCGTCGATCAGCCCCTCGGCGGCCAGCTCCCGCACCAGAGGCATACTCTTGTAGACGGTGGGGTGGGCAAAGACCACCACCGCCTTCGCGGCCCGGGCCGTCGCCAGCACCTGCCGCACCGGGAAATATTCCACCTCGTGGAGCACGACGCCCCGGGGGGTCCAGCCGAACAGCTCATGATAGAGCGGGCCATAAACGCTGTCGCACAGGCCCAGCTCGTGGAGCGCCTGCATGATTCCGCTTTTAAAGAGGACGCCGCTGTCCTGCGCGTATTCCAGCGCCTGCTCGGTGCGGAACTGGGGATACCGCTCCTCCAGCTCCCGGGCGCTGCGCAGGCCGCATTCGTTGCGGCGCTGGCGCATGACGTCGCAGTGGGCCGTCAGCTCGGGGCAGTCCTGGGGATAATAGCACAGCAGGTGGACCCGGTGCTTCCGCTCGTAGTCATACCCCGTCAGCTCGGTGGCGGGAATCAGCTTCACCCCGTCCTGCACCGGGTGGCGGCGGCAGTATTCCACGCTGCGGAGGGTGTCGTGGTCCGAGATGGCCAGGGCGCTCAGCCCCGCCCGGGCCGCCATGGGGGCCAGACGCTGGATGGGCGTCGAGCCGTCGGAACAGGTGGTGTGGTTGTGCAGATCGCCGGGCATCGGCAAAACGCCTCCTTGAAGCAAAAAAATCAGCCATCCGCCGCAAAACCGGCCGACGCCCCCGCCGGGCCGTTCAGCTCAGCGGGAGCGCCGGAAAAATGCTCCTGTTTCAGCGTTGGCGCATTGCATTTTACACCAAACGGCGGACAAATGCAAGCGGTTTCGCCTCCGCCCGGGCAGGGCGGGCAGAAGCGCAGCGCTCAGTGCTTATAGAAGTTGATCAGGCAGCCGTCCGCCAGAATCTGCCGCTCGTCGTCGGTCAGGGGCGCGATGGACAGGGTGAAGGCCTTCGGCTCCGCCCCCAGCACATAGGCCGGAATGGAGCTGAGGTCCCCGGCGAGGGCCTGCCGGACGTTGGGAATCAGGATATAGTCCCCCAGCCCGAAGGGGGTGGCCCCGGCCAGCTGGAAGGGCAGCATCCCCCAGTTGATGAGGTTGGAGCGGTAGCGCTTGGTGGCGTACTCCACCGCGATGTTGGCCCCCGCGCCCAGCACCCGCTGGCAGGAGGCCGCCTGCTCCCGGGCCGAGCCGTCCCCCGGCTTGACCGCAAAGATGGTGGAGGCGATTTGCAGGTCCTTCCACTCGAGGCCCGCGCAGCCCGGCGCCTGACGGACCTGCTCCAGCAGGGCCTTGTCCCCTTCTCCGGCGCGGCGGGCGGCTTCCTCGGCCTGGACGGCCTTGGCCCGGCCCACATAGGCGGGGTCCTTCCGGCTGAGGGTGAACTCGGCCAGGCCCAGCGGGTTGGAGCGGTAGGAGCTGGTCTCGCCCGAGGGGATCAGCTCGTCGGTGGTGGTGACGGGGTCGGTGATATAGGAGGCGACCTTCAGCAGAAGGTTGTCCCCCAGCGGCGCAATCTCGGGCCAGTCCTTGATGTTGGGGCCCAGCTTGAGCAGGGCGTCGTACTCCCCCTTGCCGAAGCCCTGGTAGACCCGGGCCTCGTAGCTGGAGCCGTCGTACCGGTACTCAGGGACGGTGGGGTCGTAGTCGATGTCGGTGGCCGGGGTCAGGAGGCCGCCGTTGGCCGTGGTGGCCGCGATGCTCCGGGCGTCCATCAGGGCCACGCCCGCCAGCTGGCCGCTGCCCGGCTTGGAGCCTTCCCGGCTGGGGAAGTTGCGGG
>JAHLFH010000166.1 GCA_018883885.1 Candidatus Faecalibacterium intestinavium | reverse complement strand
TCTATTGCAACCATACAATCGAGGAAAGGCGGCAACTTTTCCATTCGCTTTTCCATTTTGCAAGACGTGCACCGATTCACTATATATCGGTCTGCGTCCGAAAGAGCGAATGTCGGGATATTATCGATCTGACCGCCAAATTGTCCAGGGCTATTTCTGAAATTTTGCGCAGGCATGAGCCTTACTTTACCAGTTTTGATCGGATTATTGTATATTACGACAACGGACAGGTAGAGCTGACAAAAATTCTGACCTCTGTTTTTTACGCCCTGTACTCTCATGTGGAGTTTCGCAAGGTGCAGCCCGTGGATTATAAATTATTTCAGGTGGCGGATTTGATCTGTACCCTGGAGCTTTTAGCCGCGAAAGGTGCATCAACTCAGTTTTCTTCTTCAGAACACAGCTTCTTTGGTTCCGTTCGGGATTTTAAAAAGAATTATCTCAAGAATATCCAGAAGAAGCTTCTGTAAGTAAAGGATTTTTCACTATGGCCACACGCGACCCCAAAAATCTCCCCATTCTCTATGAGGATAACGCTCTGATTGTCCTGAACAAGCCCGCGGGTCTTTCCAGCGAGGAAGGGGTCCCCGCTCTTTTGCGGGAATCCTGGTCCAGACCGGAGGCCTATGTCGGGGCGGTCCACCGGCTGGACACCGCCGTGTCCGGCCTGATGGTCTATGCCAAAGCCCCGGCGGCAGCTGCGGACCTCAGCCGCCAGATCACCCGGAGCCAGCAGTTTTATGCCCGTCTCGACGCGGGGGAAGCGCCGGAGCAGGCCCCGCCCTTTGTCAAGCGATATCGGGCCGTCCTCGCGGGCGGGGCGGACGAGGCCCTGCCGGAAGCGGGGGTCCTGCGGGATTATCTTTTCAAGGACAGCCGGGCCGGGCGGGTCTATCCGGTGTCCCGGCCCCGGAAAGGGGTGCGGGAGGCGGTGCTGGAATACCGGCTGGCCGCCTGGGTCTCCACCGAAGCCGGGCCGGTGAGTCTGGCGGAAATTACCCTCCACACCGGGCGGACCCATCAGATCCGGGTCCAGTTTGCTTCCCGGAAGCATCCCCTCTGGGGAGACGGAAAATACGGCAGCCGCCGGAAAGGGGCCCTCGCCCTCCAGAGCGCGGGGCTGGAATTTCTCCACCCCCTCACCGGCAACCCCCTTTCGTTTTCCCTGCCTCTGCCCGCCGGGCAGCCCTGGGCGCTGTTTTCCCAGAACTGAACGCAGCAAAAAAGCCTTTCCGGCCATACGCCGGAAAGGCTTTTTGATTTTTTCTTATTATTCGCTCCGCAGAGCCACCACCGGGTCCTTCCGGGCCGCGCTGCGGGAGGGGATGACGCCCGCGATCAGGGTCAGCAGGACGCTGATTCCCACCAGAACCGCCCCCACCTGCCAGGGCAGATAGGCGTTCAGGCTCCCGATGCCGGTGACCTGATGAAGGATGGCGTTGATGGGGATGCAGAGCAGGACGGTGACCGCCACGCCCAGCAGGCCCGCGCCGAAGCCGATGATGACCGTCTCGGCGTTGAACATGCTGGAAACATCCCGCTTGGAGGCGCCGATGGCCCGCAGAATGCCGATCTCCTTGGTCCGCTCCTGCACCGAGATGAGGGTGATGACCCCGATCATGATGGAGGAAACCACCAGCGAGATTCCCACAAAGGCCACCAGAACATAGGTGATGGCGTCGATGATGGAGGTCACCGCCGACATCATCAGGCCTACATAGTCGGTGTAGCGAATCTGCTGGACCTCGTCCACCCCTTCGTTGTACTGGTCGATGGACGCCTTGACCAGGTCCTTGTCCTCAAAGCTGGCGGAATAGAGGTGGATGGCCGAGGGGGCGTCCCGGTCCACCCAGCCCATGGCCCGGAGGTTTTCTTCATAGCTGGAATCCGAAAAGACCATCAGTTCGTCGTAATACCGGTCCCACTCGTCGGCGGTCCAGTCCTCCATGGCCGCGCCCAGAGCGGCGGCTTTCTGGGCCGCGGGCAGCAGGGCCAGCCGGGCGGCGGCCTGGGCCGCGTACTGGGCCTCAAACTGGGCCGTCAGCAGCTGGGAGAAGTTTTCCTTCAGGGCCTCGTCGTCCATCCCGGCCAGATACTCCTCCAGCTCGCTCTGGCTGACGCTCATCTGCTGGCCCAGCATGGCCGCGAGGGTCTGCTCCATTTCTTCCCGGGTCACCCCCTCGAGGGCGGCGGAGACCTGTTCTTCGGTCATGGCCGGGTCGGGCAGGCTGGAGACGGTCACAAAGGCGTCGGCTTTTCCGGTCTCATCGAGGCCTTCCAGATAGGCCCGCAGTTCTTCCTCTTTTTCCGCGGCGGAGAGGCTGCCGGTGTTGGACGCAAAGGGAAGGCCGGTGAGCAGGTCGGTGGAGGGGTCCTCCATCTGGGCCTGGACCACCTCTGCGCCGTCTCCCTTGCCCATGAGATGTTCGGTCAGGGAGGCGGGGTAGCAGATGCTGCCGGTCAGGATGTTGGTCTGGGAATCCGCCTTCTTCCGGATGATGCCGGTGACGTTCAGGTTCAGGGCGTTGTCGTAGAGATACCGCAGGCCCGCCTCGGTCTCCCGCAGGTCGGAATACAGGCCGGTAGCCTCGTCGAGGCGGTAGCAGTCCGCGCTGAGGATGGCCCGGAAGTCCATCCCGCAGAGTTCCTCATAGCTCCACTGGTCCTGATGGCCGATGGGGTCCCCGCCGTCGGCCACCGCCTGCATGGCTTCCTCGGGGATCAGGCCCAGGGCATAGAGGGTCATATCGTCCAGTTCGTTGTGCTCGTCCACCACCAGAACCAGCTCGTTGTAGCTGTTGGGCCAGCTGCCGTAGATCAGGTCATACTGGCTGGTAATCAGGTCGTTGACGGCCTCGCCGTTCCGGCCCGGCAGCAGCTCCTGCCAGACGCCGCTGATTCCGGCGCCCATCCCCATGGAGGCCGCCGCGCCGGAATCCGCCGTGGGAAGCTGGGCGCCCATGGCGCTGCCCAGCAGCTCCCGCATCAGGTCTGCGGCGTCCGATTTTTTGGATGACGCCGTCCACGTTTTTGGTGTAGATCTGCAAATCGAGGTCATAGGCATACTGGATGCCGCTGATGGCCCCGGCCAGGGCGGACTGTTCCTCCGCCATCTGCCGGTCCAGGTAGGCCTTGAAGGAGACCAGATCGTTTTCGGTGGTCTCCAGATTGTTCATGGCCGAGACCATCTCCTGAAGGGCGGGCCGCTCGTAGACCTGGTCCAGCGGATGCTCCGCCGTGTCGCTGCTCAGGTCCATGAAGGTCTGCATCAGGCTGGTGAGATCGACGCTGGCCGCCTGAATCGAGAGGGGATAGGAGGAAAGGGTGTTTTTCTGGGTCAGCTCGATGTAGGAGGTCATTCCCTGGGAAACCGAGAAGATCAGCGCGATGCCGATGATGCCGATGGACCCCGCAAAGGCAGTGAGGGCTGTCCGGCCCTTTTTGGTGCAGAGGTTTTTCAGGGAGAGCATGAATGCCGTGGGGAAGGACATGGAGGGCTTTTTCTCCCGGACGGCCTTCTCGTTGGCGGCCTGATCGGCGGCCCGCTCGGCGTTCAGTTCTTCCTCCGAGAGGGGGGCTGAATCGCCGGTGATCCGGCCGTCCAGCACCCGGATGATCCGGGAGGAATACCGCTGGGCCAGCTCCGGGTTATGGGTCACCATGACGATCAGACGGTCGGAGGAAATCTTTTTCAGCAGCTCCATGACCTGGACGCTGGTCTCGGTGTCCAGTGCGCCGGTGGGCTCGTCCGCCAGAATGATGTCGGGGTTGTTGACCAGCGCCCGGGCGATGGCCACCCGCTGCATCTGGCCGCCCGACATCTCGCTGGGGCGTTTGTTCAGCTGGTTGCCGAGGCCCACTTCTTCCAGCGCCCGGACGGCCCGGGCCTTCCGCTCGGCCCGGGAGACCCCCGAGAGGGTCAGGGCCAGCTCCACGTTCTGGAGGACGGTCTGGTGGGGAATCAGGTTGTAGCTCTGAAAGACAAAGCCCACCGAGTGGTTCCGGTAGGAGTCCCAGTCCCGGTCCTTGAAGCCCTTGGTGGAGCGGCCGTTGATGATGAGGTCGCCCTCGGTGTACTGGTCCAGCCCGCCGATGATGTTGAGCAGGGTGGTTTTTCCGCAGCCCGACGGGCCGAGGATGGAGACAAACTCCGACCGGCGGAATTGCAGGCTGATGCCCTTGAGGGCCTCCACCACCCCGCCGCCGATGGGGTAATTCTTTTTGATGTTTCGTAATTCAAGCATGGTGCGGTTCTGCGCGGCCTCCTGTGCTGTTTTGTTCCGTTATGGTTCAATCGCAGGTATTATAGCCTGAAAATATGAACTTTTTTAGGGGTTTGGCCGGTTACAGAGAGGTGACAAAAATCTCGATCCCAATGGCAATCAGGATCACGCCGCCCAGCACCGACGCCTTTCCCGCAAGGCGGGTGCCGAAGGTCTTGCCCAGCTGAAGCCCGGCCATGCAGATGACGAACGTCACCGCCGCAATGATGGCCGCACAGACCAGCGCCATGGCCGCGCCGTATTCGGCGATGGTGAAGCCCACCGACAGCGCGTCGATGGAGGTGGCCACCCCCTGCACCAGCAAAGCCTTTTTCCCGAGGGCCGCGGCCTCGGCTTCCTCGCCGCCCCGGAGACCCTCGATCAGCATTTTGCCGCCGATGTACCCCAGCAGGAGCAGGGCGATCCAGGGGATGAACTGTTCAAAGGCGCTGAACCACTCCACCACCGTCCGGACGCAGACCCAGCCCAGCAGGGGCATGGCGGCCTGAAAGCCGCCGAACACGCCGGCGATCCCGGCCATCCGGCCCCGGCCCATGGACGGCTCGTGCAGGCCGTTGGCCAGCGAGACCGAAAAGGCGTCCATGGCAAGGCCCACGCCCAGCAGGGCGCTGTTGGCAAAAAAGACAAAGCTCCACTCCATTTTTTGTTTCCTCCGTTCCGAAAGCTCCCTGACCGGGGGCGCAAAAAACCCGGACGCAGCGCGCTGCATCCGGGCCAGATTTCTGGAACAAACAGACTCCATGTATCCTGCCGCGCACACGCTCAACATCATACATGAGTCTCGCAATTTAAAGCAAGCCAGGCCCCCGGGGCCAGTATGTTGACTTGCTGCGCCGTCTCGGCGTTTGCTACTCCCTCACGGGTTTTTGGTTTGTTTTGCCATTATAGCATATGCGGGGGAGGATGTCCACAATCATTTTGAACCCACCCGCCCGCCCTTTTAATGTGTCCCCCCTGCCGCTGCGCGGCATCCCCCCTTCGGGGGGATTGTGTGAAAACGGCTGCTTCTCAGGTCAACTGCTGCGGGTTTCCACGTTCAAGAACTTAACCCGAGTGTCTGCTTCCGGGCTGACGTCCGGATTTGCCCGGCTGTCCCCGCCAATGCAGAGCCACAACGCGGTCTGCTGTGGCGGAGCCAGCCGTTCAAACCGTCCGCCGCCCGATGGCAGGCAACTGCGGGCGGAAAGGGAAACCGAACCAAAATGCTGTCTAACCATGTCCCACAGCCTTTGAATATGGAGAAAGGGGGTCCGGGGGCGTTAGCCCCCGGGTTCCTTATTTGGGCGGGTGGGTGGGTTTCAAATAAAAAGACACGGGCTTTGCCAAAGCAGAAACTTTTGGAATTATGGTCGCCTGCCCGGACAGGCAAACCAAAAAGGGGCGCACCCTGTTGGGAACGCCCCTTCCGGTTCGATGGAACCTGGGATTTCAGCCCCGGCAGGGGAGGGTTATTCCTCGCCCTCGGCGGGTTCGTCCTGGGCGGGGGCTTCCTTCGCCGCAGCCTCGTCGGCGGCCTCCAGCGCCGCCAGCTGCTCGGCGGTCATCTCGGCGTCCTCCCCGGTTTCGGCCTCCGGCTTGACGGTCTCGGCTTCCTCGTCGTGGTCGGTCCGGGCCACCACCATGACCCGGTCGGTCTCGCCCAGACGCATGACCCGGACGCCGCTGCCGTACCGGCTCTGGACGTTGATGTCCGCCGCGTGCATCCGGATGATGATGCCCTCCTGGCTGCTGAGCAGGACGTCGTCGGTCTCGTCCACGATTTTGACGCCCGCCACTTTATCCTTGGCGGCGTCGTAGTTGCGGATGCCCTTGCCGCCCCGGGCGGTGATCCGGTAGGTCTCGATTTCGGACCGGCGGCCCTTGCCCTGTTCGGTGACGGTCAGCACGGTGCCGCTCTCACGGCAGATGCAGACGCCCACCACTTCGTCCCCCTCGGCCAGACGGATGGCCCGGACGCCGTGGCCGCCCCGGCCCATGGGCCGGGCGTCGGTCTCGGCAAACCGGATGGCCTGCCCGTTCCGGGTGGCGACGATGAGGGTGTCGCTGCCGCTGGTCAGGCGGCACCAGGCCAGCGCGTCCCCCTCGTTGAGGGCGATGCCGATGAGGCCGTTTTTCCGGATGTTGGCATACTGGGCCAGCGGGGTCCGCTTGATGAGGCCCTGCTTGGTCACCATGGTCACAAAGCCTTCCTCCTGATTGTTCTGGCGGAGCATATTGGTGACCTTTTCGCCCTCTGCCAGGGGCAGCAGGTTGATGATGTTTGCCCCCTTGCTGGTCCGGCTTCCCTCGGCGATGGTATAGCCCTTGAGCCGGAAGACCCGTCCGTGGTTGGTGACAAAGAGGACAAAGTCGTGGGTGGAGCCGACGAACAGCTCCCGGACGATATCCTCCTCTTTCCGGGTCATGCCCGCAATGCCCCGGCCGCCCCGGTGCTGGGCCTGATAGGTGGCCATGGGCTGGCGCTTGATATAGCCCGCCGCCGTCAGGGTGTAGACGCACTGTTCCTCGGGGATCAAATCCTCGATGTCCACCTCGCCCGACACCGACTGAATCTCGGTCCGGCGGTCGTCGGCAAAGCGGCGCTTGATTTCCAGCAGCTCCTCCTTGACGATTCCCAGCACCCGGCTGTCGTTGGCCAGAATGTTCTTCCAGTCGTCGATTTTGGCCCGCAGAGAGCCGAGTTCTTCCTCGATTTTGAGGATCTCAAGCCCCGCCAGACGGCCCAGCTGCAATTTGACGATGGCGTCCGCCTGGGGGTCGTCAAAGTCAAACTTCTCCATAATGGCGGTCTTGGCCTCGGCCATGCCGCCCTTGCAGGCCCGGATGGTGGCGATCAGCTCGTCCACGATGTCGGTGGCCTTTTTGAGGCCCTCGAGGATGTGGGCCCGCTCCTCGGCCTTTTTCAGGTCGTACTGGGTACGGCGGCGGATGACCTCATCCTGAAACTCCACATACTTCTGAATCATCTGCTTGAGGGTCAGCAGACGGGGAACTTTATGGTCGATGGCAATCATGATGACGCCCACCGTGTCCTGAAGCTGGGTATACTGGTACAGCTGATTCAGGACCACCTGGGGGTTGGCCTCCTTGCGGACGTCGATGACAATCCGCATTCCCTGACGGTTGGTCTCGTCGTTGAGGTCGGTGATGCCCTCGATCCGCTTGTTTTTGACCAGCTCTGCGATGCTCTCGATCAGCCGGGCCTTGTTGACCATATAGGGGATCTCGGTGACGATGATCTGATACCGGCCGTTTTTCTTTTCCTCGATGGTGGCCCGGCCCCGGAGGGTGATCTTGCCCCGGCCGGTGGCGTAGGCGGCCCGGATGCCGCTGCGGCCCATGATGATGCCGGCGGTGGGGAAGTCGGGGCCTTTGATGTGCTCCATCAGGCCCGCCAGGTCGATGTCGGGGTTGTCGATGTAGGCGACGCACCCGTCCACAACCTCCCCCAGATTGTGGGGCGGGATGTTGGTCGCCATGCCCACCGCGATGCCCTGACTGCCGTTGACCAAGAGGTTCGGGAACCGGCTGGGCAGGACGCTGGGCTCCTTTTTGGTCTCGTCAAAGTTGGGGTCCCAGTTGACGGTATCCTTGTCGATGTCGGTGAGCATCTCCACGGCCATCTTGCTCATCCGGGCCTCGGTGTACCGGTAGGCGGCGGCGGGGTCGCCGTCCACCGAACCGAAGTTGCCCTGACCGTCCACCAGCGGGTAGCGCAGGGAGAAGTCCTGCGCCAGACGGACCATGGCGTCGTAGACCGACGCGTCGCCGTGGGGGTGGTATGCGCCCAGCACCGCGCCGACGGTGTCGGCGGACTTGCGGTAGGGATGGCTGGGGTCGTTGCCCCGCTCGTGCATGGTGTAGAGGATGCGGCGGTGGACCGGCTTGAGGCCGTCCCGGACATCCGGCAGAGCGCGGGAGACGATGACCGACATGGAATAATCCAGAAAGGCGGTCTCGATCTCCTTTTTCACGTCACGAATGATCTTCTTCGTGCCCGTGCCGGGAATCATCACATAATCTTCTTCCATAGTTCCTCCAAATATCAGAAGGGGTTTTTTATCGTATCAAACAGCGCGAATCGCCGGGATTTTTTGTTGTTTCAGCGTCAGCAGCGCCCGCAGTTTCTGCTTCGGACAGGCTCTGCCCGATGATTTGAATGCCCGCCCACCCGCCCTTTATCGGAACCCGGGGGCTGACGCCCCCAGACCCCCTTTTGGGACGGAAACTCTCTGCTCTTTTGCCCATCCAAGCCAATTTTTCAGTACAAATTGTTTCCGCCCGCAGCTGCCTGTCATCGGGCGGCGGACGGTTTGAACGGCAGGACCCGCCACAGCAGACCGCGTTGTGGCTCTGCATTGGCGGGGCCTGCTGGGCAAATCCGGCCAGCCTGCCCTGGAGCAGACGTTAAAGTTCAGTGCTCTGAACCTACAAGCCCGCAGCGGCTGACCTGAGAAGCAGCCGTTTGCCGCACCTTTCTTGCGCTTAGCCGCTTTTCGCAGCATATCCCGGTAGCAGCCGTTTGCCTCTCAGAGCCCCCGCGGGGGGCGGGGCCGCAGGCCCGGGGGGAACATCTAAAGGGCGGGTGGGCGGGTT
>JAHLFH010000165.1 GCA_018883885.1 Candidatus Faecalibacterium intestinavium | reverse complement strand
GGTCCGGCTTTCCCCGGTGGCCCGGCTGCTGCGGCGGTACCCGGTCTACCTGACCGCCGGGTGCTACAACGGCGCCGAGGCCCCCCTTTTCGTCTACAAGGCCGGGCAGGAACAGCTTCTTCAGGAGCTTCTGCCCGGGCTGCGGCTCCCGCCCGCCCGCCGGGACCCGACCCGGGGGCGGAGCCTGGCCTTTTTCCTTCCGGCGGGGCTTCCCTTCGGCTTTTTCCTGCTTTTGACCCTGCTGTCCCTCCAGCTGCTGCCCGAGGTGACGGTGCTTCTGGCGCTGCCCGCCCTGTTTTTTCTGGGCTGTCTGCTGGAGGCGGTGGAGGGGTTTTTCCGGGAAGGGGCCTGGCTCACCGGCGGGAGGCTGACCTTCCGGCGGCAGAAAGGGATGCGGCTCCACTGCGTCTGTCTTTTCTGTCCCGGCCCCACCCTGACCCTGACCCAGACCCCCTGGTCCATGGCGGCCCGCCGGGCCGACCTGAAGCTGGTCCTGCCGGGGGGCACACGCTGGAAGCTGCGGAGCCTGCCGGTGGACCGGGCGCTGGAATGCGCGGCTTTCTGGGAGGAATAACAAACATAAAAAGGAGATTATCCTGTGATTCATACCATACTCTTTGATCTGGACGGCACCCTGCTGAACACCATCGACGATCTGGCCGACGCGGGCAACTGGGTCTGCGCCCAAAACGGCTGGCCCCTCCACACGGTGGAGGAATACAAGTATATGGTGGGCAACGGCATCCCCAAACTGGTGGAGCGGTTCTCCCCGCCGGAGGCCCGGACCCCCGAGCGTCTGGCCCAGACGCTGGCCCAGTTTACAGCCCGGTACGACGCCCACAAGGAGGACAAGACCGCCCCCTATCCGGGCATTCCGGAGCTGCTGGCAGCCCTTCGGAAGGAAGGGGTGCAGACCGCGGTCTTTTCCAACAAGGCGGACGCCCTCTGCGGCGGTATTCTGGACCACTACTTCGGGCCGGGGGTCTTTTCGGCGGTGCGGGGCAGCCGCCCCGGCGTGCCCACCAAGCCGGACCCCACCGGTCTGTGGGAGCTGATGAAGCAGCTGGGCGCGGGCCCGGACACCACCCTCTTTGTGGGAGACAGCAACGTGGACATCCAGACCGGCCACAACGCGGGCCTGCCCGCCCTGGGGGTGGTCTGGGGCTTCCGGGGGGCTGCGGAGCTGACCGCCGCCGGGGCCGACGCCCTGGCCTACCGGCCGGAAGAAATTCTGGAGTACATCAAGCAATCGAAACGCCTGTAAAAGACAAACCCTGCGGCGATCCATGTCCAATCGCCGCAGGGTTTGTTATTTTATGCGATTCTCTTACGGCAGCACAAACTGCACTGCAATTGCCGCTGCAAATGCCAAAATGCAGCCGATCCAAATCCAGATTCGATGCTTTCCGGAAGGCAGAACCGTATTGATCACCGCCATCAGAAATCCGATGGACCCTATCGTGGCAAAGTTCATGGTCAGCAGCAGTTTTGCGCCAACATTTTGTACGGTAAGAGAAATATTTACGTTAATCAGGCTGAAAATTGCAACAAAGATTGCCATTAAAGCAAGAACATTTCCATAGATACTTTTTTCAATGTTTTTCACATGATCTACTTTCTCGGCAATATTCGTCATATCCTTGGAAAGAGCCGATGTATAGGCCCCCATCCCTTTGAATTCAAATTCCGATTGGAAGGTTCCGTTATAGGGCTGTTCCACCTCCACGGAAAGCTGTTCAAACATAATGGAGGCAATGCCTTTTCCGCAATCCAGCTGAATTGCCTGATGGGAAATATTGGTTAGACGGAAAAAGATCTTGGTGTCGTGACCCGGCTGATAAACCGGAGCATTTAAATCGAGCCCCTGGCGGATCCGGCTATTGCGCAGGCAGACAACCCCTGCCATATCATCAGGCAGCCTGATTCTCTCCTTTGTTTTCACAAACACCGAATCGCCCGGAGCCAGAGTAATCTCATCTGTTTCGCTTCCAGGGGCACTGCAAAACGCTTCTGTCGTAAGATCATAGCATATACTCTGTACTTGATCTGAAGCAAAGGGAACAATCAGCCGGTCTCCAAGTTCTCTAATCTGCTTATCGGCCAAAATCATACCCATTCCTCCTTCCTGGATTGTGAGTTCATTATAGCCTTTTTCACACAAAAGAACAAGAGATATTTTTGAGTGCGTTTCCGTTAACAAATGCGGAAAATTCCCGTACCCAGTTTCTTTATTTTTAGTCCATGAGAAACCGTTACTCCTGCTGTTTCCATCACAAAATTGGTCAGCAATTCCCCGCACCGTTCCACCTGCTGTTCCTTACAGACCCAATAACCCCTCTTTTCAAAAAAAGGCCGGGCGGTGATGGAGGCATGGGTGTAGACCCGGCCCGGGGCGGCGGCTTCCAGCCGGTCACAGAGGGCGGTGGCCACCCCCCGGCGCTGGAAGTCTTTATGGACATAGAGCCGGTCCAGGTAGCCGTTGACCACGTCCAGATCCCCAAAGCCGACAATCCGGCCTCCTTCCTCTGCTACGAGGGAAAGGTGGGCCCGGAGGGAGGCATCCCAGGTGGCGAGGTCAATCTGGCCGGTGGCCCAGGCATCCAGCTGGCGGGGGGTATAGTCGGCCGCATTGACGGTGTGGACGGTATCATAAAAGAGGGCAGCCATCTCCGCCAGGTCGGCGGGGCGGTAGGGATGAATTTGCATGGGAGAACCTCCTTTTTCTTTTGGATGACCTAGTACGGGAACGAATTTATTAGTATTCCCACCCACCCGCCCTTTCAATGTTCCCCCTGGGGCCTGTGGCCCCGCCCCCCGTGGGGGCTCTGGGCGGAAAACAGCTACATCATTCTCCACAGAGCCTAAAGGTCAGGCGGGGGCATGGGGGCAGCGCCCCCACACCGAAAAGGGGCGGGTGGGCGGGTTTAAAAAATCCCGGGCTGTTCGATTCCCGTACGGTGCTTTTTGAAAAGCCCGGGAAAAAGAAAAAGCCCTGCGTTTTTGCAGAGCTTTCTGTGTTGGTGACCCGTACGGGGCCCATCTACCCGCGCCCTGAAAAAAGCCCCACTGGGGCTTTTTTGCCCGCCGGGACGCAGAGCGGCGGGCCCGGGCTGTTCGATTCCCGTACGGTGCTTTTTGAAAAGCGCAGAAAAAGGAAAAAGCCCTACATCTCTGCAAGGCTTTTGCTTTGTGGTGACCCGTACGGGAATCGAACCCATGTTACAGCCGTGAAAGGGCCGTGTCTTAACCGCTTGACCAACGGGCCTTATAAATACAGAGCTTCGCTAAAACCTCCGACTTTTCGCCCACTATTGCGGGCGACTGTCCCCCATATCTTAGCGAAACTCTGTAAAATGGTAGCGGTAACTGGATTTGAACCGGTGACACTTCGGGTATGAACCGAATGCTCTAGCCAACTGAGCTATACCGCCATATTGTCTTCGCACCACACGGTGCTTGTTTATTATATGCGATTCGATCCCGTTTGTCAAGGTTTTCTTTCAAATTTTTTTGTTTTCGTTTCCCTGCCCGCAACCGCCCTCCCGAAAGGGCCGCTCCCGCTGCGGAACTGTTGCCTGCCCTGTGCTTGAAAATATCCTCAAAACCGCGGATGCGGTTTTGCAGTAAAAAGTTTTTGCGCCGCTTTTTTCAAAAAGCGGCAAATCGTCCCCCACCCTCAGACGCAAAAAAGGCAGAGCCTCCCGGCCCTGCCCTTTGCAGCTTGCAGCGCGTAATTACTTTTTGTGGGTGGGCACCATGACCTCGAGGCCGCCCATGTAGGGCTGAAGCACCTTGGGAATGGTGACGGTGCCGTCGGCCTGGAGGTGGTTCTCCAGGAAGGCGATCAGCATCCGGGGAGGCGCCACGCAGGTGTTGTTCAGGGTGTGGGCCAGATAGCTCTTGCCGTCCGCGCCCTTGACCCGGATGTGGAGGCGGCGGGCCTGGGCGTCGCCCAGGTTGGAGCAGCTGCACACCTCAAAGTATTTCTGCTGGCGGGGGCTCCAGGCCTCGATGTCGCAGCTCTTGACCTTCAGGTCGGCCAGGTCGCCCGAGCAGCAGTTCAGCTGCCGGACGGGAATCTCCAGGCTGCGGAACAGCTCGACCGAGTACTGCCAGAGCTTCTCGTACCAGTCGGCGCTCTCCTCGGGGCGGCAGACCACGATCATCTCCTGCTTCTCGAACTGGTGGATGCGGTAGATACCCCGCTCCTCGATGCCGTGGGCGCCCTTCTCCTTGCGGAAGCAGGGGCTGTAAGAAGTCAGGGTCAGGGGCAGCTTTGCCTCGTCCAGGGTCTGGTTGATGAACCGTCCGATCATGGTATGCTCGGAGGTGCCGATCAGGTACAGGTCCTCACCCTCGATCTTATACATCATGGCGTCCATCTCGGGGAAGGACATGACCCCCTTGACCACGTCGCCGTGCATCATGAAGGGCGGGATCACATAGGTAAAGCCCTTGCCGATCATGAAATCCCGGGCGTAGGCCAGAACCGCCTCATGGAGGCGGGCGATGTTGCCCAGCAGGTAATAGAAGCCGTTGCCGGCCACCCGGCCCGCGGCGTCCATGTCGATGCCGTCAAAGCTCTCCATGATCTCGGTGTGGTACGGGATGGGGAAATCGGGGACCACCGGCTCGCCGAACCGCTGGGCCTCCACGTTGCAGCTGTCGTCCGGGCCGATGGGGACGCTGGGGTCGATCATGTTGGGGATGGTGTACATGATCTCCTGAATCCGGGCGGCCATCTTCTCCTGCTCGGCTTCCAGCGCCGCCATCTTGTCGGCGTCGGCCTTGACCGCCTCGTTGTTGGCGTTGATCTGCGCCTGAATCTCGGCCTTCTGGGCCTCGTCGGCGGCCTTCTTCAGCTGGGCGAACAGGGGGCCGTTGGCCTTGCTGAGCTTGTTGCGGGCCGCCTTGAGGTTCTCCACCTCTTTCAGGCAGTCGCGGTACTTGCCGTCCAGTTCGACCACCTCATCCACCAGCGGCAGCTTGGCGTCCTGAAACTTTTTCCGGATGTTCTCTTTGACAGCCTCCGGGTTATCCCGGACAAATTTGATATCGAGCATGATAGCAACTCTCCTTACTCTCGATTGGTTCCGCGCGGGGGCGGTCCCCTGCGCCGTTCAAAGGCGGGCGGGGTTTCTCGCCTCCGCTCTGCCTTGGATCGCCTGTTTTAAACTTCGACTTCCTGTTCCAGCCCGGTCTTGTCGTACCGGCCCAGCAGGTTGGCAAAGGCTTTGAGCTGATCGTCCGAATAAAACCGGACGGTCAGGCTTCCCCTGCCGTTTCGGTAGCTCACCGACACCTCGTTGCCCAGCGCCTCCCGGAGGCTCAGCTCCACCTCGGAGGGCAGGCTGTTTTGCAGCTGGGGCGGGGGCGGCTGTTTGGGGGCTTTGGCCAGCTTTTTGCACAGGGCCTCGGCCTGACGGACGTTGAGCTGGTTTTCCTCAATGATCTTTGCCGCCTGGCTTTGCAGCTCGGGGCTGGGCAGCCCCAGAATCACCTTGGCGTGGCCCGCGCTCAGAACGCCGCTGCGCAGCCGTTCCAGCACTTCCAGCGGCAGGTTCAGGAGCCGAAGGCTGTTGGCCAGGGCGCTCCGGCTTTTGCCCAGCTTCTGGGCGGCCTGCTCCTGGGTCAGCCCGCAGCGGGCGATCAGCTCCCGGATGCCGCAGGCTTCTTCCACGGGGTCCAGGTCCTCCCGCTGGAGGTTTTCCACCAGGGCCAGCTCCATGGCTTCCTCGTCGGACACTTCCTTGATGATGACCGGCACCTCCGCCAGCCCCGCCATCCGGCAGGCCCGCCACCGCCGCTCCCCCGCGACGATGGTATATCCCCCCGCCACCCGGGGGCGCACCGCGATGGGCTGGAGCAGCCCATGCTGGGCGATGCTGGACGCCAGCTCGGCAAGGCTGCTTTCGTCGAACGTCTTGCGCGGCTGGTTGGGGTCGGGCTCGATCTCCCGCAGAGGCAGCGTCTGGACGCTGCCGTCGGTTTCCAGGCTGGGCGCGGCGTCCTCGAACAGACTTTCCAGCCCCCGGCCCAGGCCCCCTCTTCCTCTTGCCATTCCTTCCTCTCCCCTCCTGTATCCTGTGGCTGCCCCTTACTGGGCCGCTGCGGCCCGGGACTTTTTGCGCCGGGGCGCGGCGTCGTGGGGCCGGTTGTTCTTGACGAACTCAATGGCCAGATCCATGTACGCCTCGCTGCCCTTGCCCTTCGGCTCATAAAAATTGATGGGCTGGCCGTAGCTGGGGGCCTCCGAGATCCGGATGCTCCGGGGGATGGTGGTCTTATAGACCTTATTGCCGAAATACTTGCAGACCTGCTCCACCACCTGCAGCGTCAGGTTATACCGGCCCGAATACATGGTGAACACCACGCCCTCGATGTCCAGATAGCTGTTGTACTTTTTCCGGATGGTCTTGAGGGTGCTGATGAGCTCGGACAAGCCCTCCAGCGCGTAATATTCGCACTGAATGGGGATCAGGATGCTGTCGCAGGCGCACAGGCCGTTCAGGGTCAGCAGGTCCAGGCTGGGCGGGCAGTCGATGAAGATAAAGTCATAGTCCTGCTGGACCTGCGCCAGCACCTTGCGCAGCCGGCTTTCCCGGCCGGGCATATCCACCATTTCCAGCGATGCGCCGGCCAGACGGGTATTGGAGGGGATGACGTCGGTGCGGAATTCGGTTTTCCGGATGGCCTGGCGGGGGTCCACATCCCCCACAAGGAGTTCATAGGTGCCCACCTCGACGCTCCGCTTGGCGATGCCGTAGCCGGTGGTGGTGTTGCCCTGAGGGTCGAGATCAACGATGAGGACCTTTTTTCCCAGCGCCGCCACACAGGACGACAAATTGACGGCTGTGGTCGTCTTGCCCACGCCGCCCTTCTGGTTTGCGATAGCCACAATTTTACCCACGAAGTTTCTTCCTCCCCCGCAGCTGATGTTCCACGTGGAACAAATGCGGAAACATAATCTCTCAAATACAAACCTATTATAAACCATGAAACAGGCCGCGTCAAACGGTATCTGCTCTTTTGGGCGGGAAACTCCGCCCTCTTTCCGAAAAAAAGGGCCGCTTTTTCTCAAAAAGCAGCCCGACAGGGGTTCAAAACCTTCTTTTTCCTTTCTTCCAATGTTCCATGTGGAACATTCCGCCAGCAGGGACCCTCCGCCCGCAGCTTTCAACGTACGATCCGGCCTGCCCTATGCTTTAAAATATCCCCAAAACCGCGGATGCGGTTTTGAAGTAAAAAGTTTTTGCGCCGCTTTTTTCAAAAAGCGGCAAAACGCCCCTCCCCCGTTCAGTCCTTGCTCCCCACCCCGGTGGGAATCCGGACCGTGTACTCAATGTACCCGTCCTTTTCCTCCCGGTGGGCGGTGGCCGGGACGCCATGGTCGGTCATGAGGCGGATGGCGTGGTCGATGGTGTTCATGAAGATCCGCACATCCCGAACCATGGGCAGGCGGCGAAGCTTTTCCTTCCCCGCCTTGCGCTGGGCCAGCATCCGGTCTATGTATTGGTCGGTGGCCCGGGCGTTCAGATGGTAGCGGCAGATGTGGATCAGCGCCTCCGACCGCCGCCCCTCCTCCAGCCGGAGCACCGCCCGGGCGTGGCGCTCGGTCAGGCGATTGTCCAGCACAAACTGCCGCTGGTCCGGCGTCAGCTGCAACAGCCGCAGTTTGTTGGCCAGGGTCGGCTGCGCCATCCCCAGCCGTCGGGCCGCCTCGGCCTGGGTGCAGCCCCAGAGGGCGATCACATCCCGCAGCCCCTGGGCCTGCTCGAAGGGGTTCAGGTCCATCCGCTGCAAATTTTCCAGAAGCCCCAGCGCCGCCGTCTGGCTGTCCTCGTATTCCCGGACAATGGCCGGGATGGTCTCCATCCCCGCCAGACGGCAGGCCCGCAGCCGCCGCTCCCCCGCAATCAGCTCATAGCGGTCCCCTTCCAGCCGCCGTACCGTCACCGGCTGCAACAGGCCGTTTTCCCGGATGCTCCGGGCCAGCCCTTCCAGCTCCGCCTCGTCAAAGGCCCGCCGCGCCTGGTAGGGCGACGGCTCGATTTTCTCCACCGGCAGGGCGTAGACCCTGCCCTCGGTTTTCTTTCGCTCAAACACCTTCGTTCCCTGCCCCCTTTGGCCCGTCCGGCGGGCTTGTCCTTTGTTCCGGATTCTCAATTTGGGCGCAGTTTTTCCACAGAAAACGGGTGTTCCGGTGGAAAACTCGCCTGTTACAGAGAGCTTACCACAGAAACACCCGTTCTTCCAGAAAAATCGTTCGACCTGTTTCGCGCACAGGTTTTACGTTCCTTCGTTATTTCAGGGGCGATTTCGCAATTTTCCCGCCGTTTCTGGGGTAAACGGTCGAAGTCTGCGAAATCTTTTTGGTTAAAATCAGGGTCCGGGTATCCCCTCCCGGCAGGTGGAAGGTCCGGGTTTCGAGGTATTCTCCCCCCAGCTTCCGGATGGCGGGCCGGGCCGCGGCCAGCTCTTCCGCCCCGCCGGCCCCCTTCATGGCCAGGAAACACCCGCCCACCTTGACCAGAGGCAGGCAGTATTCCGCCAGCACCGGCAGAGCCGCCACGGCCCGGGCGCTGGCCAGGTCAAAGCTCTCCCGCCAGACCTTCCGGGCCGCTTCCTCCGCCCGTTCTTTGGCGAATTCCACCCCGGCCAGCCCCAGCTCGGCACAGAGGAATTTCAGGAAATCCAGCCGTTTTCCGGTGGGCTCCATCAGGGTCAGCTCAATCTCCGGCTTAAAAATTTTGGTCACCACGCCGGGGAACCCCGCCCCGGTGCCCACGTCCACCATCCGGCCCGCCACCTCGGGCTGGCTGGCAAAGAGAAGGCTGTCCAGAAAGTGCTTGTCCTCGATCCCCTCGGGGTCGGTGATGGCGGTCAGGTTGACCTTCTGGTTGTACTCCACCAGAAGCGCGGCGTACCGGTCCAGCTGGTCCAGCTGGGCGGGGGTGAGGGCAATGTTCCATGTGGAACATTTTTCTGCAAGGCGCTCTTTCTCAATCATGGGGGGTGTCCTCCTTTTCTGGGTCTTTTCTTGCGTTTGCCCGGGCGGCGGCCAGGGCGATGCTCAGCTGGGCGACGTCGGACGGCGACACGCCGGGAATCCGCCCCGCCTGCCCCAGATTCCGGGGGCGGATGCGGGCCAGCTTTTCCCGGGCCTCAAGGGTCAGCCCCGTCAGAGCCTGATACTCAAACTCCGGGGGAATCAGGGTCTTTTCCTGCCGGGCCACCTCATGAATCATCCGGTCCTGCCGGGCGATGTAGCCCGCATACTTGATCTCGGTTTCCAGCCGCTCGGCCAGCAGCGGGGTAATTCCCTCCCCCCAGCCGATGATCCCCGCCAAAAGCGGGTAGCTGATCTCCGGGCGGCGGAGCAGCTCCGCAGCCAGGCCCCCCTGCTGGGCCGGGGCCAGTCCGGCGGCAAGCATCGCCTCCCGCAGGGGTTCGGTTTTGATGTGGCTCTCCTGAAGGCGGCGGCGCTCGGCTTCCAGCAGGGCCTGGGTGCGCTGGTAGTTCTCCCACCGGTCGTCCCCCACCAGCCCGTATTCCCGCCCGATGGGGGTCAGGCGCTGGTCGGCGTTGTCCTGCCGGAGGGTCAGCCGGTATTCGCTCCGGCTGGTCATCATCCGATAGGGGTCCATGACCCCCTTGGTCACCAGATCGTCCACCAGAGTCCCCAGATAGCTGGACTGCCGCGGCAGTACCAGCTGGGACAGGCCCAGCGCGTTCCGGGCCGCGTTCAGCCCGGCCAGCAGGCCCTGGGCGGCGGCTTCCTCGTAACCGGAGGTGCCGTTGAACTGGCCCGCACCGTAGAGGCCCCGGACCGTCTTGCTCTCCAGCGTCGGCTCCAGACTGGTGGGGTCCACACAGTCGTACTCGATGGCGTAGGCCGGGCGCATGATTTCCAGATGCTCGAAGCCCCGGATGCTGTGATAGAAATCGTTCTGGACGTCCTCGGGCAGGCTGCTGGACGCGCCCTGCAAATACATCTCCTCGGTGTCCTCGCCGCAGGGCTCCACAAAGAGGGGGTGACGGTCCTTCCCCGCGAAGCGGACCACCTTGTCCTCGATGGAGGGGCAGTACCGGGGGCCGACGCCCTCGATCATCCCGCCGTAGAGGGGGCTGCGGTGGATGTTGTCCAGAATAATCCGATGGGTTTCGGGGTTGGTATAGGCGATCCAGCATTCCACCTTGTTATGCATGGGAGCGTCGGTCAGAAAGCTGAAGGGCTGAAGCTCGCTGTCGGGGTCGCCGGGCTGGCATTCCAGCTGACTGAAGTCGATGCTGCGCCGGTGGACCCGGGCGGGGGTGCCGGTTTTGAACCGGCGAAGGGACAGCCCGGCCGCTTTGAGGCTCTCGGTCAGGGCGGTGGAAGCGTGCATCCCGTCGGGGCCGGAGGCATACCAGGCATCCCCCACAAAAATCTTTCCGCCGAGATTCGTCCCGGTGGCAATGACCACGCACCGGGCCGAATAGAACCCATGGAGCTGGGTGACCACACCGGTCACCCTCCCCTCCTCCACCACAAGATCGGTGATCTCGGCCTGATGGATGGCAAGGCCCGGGGTCTGCTCGAGGGCGTGCTTCATAAACATATGGTACCGCTTGCGGTCGGTCTGGACTCGCAGGGCGTGGACGGCGGGGCCTTTCCCCCGGTTGAGCATCCGGCTCTGAAGGTAGGTCGCGTCGGCGGCAATGCCCATCAGCCCGCCCAGGGCGTCCACCTCCCGGACGAGGGTCCCCTTGGCGGTGCCGCCGATGCTGGGGTTGCAGGGCATATTGCCGATGGAATCCAGGCTCATGGTAAAGACGGCGCTTTTCGCCCCCAGAACAGCCGCCGCATGGGCGGCCTCGATGCCGGCATGGCCCGCACCGATGACGATCACATCATAATCGCCGAGATGAATCATAGACAGCTTTTATCCTCTCTGTTGTTTCTATGGGGTGGATTGTAAAATTATACTACATATCGTTATTTTATGTCAAATTATAGTGTTTCATTTGTAGGCTTGCCCGGGGCGGATGGGGATTTTATTGAAACCCGCCCACCCGCCCTTTATCGGAAGCTGGGGCTCCGCCCCAGACCCCGAAACCTTACCGGAAGGTCCTTCTTTTTGTTCGCAGAAACCCCTTCCGGAAGAATCCGTTTTCCGCTCAGAGCCCCCTCGGGGCAACAACAGCGCCCGCGCCCAGTGGGCGATGAAGGGAGCCGCAGAGGACGCCGAACGGTTCGACCGGCTGGCTCCGCCACTACAGACCGTGTGGCAGCACCGCCGAAGCGCTGCCTGCGGCAGAAACAGCAAAGCGTGTGCTGGCGCAGCGCTCCAATATTTGCAAGGGCGCTAGTCCCGCCGCAAATATTGGCTAAGCGCAAGAGGAGGCTCTGCCTTGGCGGGGCCTGCCGGGCAAATCCGGCCAGCCTGCCCAGGAGCAGACGTTAAAGTTCAGTGCTCTGAACCTACAAGCCCGCAGCGGCTGACCTGAGAAGCAGACGTTTACCGCACCTTTCTTGCGCTTAGCCGCTTTTCGCAGCATATCCCGGTAGCAGCCGTTTGCCTCTCAGAGCCCCCGCGGGGGGCGGGGCCGCAGGCCCGGGGGGAACATCTAAAGGGCGGGTGGGCGGGTT
>JAHLFH010000164.1 GCA_018883885.1 Candidatus Faecalibacterium intestinavium | reverse complement strand
GCCGCATCCTCTGCCCCGAGCCAGGCGGCTTCTGCGCCGGCCCCGGCGGTTTCCTCCGAAAGCGCCTCCGGCGAGAGCGAAGCCCAGCCTTTGTCAAATGACGGCCCGGTCCGGATCGCCGGGCTCAAGGGGCCCACCACCATGGGCCTTGTCAACCTGCTGCCCATGATGGAAGCGGGGGAGGCCGCTTTGGAGTACGATTTGCAGCTTTACGGCGCGGCGGACGAGATCGTGCCCCTGCTGATGAAGGGCGAGCTGGACATGGCGGCCATCCCCGCCAACCTGGCCGCGACCCTTTACCAGAAAACGGAGGGCCAGATCGAGGCGCTGGCCGTCAACACTCTGGGCGTGCTCTACGTCGTTGAAAAGGGCGACACCGTCCAGAGCGTCGCCGATCTCGCGGGCCGGACCGTCCTCTCCACCGGCAAGGGCACCACGCCGGAATATGTGCTGCGGTATCTGCTGGCCCAGAACGGCCTCGACCCGGACAAGGATTTGACCATTGAATATTACAGCGAGGCTGCCGAGGTCACCGCCCAGATGGCCGTGGCCGAGGACGCCATCGCCGTCCTGCCCCAGCCTTACGTCACCAGCGCCGGAATGCAGGACGAGACCCTGCGGGTGGCGCTGGACCTGACCGCCGAGTGGGAGAAGGTCTGCGACACCCGGCTCATCACCGGTGTGACGGTGGTCCGCAGGGAGTATGCCGAGGCCCACCCCGACGTCGTCGAGGCCTTCCTTGAGGACTACGCCCGGAGCGTCGAGGCCGCCAACACCGATCTGGACGGCACCGCGGCCCTCTGCGAGGAACAGGGCGTCGTAGCCAAAGCGGCCATTGCCAAGAAGGCCCTGCCCGCCTGCAAGATCGTCTGCCTGACCGGCAGCGAGCTGAAAGCGGACGCCGAGGGCTATTTGCAGGTGCTGTTCGACGCAGACCCCGCCTCGGTGGGCGGCGCTCTGCCCGGGGCGGACTTCTACTACGGCGCAGAGTAAGCGCAGTACATCGTTTCCGATTTTTGGGAGGCTCCGCAGGCGGGGCCTCCTTTTTTGGGAATCGGGCAGAGAATTGAGTTTTCCACCCGGCAATGCTACAATAGGGGAAAAATAAAAAGGAACCATCCAAAAGAACAGGAGTGACAAGACCCATGACCCAATATCCCGGCTATACCACCCTGCGGACCGAACCCTGCCCCATGCTGCACGGCAGCGCCACGGTCCTGACCCACGACCTGAGCGGGGCCACGGTCCTGCTGATTGAGAACCAGGACAACAACAAAGCCTTTGGGATCGGCTTCGGCACCTTCCCATCCGACAACACCGGCGTCTTCCACATTCTGGAGCACTCGGTTCTGGAGGGGTCGGAGAAATATCCGGTCACCTCTCCCTTTGTCCAGCTCATCAAGAGCAGCATGGCTTCCTTTTTGAACGCCATGACCTTCTCGGACAAGACGGTCTACCCCTTTGCCAGCCCCAACGAGGCCGACTTCAAAAACCTGATGGACGTCTATCTCAACGCAGTGTTCTGCCCGCTGGCCCTGACCGACCGCCGGGTCTTTGACCAGGAAGCCTGGCACCGGGAGGAGGACGGCTCCATCAGCGGCGTGGTCTACAACGAGATGCAGGGGGCGCTGGCCTCCCCCGAAGCCCAGCTGGACTACGCTCTGGTGCAGGCCCTTTTCCCGGACAACGGCTATGGGTTTGAGTCGGGGGGAGACCCGGCGGCCATCCCCGGGCTGACCTACGAGCAGTTTGTCAAGGTCTACCGCCGCCACTACCGGGCCGACAACTGCTGCGTCGTCCTCTATGGCCGGATGGACATGGCGGACAAGCTGGCCTTTCTGGATGCGGCCTATCTGTCCAAAATGCCCCGGACCGGCCCCCGCCCCCGGACGGCCCTCCAGCACCCCCAGTGGGGCGTGAAGAAGGTGCAGCCCTATTTCACCGAGACCCCCGGGAATATCCCGGTCCAGAGCGTGCTGGCCTGGTACACCGGCGAATTTGCCGACCGGGAGCGCCAGCTGGCGGTCCAGATTCTGCTGGACGCCCTGCTGAGCCGAAACCAGTCCCCTCTCAAGCAGGCGGTGCTGGAGCAGAAGCTGGGCACGGACCTTGAATACAGCTTTGACGATTCCCTCCAGCAGCCGGTGGTGGAGCTGGTGCTGAAGGGCTCCGACGAGGAACGGGCCGCCCGGTTTGAGGGCTGCGTCCGGGCCGAAATCGAGAAGCTCTGCGCCGAAGGGCTGCCCCGGGAGCTGCTGCTGGCTTCCCTGAATTCCATCGAGTTCGCCCTGACCGAGCATCCCGACAGCTACCCCGACGGCATCACGGCGGCCATCGCCGGGGTGACCGGCTGGCTCCACACCGGGGACCCCATGGCCGATCTGCGGGCGGTGGACCTGTTCGACGGCCTGCGGGAAAAGATGGAGGCGGGCTGGTTCGACCAGCTTCTGTCCGAGCTGTTCCGCCCTGCGCCGGTGCAGGTGACTCTGGTGCCCCAGCGCCCCGCCGAGCCGGAAGCCGCGGCCCTGCGGGTGGAGGGCAAGCTTCAGCTGGACCATCCTCTGACGGTGTCCGACCTGCTGCCGCCGCCCCCGGCGGACC
>JAHLFH010000163.1 GCA_018883885.1 Candidatus Faecalibacterium intestinavium | reverse complement strand
GTCGGCGGCGGCTTTGGCGTCCGGGGTGCCGTTGGCCATACAGCAGCCAAGGCCCGCCGCCCGCAGCATCCCGCAGTCGTTGGCCGAGTCTCCCGCGGCCACAGCCTCCGAAAGGGACAGCCCCATGGCCGCGCAGAGGCTGGCAAGGCCCGTCCCTTTGTCCATCCCCTGCCGCACCACATCGTAGGAGTTCCAGCCGTCGGGGCCGGTGCCCCCCACCCGCATGAAATGGAGGCCCAGATATCCGTATTTTTCCCCAAATTTCTCCACCGCTTCCGGCGGGGCCACCAGAAAGGCCGCATGCGGCATATCAACGAGGTGGCGGTCCCGGTCCTCCCCATCCTTGCAGCCGAGGCCGGACCCGCTGGCCCGGGCGTACAGGGCCGAGAGATATTCATACCCGGCGTAGGCGTAATAGGCGTCCCGGAAGTTGAACTGAAGGGCGTAGCTGTAATCGTCGCAGAAGTCCGTCAGGGCGTACATTTCCTCTGCGGTCAGGGGGTGCTCGGCGACGATGGCCCCCTCCCGGTCCACCACGCAGGCGCCGTTGCAGGTGATGGCGTAGTCAAACCGGATGCCTCCCAGCTGGCCGGGCCGCTGAAGGGCGGAGTAGGCCCGCCCGGTGCTGAGGACGAATTTCCCGCCCGCAGCCTGCATCCGCTGCACCGCATCCACCACCGCCGGACGGGGGGATTTTTCCCCGAAGGGGACGAGGGTATTGTCAAAATCACTTGCCAAAATCTTGTATTTCATGGTCTGTTCCTCTGCGGCCGTCCCGGCGGCTCTGAGCCGCCGCCCGGCTTCCCGGTTTTATAGAGCAATCCCAGAAAAAATCTCCAATGTATTGCAAGCGCCAGACACAGGTGACATTAGTTCCTTAAGTTTCAGGTTCGGAAAAGCCCGTATCTTTTCATCTGAATGCCCACCTTCCCGCCCTTTATTGGAAGCTGGGGCTTCGCCCCAGGCCCCATTCCGGGTGTATGGTATACTTCACGCTTTTTCATAGGATTACTCCAAACGAAATATAAGGACAGTATACCACAAACCGGACCAAAAAGAAAACCGCCCCGGCCGGAAGCCGGAGCGGAAAAAAGTGTTTCAAACCATCAGAACGCCAGAGCGATGACAATCTGCATCCCGACGCCGAGGGCGGCGCCTGCGGCCCAGGTCAGGCCGGTGACGAAAAGGTTCTGCTTCCAGGAGGGATTGGCCCGCCAGAGGACGGCCAGGCCCACGCCGGCGCCGGTACACAGCCCTGCCACCAGGCTGGAAAACCGGAGCGCCCCCTCCAGGTACATCTGGGTCAGCAGGACGCTGGCAGCGCAGTTGGGGATGAGGCCCACCAGGGCCGCAAAGACCGGCTGGAAGAAGCCCATCCGGCCCAGCGCGCCGGTGATGGCCTCCTCGCCGACCCCCTCCACCAGCAGGCCGAAGGCCAGGCTGAACAGGAAGATGAAGAAGAAGATTTCCACGGTATGCCGCAGCGCCGCCCGCCACAGGGGGTGCTGGTGGCCGTTTTCCTCGTGGGACTCGTGGCAGTCCACCTCGTCGGCGCGGCCCGTATAGCCGCCCCGGAGGGATTTGGGCAGAAAGCGGCGGAGGAGGAAGTCCACCCCGAAGCCGAAGGCCACCGCATAGATCACCTTGATCGCCATCAGAACCGCCAGCTTGTCCCAGTAAGCGGGCATCGACAGCAGCAGCGGGATGGCCTCGTCGCTGGTGGCAAGATAGACGGCCATCAGCGTGCCCAGGGTGATGACCCGGGAGGCGTAGAAGTTGGAGGCCACCGCCGAAAAGCCGCACTGGGGCACGCAGCCCAGCAGCGAACCGGGCAAAAAGCCCCACCGTCCGCCGCCGGCCAGAGCCCGCTCGATCCGGGCGCCATGGTGACGTTCCAGCCATTCGATCAGCAGGTACGCCAGGTACAAAAACGGCAGCATTTTGACGCTGTCGGTCAATGCATCCCGCAGCACATCTACAAAAAATTCCATAAAACCTCTATATACTTTCTATTGTGTTTTTCAGCGGAAACTGCGCAGCAGTTTTACCGCCGGACGCACGGCTCTGTCGGGAATGCGTTCCCGGAACCGTGCCACCGTACGGGCCGAAAAGGGCATCTTGTCACTGAAAGTCTCCATCCCCAGAAAATACTGCAGATAAGGACTTTCCTGCACCAGGGACACCACTTCCCGGTCGGACACGCGGTAATGGAGCTGAATGATCCGGCACCCCAGCGCGACCCGCGCCGAGATGGCCGCCTTGCCCCCGGGGGCAAACAGCTCACTGTAGGATTTTTCAAACTGGTCCCAGTCAATGGCATCTGCCAGCAGCATCCAGCGGTTGCGGCCGCTGAGCTCGCCGTGATAGGGCGGCAGATAGTCATAGATGGACATTTGTTTTTCCCGGGCACGATACACAGCCAAGGCCCCTTTCCGTTTTGGGGCCCCTGCCCCGGATACAGCGCAGATCCTGCCCCAGCAGGCCCGCCCTGTTGTGTCAATACCGCTGGATCAGCGGGAAGATCAGTGCCAGCACGCACCAGGCCGCCTGATACAGCACCAAAGCCGCCAGGGGCAGCGAGGCAAGTCCGCCGGTAAGGCTGAGCAGCACCCCCAGCACACAGCTGAAGAACACCGACGCCGTCACCAGCATGGAGGATTTGTGTTCCCCTTCAGCGGCACCGGCTGCGGCCTCCAGGCCTCCCACAAAGCTGGCAAAACTGCCCAGATGCAGCATGTTGCCCTCACTTTCGGGCAGCCAGGCCACCGCCGGGTCCAAAGCCTTGCGTTCCGCCGCGTTGAGCACCTTGACGGAACCCGCCGGCAGACTGTAGGCCGTCTCCAGCAGCTGCACATCGCAGTTGAAGTCGTCACAGTCCACCACCAGCGACAGACCGGTGCGGCGCAGGCTTTCCAGCACCACCGCCGTATCAGGGTCGCGCTGGTAGGCCACCTGGAACATGGCGAACATCTTGCCCGATACCGCCAGATAGATGACCCGGCGCTGGTTGACCGTATGATGCTGTTCATATTCCAGGCTGGGGATCTTTACACCGTAGTCCTGCATCAGGGCACGGTTGCCCACCAGGACCCGGCGTTTGTTCACCCAACCCACATAGCCTTTGCCGTAGATGGTTTCCCGGTCATCTACCTGAGCCAGCAGATTGCGATTTTCCCCCAGCATGCCCAGAAAAACTTCCCGCAGCGTGGGGCCTGCTTCGGCCAGGATCGAGGCCGCATACACGATGGCCAGATCAATATGTTCCGGCTTCACCGGCTTGATACCGGAC
>JAHLFH010000162.1 GCA_018883885.1 Candidatus Faecalibacterium intestinavium | reverse complement strand
TCATCCTCCAGGCCGGCCAGGCGGACGTACTCCGTCTCCCGGATCTTGACCGCCGGAATGCCGGTCCACAGCTCGATCACCCGGGCCAGGTCGTCCATCGACACCTGGATCTCGCTGGCAGCCGCCTGTTTGGCGGGCACCTCAGCCTCCAGCTGGGCGATGCGGGTCTTGCGCTCGGCCACCGCCTCGTAGTCGATGGGCTGGTCGGCCGAGTCGGTCTCCATCTCCGCCTCCTCCTGCTTGAGGGCGTCCAGCTCCTTCTGGGCCTCCAGATAGGCCGAGATCTCGGGGTGGGCCAGGTTGCAGCTGGCGCAGGCCTCGTCCAGCAGGTCGATGGCCTTGTCGGGCAGGAAGCGGTCGGTGATATACCGCTCGGCCAGCAGGACGGTGGCGTTCAGCACGTCGGCGGGGACGGTGACGTGGTGGTGGGCCTCATAATACCGCTTGATGCCGTTCATGACGGCCAGCGTGTCGGCCACGCTGGGCTCCTCCACCCGCACCGGCTGGAACCGGCGCTCCAGCGCCTGATCCTTCTCGATATACTTGCGGTACTCGGCGAAGGTGGTGGCCCCGATGACCTGAATCTCCCCCCGGGAGAGGGCGGGCTTGAGGATGTTGCCCGCGTTCATGGCCCCCTCGCTCTCCCCGGCGGCGGTGATGGTGTGGATCTCGTCGATGAACAGGATCACGTTCCCCGCAGCCTTCACCTCGCTCAGCAGGCCCTTGACCCGCTGCTCGAACTGGCCCCGGAACTGGGTGCCCGCCACCAGCGCCGTCAGGTCCAGCAGATAGAGTTCCTTTTCCTTGAGCTGGGTGGGCACCTTCCCGGCGGCAATCCGCTCGGCGATGCCCTCGGCGATGGCCGTCTCGCCGACGCCCGCCTCGCCGATGAGGCAGGGGTTGTTCTTCTGGCGGCGGCTCAGAATCTGGATGGTGCGGTAGATTTCCCGGTCCCGGCCGATGATGTCGTCCAGCTTGCCGTTCCGGGCCTTTTCGGTCAGGTTTTCGCAGTAGGTGTCCAGAAATTTCCGGCGGGGCGGCTTCTGCTTGCCGCCGGAGCGGCCCGAGTCCTTCTTTTCCTCCCGGTCGGACAGGCTCAGGGGGAAGGTGGCGTTTCCGCCGGGGGTGAAGCCGTCGGCCTCCTCCTGGGACGGGGCCTCCCCGGAGGACATCCCCATCATCATGGAAAAGGGGCTGGCGCCCTCGCCGCCCATCTCGTCCATCATGGAGTCCATCCGGTCCTCCATGTTTTCCATATCCTGTTCGGACATCCCGAACTGCTTCATCAGGTCCTCCACCGGCTTGATGTGCAGCTCCCGGGCGCAGCGCAGGCAGTAGCCCTCCTGCTGGCTGGAGCCGTCCATCCGCTGGATAAAAATAATGGCCGGACGCTTTTTGCATCGAATGCAGACCATAGGTTCCTCCTTGTTTTCAAAAACCCCTTCCGCCCGTCAGACAAACGGGTTGAGGAGACTGAATGCTTTGTAATAAAAACTCCCGCCCAGAGCCGCCTCGTTCAGCCAGGAGATGCCGCCGCCCGTGACCACCATCAGGGCCCAGACCACGCACAGCAGCAGAAAGACGTCCATCAGGCTGGCCGCGCCCCCCATCGCAAAGCCCAGCGCCCGGTTCACCGCCCCGATCACCGGCAGCCGGTTGACCAGCCCCAGCACGGTGACCAGAAGGCTGACCAGCATCCGGAACAGGGAGTAGGCGACGAAAAACAGGACGATGGAGATGACCGGCGTCAGCAGCGGCATCAGGATGTTCTGGACGATGGCGTCCGCCGCCAGCAGGGCGTTGCCGGCCAGCGCCGCCGAGAGGGAGCGCTGGAACGCCTCGACGATGGACTGGCGGAAGCTCTCGGGCAGAAAGCCCGCATACTCGGCGGCGATGGCGGAAAGGTCGATTCCGCCGCCCGAGGCGATGGTCCCGGCGATGGCGTCCCGGAAGCCGCCCGCGAAAAACCGCTCAAAGACGGCCGCCGAGCCCCAGGCCGCAAACCGCCCGGCCCCCAGCAGGCTGATGAAATTTCCCGCGATCTGGACCAGCGAGGCCAGCATCCCCTTTCGGGCGTAGCGGACGGCCAGCACCGCCCAGATCCCAGTACAGATGATATCAAAAACTAATGACGGATTCATGAACATTTCCCAATTCTCCGGTTTCATTTGGTCCGCAGATTTCCCAGACTAGCATGATTCCGCCCCGGCGCAATTATTCTTCCGCCTCCGGCGGGGTCAGCAGCCGGGCCGTGTTGCTGCAAAAGAGCAGCAGCTTTCGCCCCACCGGCAGAAGGGCCTCGGGCCGGGCCTCCAGCTGTTCCGACCACAGATAGACGCCGTCCGAGCCGAAGGCCTCCACCGATTCCTCACAGAGCAGATAGAACCCCTCCCCGGTCCGGACAATCCGGTTGGCTGAGGGGACCGCCCCCTGCCAGCTCACCGCAAGCCCCTTGTCCAGCAGCACCGCCTGCCCCTCAAAGAGGAGGGCCGGCCCCGCCTCACAGACCGAATACCCGGCCAGCGTCCGGCCCCCGTAGTCATACCGGGCCTTCTCGCCGCCGGCGGCGTCGTAGAGCACCGCGCAGTCGTTGTAGAGGACCAGAATTTCCCGGGCCGACACCCACCCCACCCAGGCGGGGACGCTGCCGGGCTGGGCCCCGAGGCAGACCGGCTCCCCCTCCTGCATGGACAGCAGGTAGAGGTTGGAGAGGGTGGTGCTGTCCGCCGCCGTCAGGGTCGCCACCGCGAGGCGGTTTGCGTCGGGGGAAAAGGCCAGCCGCAGCGGGGTCCCCTCGGCGGTGGTCACGCTCCAGCGCAGCTGTTCCTCCATGGAGGGGGAATAGACGGTCAGCCGGGCGAGGGTGCGGGGGTCCTCGGTGACGACGGCCAGGGCGCCGTTGTCGGCCATCCCGCACAGATAGATTTGATTCTCGGTGGTGAGGGCGTAGAGATTCTGGGTCCGGCTTTCCACCCGCAGCTCGGTCCCCGAGCGGTTGTAGAGGACAAAGTGGTTTTCCCCCGCCGCCAGAGCGGGGCGGGCGTAGCTGGTCCGGATGGAGTTGAGGCGGCTGCCCCCCGACGCCCAGACCGTACACCCCTCTTTGCCCAGCAGCACATAGCTCCCCGCCAGCGCCTCGGCCTGATACAGCTCAAAGATGCCGGTCTGCCGGGGGTAGCCCTGCCGGGGCAGCAGGGCGATTTTCATGCTGTCCACCAGATCCTTTGCCATGGCGATGGAGCTGCCCGCCGCGCCGGTGATCCAGACCACCAGCGCCGCCAGCAAAGCCACGATGAGGGCCGCGCGGCGCTGCCGCCGGGCC
>JAHLFH010000161.1 GCA_018883885.1 Candidatus Faecalibacterium intestinavium | reverse complement strand
GCTCCTGCCCGGGCTGGACCGCGTCCCCTGCCCGCACCGCATAGGAGACCAGCGTCCCCCCGGCAGGAGCCCGGACCTCGGCGGCAGCGGCGGCCTCATCATAGCTGCGCTGGGCCTGTTCGAGGGCCAGGCGGGCGGTTTCTACCCCGGCGACGGCTGCGTCGCTGTCGATCTGATAGAGCACCTGCCCCTTTTCGACGGAATCGCCCACCTCGAACGCAGCGCTCAGGACCACCCCCGGCGTCAAAGCAGTGACGCTGTAACTGTTGGCGGCGGAGAGGACGCCGGAACTGGTGAGGGTGCGGGTGATCTCCCGCCGGACGGGCAAGACCTCGGTGAGTCCGGCGGTTTTTTCCGCCGGGCGGGGGAGGACCCAGGGCACAGCCAGGGCAGCCGCCGCTGCCAGGAGGCAGCCCCCGGCGGCAAGGGCTTTCCAGTGGCTCCGGAGAAAAAGAAGAAGGGTGGGGCGGCGGGGCGGAGCGCCGATCTGGACCGCAGGCTCCTGTTCAGCAGGGGCGGATGATTTTTTTCGGTGCAGCATATGGTTTTGGACCTCCTGTGTTCCGGCCGGAGAAAACCGGGAGAAGCCCCCGTGCGGCCGTGTGTCCAAACTATACCATGCCCCCGGCGGCGGGCAAAGAAGGAACGGAGATTTTTCATCCGAATTTAATCAGCTTTTCACCAAACTTTGTGATTTGCTTCACAATTATCACATTTGCCCCCGGTCGGCCCTATTTTCCGGCTCCGGCGGCTTCAAAGAGCAGTCTGGCGTTTTGCCGGACGGCCCAAGCTGCGGGTATACAATTCCGGCCTTTGCCGTTATACTGTTAGAGTTGGAAAATCGACAGATGTCCGGAAACGGGGAGGCAGAAGATGGATCTTTACGCATTTTACACTGGGCAGGAATTTGAAGCATACCGCTTTCTGGGCGCTCACCCCGGCGGGCCGGGGTGGGCCGTCTTTCGCACCTATGCCCCCAGCGCCTTGGCCGTCGGCCTCATCGGGGACTTCAACGGCTGGCAGGAAACCCCGATGGAGCGGGTTCTGGACGGGAACTTCTGGGAGGTTTGGGTGGAAGGAGCCGAACCCGGAATGCGGTACAAGTACCGGATTACCGGCCCGGACGGCAGGAGCCTCGACCACTGCGACCCCTACGGGTTCGGCAGCGAGCTGCGGCCCGGGACGGCCTCCGTATTCTGGCCGCTGGACGGGTATTATTTTGAGGACGGGGACTGGATGGCGAACCGGGGAGCGCGGTTTGACGGGCCGATGAACATCTACGAGGCCCATTTCGGTTCCTGGCTGAGAAAGCCGGAGG
Organism: Candidatus Faecalibacterium intestinavium; assembly: GCA_018883885.1. Classification (GTDB taxonomy): domain Bacteria; phylum Bacillota; class Clostridia; order Oscillospirales; family Ruminococcaceae; genus Faecalibacterium; species Faecalibacterium intestinavium. Next base: position 21,701 of record JAHLFH010000161.1, on the reverse strand, counting down.
AAGAAGGGGGCGGCTGGTATGCCTACGAGGAGCTGGCCGGGCGGCTGATTCCCCATCTTCAGGAAAACGGCTTCAACTTTCTGGAGCTTATGCCCCTGACCGAGCACCCCTGCGACGCCTCCTGGGGCTACCAGAGCACCGGGTTTTTCTGCCCCTCGGCCCGATACGGCGCTCCCGACGGGCTGCGGTATTTTATCGACTGCTGCCACCAGGGCGGAATCGGGGTGATCCTGGATTTTGCGCCGGTCCACTTTGCGGTGGACGACTACGCCCTGCGGAACTACGACGGCACCCCTCTTTATGAATATCCCGACTCGGCGGCGGGAGGCAGCGAGTGGGGCAGCTGCAACTTCATCCATTCCCGGGGAGAGGTGCGGAGCTTTTTGCAGTCGGCGGCCCTCTACTGGCTGCGGGAATTCCACGCGGACGGGCTGCGGATGGACGCCGTCAGCAATTTGATCTACTGGCAGGGAGACCCGGCCCGGGGCGAAAACCAGGACGGCATCTGTTTTTTGCAGCAGATGAACCGCGGCCTGAAATACCGGGAACCCGGCGCCATCCTCATTGCCGAGGATTCCACCGCCTTCCCCGGGGTGACCCGCCCGGCAGAGGAAGGCGGCCTGGGCTTCGACTACAAGTGGGACCTGGGCTGGACGCACGACACCCTGGCCTATTTCCAGAGCGGGCCGGAGTACCGCCCGGACCTCGGGCATCTTCTGACCTTTTCGATGGAGTACTATCCAAACGAGCGGTATCTGCTGCCCCTCTCCCACGACGAGGTGGTCCACGGCAAGGCCACCATCCTCCAGAAGATGCAGGGGGACTACGAGGGAAAATTCCCCCAGTGCAGGGCCTTCTATCTCTACATGATGGGGCACCCGGGCAAAAAGCTCAATTTTATGGGCAACGAGATCGGCCAGTTCCGGGAGTGGGACGAGAACCGCCAGCAGGACTGGAATCTGCTGGAATACCCGCTCCATGACGGTTTTTTCCAGTTTATCCGGGCGCTGAACGAGCTGTATTTGAACTGCCCTGCGTTCTGGGCGGAGGACTGCTGGCCCGGCGGCTTTGCCTGGCTGGAAGGGATGGACCCCCGGCGCTGTCTTTTCGGCTTCGAGCGGCGGGGCGGGGGCCAGCGGCTGGTGTTCCTGTTCAATTTTTCCGGGCAGGAGCAGCCTTTCTGGCTGTGGGTCCCGGGAGCAAAGGCTCTCTGGCCGCTGCTCAGCTCCGACTGGCAGCCCTTCGGGGGGACGGAGCCGGTGGACCAGGGCCCGGTGGGGCTGGAGGAGGGGGCGGTGGAGCTGAGCCTCTCGCCCTTTTCGGGCCATTGCCTTGCGGCAGAGGAATGACAGTGGGACAAAGAAAAACCCGGCGGACAGAGAGCGGAACACGCTCCCGGACCGCCGGGTCTTTTTCGGATGGTGAAAGAAGGTTACTGGGGCGCTTTGGGAGCGCTGCCCGGGTCCTCCGAGTCGCCGAAAGCGTCGTGATAGGCAATCAGCATGGCCTCCTGGCCGTTGGCCCGCAGGCCGTGGATGATGAGCTTGCGGAGAACGTCGTAAATTACCGCAAAGAGGGGCACGCCTACAATCATGCCCACAAAGCCCCACAGCCCGCCAAAGAGCAGGATGGAGAAAAGAACCCAGAAACTGGAAAGGCCGGTGGTGTTGCCCAGAATTTTGGGGCCGATGACGTTGCCGTCCAGCTGCTGAAGAATCAGAATAAAGAGGACAAACCAGATGGCCTTGATGGGGTCCTCAATGAGGATCAGCAATGTGGCGGGCACCGCGCCGATGAAGGGCCCGAAGAAGGGAATCACGTTGGTGATGCCCACGATGGCCGAAACCAGCATCGCGCTGGGAAAGTTTACCAGGATACAAACGACGTAGCACAAAAGGCCGATGATGGCCGAATCCAGCAGTTTGCCGTTGATGAAGCCGCCGAACATCCGGTCGGCGTAAGCCAGCTCCTCCAGAATGAGATCGGACCAGCGGGAGGGGAGAACGCCGTATAAAAGAATCTTCGCCTGCTGGGCGAACCGTCTCCGGCTGGCTAGAAGATACGCCGCCACAAAGAGGCCGATCAGCAGGTTTTTCAGGGCGATGACTGCGTTCCAGACGCTCTGGCCCACCCCGCTGACGATGTCCTGCATATAGGGGATGAGAGTGTTGTTGATCCAGCCGCCGAAGCTCTCGGCCAGCGCGTCGTACACCTCGATGAGGAAGTTCTGGATCATGGTGTGATCGGCGAAATACTGTCCGCTCAGCCAGTTGACCAGGGCGTCCAGCCGGGCGGGCAGGGTGGCCGAGAGGGTCAGGATGCTGTTGTAGAGCTGGGGAATGATCATCAGCAGCAGCGCATATACCAGCAGCAGCCCGAACAGCAGGCTGCCCGTCACCGCGAAAGGCCCGACGACCCGGTGAAACCGGGGGGAGACAATCTTTTTCAGGTTCCGCTCAAGGAAGTTGCAGACCGGCTTGAGGGCGTAGGCGATGGCGCCGCCGTAGATGAAGGGCATCAGGATGCCGGCCAGCTTTGCCACTGCGTCCCCCAGCCCCCGGAACCGGTAGATCAGAAAAAAGAGGAGGATGCTCAGGCTGATGGCTCCGAAGCCCGCCAGCATGGCATACAGATAGGGTTTGATGTGCGGTCGTTTGTCCATGGTTTGCTCCTGTCCCACCCGGGGAGGAAGCCTCCATGGGTGCGTTTTTTAAATCTTGTTGCTCCTGCGCCAGATGTTCATTTTGGCTGCCTGGGCGATCAATTCCTCCCGGAAATCGGGGTGGGCCAGGTTGATGATGGCCTCCGCTTTCTGCCAGGTGGACAGGCCCTTGAGGTTGGCGCAGCCGTATTCGGTGCAGAGATAGTGGACGTTGGCCCGGGTGTCGGTGACGATGCTGCCGTTCTCGAGGGTGGGGCGGATGCGGCTCTCCAGCTTGCCGGTTTTCCGGTTCATGAAGGTGGAAGACAGGCAGATGAAGCTCTTGCCGCCCCGGGAGAGATACGCGCCCAGCACGAAATCCAGCTGGCCGCCTGCGCCCGAAATATTCCGGACGCCGGCGCTCTCGGCGTTGATCTGGCCGAACAGGTCCACATCCACGGCGTTGTTGATGGATATGAAGTTGTCCAGCGTTGAGATGGTCCGCACGTCGTTGGTGTAGTCCACCGGGGCCGACATGCACTCGGGGTTGTCGTTGAGATAATCGTAAAGCTTCTGGGTGCCCGCCGCGAAGGCGTAGACCTGGCGGCCCTTGTCGATCTGCTTGCGGTTGCCGGTGATCTTGCCCGCCCGGGCAATATCCACAAAGGCGTCCACATACATTTCGGTATGCACGCCCAGATCCTTGAGGTCGCTCTGGGCGATCAGGCTGCCGATGGCGTTGGGCATTCCGCCGATGCCCAGCTGGAGGCAGGCGCCGTCCGGAATCTGGGGCACGACCAGGTTGGCCACGGCCAGATCCACCGCGCTGGCGGGGCCTGCGGCGGCCATCTGGCCCAGCGGGGGATTGTCCCCCTCAACGATGGCGGTGACCTGGCTGATGTGGATGCCGTTCTGCATTCCGCCCAGGCACCGGGGCATGTTTTTGTTCACCTCAACAATGATGATTTTGGCCTTTTCGCAGACCGCCGCCAGATGGCTGGCGCTGGGGCCAAAGTTAAAGAAACCGTGGGCGTCCATCGGGGCCACCTGGAACACCGCCACGTCCAGCGGGTCGGCGCTCTCGCGGTAATACCGGGGCAGCTCGGAATAGCGGATGGGCGCATAGAAGCAGAACCCCTGGGCGGCGGCCTTCCGCTCGATGCCGCCCATGTGCCAGCTGTTCCAGGTCAGGTGGGCGGCGGGGTCGTCGATCTGGAAGATGGCGGGCGCCCACATCAGAATGCCGCCCCGGAAGTTGACCCCCTCCAGCTGGGGCATCCGTTTGGCCAGCGCGGCGTCCACGGCGACGGTGGTGTTCACCGCCCAGCCGTAGTCCACCCAGTCGCCGCTCTTGACCAGGGCGGCGGCAGCGTCGGCGGTCGTCAGCTTCTGTGCGTACAGTTCCTTATAGTCCATTATAAACCATCCTCTCCTGCTTTGAAACCAAAGATTTGTAAAAATTTCAAAAAACGCGGCGGTCCGTTTCCCGGCAGGGGAACTGCCGGAGCCGTCTTTCGCGGCGTCCGCCCTCCTTCCGGCAGGGGAGCAGAGGCGGCAAACACGCCGCAAAAGAACGAACATACGTTTTTTGAGGGGCGATGCAAACAGGAACGCCCTGATTAGTTATAACATTAACAATCTTAGGAATCAAGAGAAAAGGGCAAAAAAAGACGCTCTTGGCACAATCACCAAAATCAAGGGAAAAAAGTTTAGAGAATTTGGAGCGGGATGAGTTAAAACTTTGTCAAAAAGACTTGATAAAATTTTGACGATATGGTTTACTTGAGATGCCGCAGAACAAGCGGCTGCCCCCCACGGTCGGCAGCAAATCTGCCCTTGTGGGAATGGCCGGGACGTGTTATCATGGAGTTGGTTATTCATGCGCCTCGGCGCAGTACAGGAGGCTTAACCCATGGCGACAGCGATTTACCCCGGCTCCTTTGACCCGGTCACCCGGGGCCATCTGGATATCATCAAGCGGGCCGCAAAGGTCAACGAACACCTGATCGTGGCAGTCCTCATCAACAGCGCGAAACACCCCCTGTTCACCGTGGAAGAGCGGGTGGAGCTGCTGCGGGAGTGCTGCAAAAACATCCCCAACGTCTCGGTGGAAAGCTTCGACGGCCTCACCGTTGAGTTCGCAAAAAAGCGCCACGCCACCGTTATGGTGCGGGGGCTGCGGGCGGTGACCGACTTTGAAAACGAGATCCAGCTGGCGCAGACCAACCACGCCCTGATGCCCGGCATTGAGACCATGTTCCTCGCGACCAGCATCAAGTGGAGCTACCTTTCCTCCACCATTGTCAAGGAGGCCGCCTGCTACGGCAGCGACATCAGCAAGTTTGTCACACCCAATGTGGAGCGTGCCGTCCGGACAAAGTTCGACGCCCTTCGGGCGCAGGACGAAGCATAATCCCCCAAAACCCGGCAAAATGCCTTGTGCATTTTAATAGAACGCCAAAACACCCGACATACACACAACACAAAACCAAAACAGGAGGCTATCTACCATGAAAAAGATCGTCATCGCTTCTGCATGCCGCACCGCCATCGGCAAGTTCGGCGGCACCCTGTCCAATGTCCCCGCCGCTGAGCTGGGTTCCATTGTCATCAAGGAGGCGATCAACCGCGCCGGCCTCAAGCCCGAGCAGGTGGATCACGTCTACATGGGCTGCGTCATCCAGGCTGGCCTGGGCCAGAACGTGGCGCGTCAGGCTGCCCTGAAGGCCGGCCTGCCCGTTGAGACCCCCGCCGTCACCGTCAACGTGGTCTGCGGCTCCGGTCTGAACTGCGTGAACATGGCTGCCCAGATGATCGAGGCGGGCGACGCCGACATCGTGGTTGCAGGCGGCACCGAGAACATGGATATGGCCCCCTTCGCACTCCAGAAGGGCCGCTACGGCTACCGCATGGGCTACCCCATGGGCAAGAGCGAGCTGGTGGACACCATGGTCAACGACGCGCTGTGGGATGCCTTCAACAACTACCACATGGGCATCACCGCTGAGAATGTGGCCGAGCAGTGGGGCCTGACCCGTGAGCAGCTGGACGAGTTCGCATACAACAGCCAGGCCAAGGCCGACGCTGCCATCAAGAGCGGTGCGTTCAAGGACGAGATCGTCCCCGTCGTCATCAAGAACAAGAAGGGCGACATCGTGTTTGACACCGACGAAGGCCCCCGTCTGAGCGCTCCCGAAGTTCTGGCAAAGCTGAAGCCCGCCTTCAAGAAGGACGGCATCGTCACCGCCGGCAACTCCTCCGCCATCAACGACGGCGCAGCCGCTGTTGTGGTTATGAGCGAGGAGAAGGCCAAGGAGCTGGGCATCACCCCGATGGCTACCTGGGTTGCAGGCGCTCTGGGCGGCGTTGATCCCTCCATCATGGGCGTCGGCCCTGTGGCCGCTACCAAAAAGGTCATGGCAAAGGCCGGCATGACCGTGGCGGATATGGACCTGATCGAGGCCAACGAGGCTTTCGCCGCGCAGTCTCTGGCGGTTGCACACGACCTGGAGTTCGACCTGAACAAGGTCAACGTCAACGGCGGCGCCATCGCTCTGGGCCACCCCGTCGGCGCTTCCGGCTGCCGTATCCTGGTCACCCTGCTCTACGCCATGAAGCACCGCGGCGCAAAGAAGGGCCTGGCTACCCTGTGCATCGGCGGCGGCATGGGCTGCGCCACCATCGTCGAAATGGACTGAGAGATCCTTTCTGAAGAAAAGATTCCGGACGTGCCGGGCGGGCTCCTCTCTCCCGCCTGGCAGCAGTCCGCTTCTGATTTGAGAATCCTTTGAATGGAGGTTTTCACAATGGCTTTTGTAAAAACCGAGGTGCAGGGCACTGTCGAAATCATCACCATCGACCGGCCCAAGGCACTGAACGCACTGAATCCCGAGGTTCTGGCGGACCTGAAGGCCGCCTTTGAAGCGGTGGACCAGAACACCATCCGCTGCATCGTCCTGACCGGCGAAGGGGACAAGAGCTTCGTGGCCGGCGCAGACATCGGCTCCATGAGCACCATGACCAAGGCGGAAGGGGAGGCCTTCGGCAAGCTGGGCAACGACATCTTCCTGATGATCGAGAGCTTCCCGATCCCCGTCATCGCAGCCGTCAACGGCTTTGCTCTGGGCGGCGGCAATGAGCTGGCCATGAGCTGCGACATTCGCCTGTGCTCCGACAACGCCGTCTTCGGCCAGCCCGAAGTGGGCCTGGGCATCACCCCGGGCTTCGGCGGCACCCAGCGTCTGGCCCGTCTGGTGGGCATGGGCATGGCAAAGCAGCTGGTCTACTCGGCCCTGAACATCAAGGCCGACGAGGCTCTGCGGATCGGCCTGGTCAACGCTGTGTATCCCCAGGCCGAGCTGATGGAGAACGCCCTCAAGCTGGCGGGCAAGATCGCAAAGAATGCGCCCATCGCAGTCCGCAATTGCAAGAAGGCCATCAACGACGGCATCTCGCTGCCCATTGAGAAGGCGGTCGAGGTAGAGGAGAAGCTCTTTGGCGACTGCTTCGAGACCCACGACCAGGTGGAGGGCATGGCCTGCTTCCTCTCCCGCGAGAAACCCAAGCCCAAGGCAGTCTTCACCAACAACTGATCCGAATCCACCCTTTTAAGACGATTGACAGATAAAAGGAGATTATACGTATGAAAATCGGTGTTATCGGCGCTGGCACCATGGGCCAGGGCATCGCAAAGGCATTCGCACAGGTGGAGGGCAACACCGTCGCCCTCTGCGACATCAAGCAGGAGTGGGCAGAGAACGGCAAGGCCAAGATCGAGAAGGGCTACGCCAAGCTGGTTGCCAAGGGAAAGATGACCCAGGAGAAGGCGGACGCCATCTGCGCCGCCATCACCCCGGGCCTGAAGGAAGATCTGTGCGCCGACTGCGACCTGATCGTTGAGGCCGCCTTCGAGGATATGAAGGTCAAGCAGACCACCTTCGGCGAGCTGGACAAGATCTGCAAGCCCGAGTGCATCTTCGCCTCCAACACCTCGTCCCTGTCCATCACCGAGATCGGCAAGGGCCTGAGCCGCGAGCTGATCGGTATGCACTTCTTCAACCCCGCTGACCGGATGAAGCTGATCGAGGTCATCGCAGGCTGCAACACCTCCGCCGCTACCGTCGAGAAGATCAAGGAGATCTCCGTCGCCATCGGCAAGCAGCCGGTTCAGGTCAACGAGGCCGCAGGCTTCGTCGTCAACCGCATCCTGATCCCCATGATCAACGAGGCTGCCTTCATCAAGATGGAGGGCGTGTCCAACATCGCCGGCATCGACGCCGCCATGAAGCTGGGTGCCAACCACCCCATGGGACCCCTGGAGCTGGGCGACTTCATCGGCCTGGACATCTGCCTGGCCATCATGGACGTGCTGTACAAGGAGACCGGCGACAGCAAGTACCGCGCCTGCCCGCTGATCCGCAAGATGGTCCGCGGCGGCAACCTGGGCGTCAAGAGCGGCAAGGGCTTCTATGTCTACAACGCTGACCGCACCAAGACCCCTGTTGACGAACTGTAAGAAATAAATCATGTTTCTCCCGGCCCGCGTCCCGGGTCGGGAGGAATTTGTTTTGTGCGGGCGCATGGCCCGCTGATTCTTGTGATCCAAGGAGGATACAGCGATGGATTTTACTCTGTCCAAGCAGCAGCAGATGGTGCAGAAAATGTACCGCGAATTTGCTGAAAATGAAGTCAAGCCCCTGGCCAAGAAGGTCGACGCGGAGGAGTATTTCCCCAAAGAGACCGTCGAAAAGATGGCAAAGCTGGGCATGATGGGCATTTATTTCCCCACTGAGGTGGGCGGCGCAGGCGGCGACGTGCTGTCCTACGTCATGGCCGTGGAAGAAATGAGCAAGGTCTGCGGCACCACCGGCGTCATCCTGTCGGCCCATACCAGCCTGTGCGCCGCCCCCATCTACGAGAACGGCACCCCCGAGCAGAAGGCAAAGTACCTGCCCAAGCTGTGCAGCGGCGAGTGGCTGGGCGCGTTCGGCCTGACCGAGCCGGGCGCAGGCACCGATGCCCAGGGCCAGCAGACCTACGCGGTGGATGAGGGCGACAACTGGCGTCTGAACGGCTCCAAGATCTTCATCACCAACGCAGGCTACGCCGATGTGTTCATCATCATCGCCGTCACCGGCACCGTGGTGGACAAGCGCGGCCGCAAGAGCAAAGAAATCTCCGCGTTCATCGTGGAGCGCACCGACCCCGGCTTCAAGGTCGGCAAGCCCGAGGACAAGATGGGCATCCGCGGCTCCTCCACCTGCGAGCTGATTATGGAAGACTGCATCATCCCCAAGGACCGTCTGCTGGGCGTCAAGGGCAAGGGCTTCCAGCTGGCCATGGCTACCCTGGACGGCGGTCGCATTGGCATCGCCTCCCAGGCTCTGGGCATCGCCGAGGGCGCCATCGAGGAGACTGTCGCCTACGTCAAGGAGCGCAAGCAGTTCGGCCGCAGCATCGCCCAGTTCCAGAACACCCAGTTCGAGCTGGCCGAGATGAAGGCCCGGGTGGACGCCGCCAAGTATCTGGTCTATGCCGCCGCGCTCAAGAAGCAGCAGGCCATGAACGGCCAGAAGGTCCGCTACAGCGTCGAGGCTGCCGAGGCCAAGCTGATCGCAGCCCGCACCGCCAGCGACGTGACCCGCCGCTGCCTGCAGCTGTTCGGCGGTTACGGATACACCCGCGACTACCCCATCGAGCGTATGATGCGGGATGCCAAGATCACCGAGATCTACGAGGGCACCAGCGAAGTGCAGATGATGGTTATTTCCGGCGCTCTGCTGAAGTAAGGAGGCAAGTGTACAATGAAAGCAATTGTTTGTGTCAAGCAGGTCCCCGATACCTCCGGCAAAGTGGCCGTGAAACCGGACGGGACCCTGGATCGTGCCTCTATGGCAACCATTACCAACCCCGATGACCTGAACGCCCTCGAGGCCGCCCTCCAGCTGAAGGACGCCACCGGCTGCGAAGTGGTCGTCGTCACCATGGGCCCCCCGCCGGCCGAGGGGATGCTGCGGGAGCTGATGGCCCGCGGCGCAGACCGCGCGGTCCTGATTTCGGGCCGTGAGTTCGGCGGTTCCGATACCTTTGCCACCAGCCAGATCATCGCCGCCGCCATCAACAAGATCGGCGTCGGCCCCGAGGACGTGGTCTTCTGCGGCCGTCAGGCCATCGACGGCGACACCGCCCAGGTCGGCCCCCAGATCGCCGAGAAGCTCCATCTGCCCCAGGTGACCTATGTGGCCGATATCCAGAAGGACGGCAATTCTCTGACCGTCAAGCGGATGCTGGAGGACGGCTTCATGATGGTCAAGGTCCAGACCCCCTGCCTGCTGACCTGCATCAAGGAGCTGAACCAGCCCCGTTACATGAGCATCAACGGCATCTTCACCTGCTACGACAAGCCGATGGAGGTCTATGATTACAACGCTCTGAAGGATGACCCGCTGATCGAGGTGGACACCATCGGCCTGAAGGGCTCTCCGACGAACGTCTTCAAGTCCTTCACTCCTCCGCAGAAGGGCGCAGGCACCATGCTGACCGGCGACGACGTGGCCGCCCAGCTGGCCGGCGTGCTGGCCAAAAAGCATCTGATCTGATCGAAAGGAGCATAGGATTACAATGGCTGATTTTAACGAGTACAAAGGCGTTTGGGTCTTTTGCGAACAGCGCCAGGGCGCTCTGATGCCCACCGATTTTGAGCTGGTCAGCGAGGCCCGCAAGCTGGCCGACGAGCTGGGCTGTGAAGTCACCGGCCTGCTCCTGGGCGATCAGGTCGAGGGCATTGCCAAAGAGCTGGGCGGCTACGGCGCAGACAAGGTTCTGGTCTGCGAGAGCCCCCTGCTGAAGGACTACACCACCGACGCATACGCCAAGGTGGTCTGCGATATGGTCAACGAGTACAAGCCCGAGGTACTGCTCATCGGCGCGACCAACATTGGCCGTGACCTCGGCCCCCGCTGCGCAGCCCGCCTGCACACCGGCCTGACCGCCGACGCTACCCACCTGGACATCGACACCAAGAAGTATGTGGACTTCCTGGCTGAGAGCTCCACCATCGACCTGTCCAAGCAGACCTTCGACTATGAGGACCGCAACCTGAAGATGACCCGTCCGGCCTTCGGCGGCCACCTGATGGCGACCATCATCTGCCCCCGGTTCCGCCCCCAGATGTCCACCGTCCGTCCCGGCGTCATGAAGAAGGCTCCCTTCGATCAGGCCAAGGCCGATGCCTGCCAGATCGTCAAGCCCGCCTTTGAGCTGACCGCCGCCGACATCAAGACCGAGGTCCTGAGCGTGGAGAAGGCCGCCAACAAGCTGGTGGACCTGATCGGCGCAGACGTCATCGTCTCGGTGGGCCGCGGCATCTCCAAGGATGTGGAGAAGGGCATCGCCCTGGCCGAGCAGCTGGCAGCCGCTCTGGGCGGCGGCGTGGTGGGCGCTTCCCGTGCCGTCACCGACGCAGGCTGGATGACCTCTGACCATCAGGTGGGCCAGACCGGCAAGACCGTCCACCCCAAGATCTACGTTGCTCTGGGCATCTCGGGCGCGATCCAGCACACCGCCGGTATGCAGGATTCCGAGTGCATCATCGCTGTGAACAAGAACGAGACCGCGCCCATCTTCGGCGTGGCCGACTACGGTATCGTGGGCGACTTGTTCAAGGTTGTGCCCGAGCTGGTCAAGGAGATCGAGGCTGCCAAGGCCGCCAAGTAAGCTCCTCTACAAAAAGAGATAATCCCCATTTGGGAGAGCAGGGAAGGCTGCTCTCCCTTTTTTGCTGTATTTTTTGCGAAAAAAGCGAAACTTGCGCAAACGCTGATTTATGCTATACTTTAATAAAGAATGCAAGGGGAGGACAGGACTTTGGAAGATTACCGCACCGTCCGGGGGGTGTCCACGGGAGAATATGAGGAGAAAAAAAGTCGCTTTATTGCGCAGCTCTCCTTCGCAGACAGCGAGGAAAAGGCGCTGGCCTTCCTGGAGAAGGTGCGGGCCGAAAACCGCACTGCCCGCCACAATGTCTACGCCTACCGCCTGCGGGAGGGAAGCCGGGAGCGGTATTCCGACGACGGCGAGCCCGCCAAGACCGCGGGCACCCCGGCTCTGGAGGTCCTTCAGCACAGCGGCCTGACCGATCTGATTGTGGTCATCACCCGGTATTTCGGCGGGGTGCTGCTGGGAACCGGGGGGCTTGTCCGGGCCTACACCACGGCGGCGGCCCGGGCGCTGGAAAATGCCGAGATTGTCACGGTCCGAAGCGTTGTCTCCCTCTCGGTGACGGTGGACTATTCCCTCTATGAGCGGGCCGCCCTTTTGATCGAGGGGGCGGGGGGCAAGGCGGAGGCCCCGGAGTTCACCGACCGTGTCGCCCTGCGCTGGCAGATGCCGGAGGGAACCGAGGGACCGCTTCTGGAACAGCTGCGGGAGCTGACCCGGGGGAGCGCACAGGTTGCGGTCTCCGAGCCCTTCTACGCGCCTTTTTGATGAGGAAAGAGGGCTTTTTTCCCCCAAAGGCGGAACAAAGGCCGAAAGGCTGGATATTATAACGAAACAACGGGAACGATTTTTTTAGGGAGACGACAAAGCCCTGCCCCTTTTGACAGAGCGGTTGTGGTATTTTAAGAGCGTCCCACACTGGGCGCGGGGCTGGCCCGTCTCCTGCACAGAAAGGCAGGCGTTTGGGATGGATGTGCGAAAGAGGACAGAGGAGATTGAGCGGCAGATTCTGGCCCCCTGGGCCAGCTTCAGCGACGCAAGCCGGGGGAGGGTGCGCCCCGAGGAGGCCGACCCCATCCGCCCGGTCTACCAGCGGGACCGGGACCGGATCATTCACTGCAAGGCATTCCGGCGGCTCAAACAGAAAACCCAGGTCTTTCTTTCGCCGGAGGGGGACCTCTACCGCACCCGGCTGACCCATACCCTTGAGGTGGCGCAGATCGCCCGCACCATCGCCCGGGCCCTGCGGCTCAATGAGGACCTGACCGAGGCCATCGCTCTGGCCCACGACCTGGGGCACACGCCCTTCGGCCACGCGGGGGAGCGGGCGCTGGACAAAATCTGTCACGACGGCTTCAAGCACTATATCCAGAGCCTGCGGGTGGTGGACAAGCTGGAAAAGGAGGGGCAGGGCCTCAACCTGACCTGGGAAGTGCGCAACGGCATTGTCACCCATACCAAGGGCACCTGGGCTGCTACGCCCGAGGGAAAGATCGTCCGGATGGCCGACCAGATCGCCTATGTCAACCACGATATTGAGGACGCGGTCCGGGCCGGCGTGCTGGACCCCGGGGTGATTCCCCGGGAGTGTACCGGGATTCTGGGCGAGAGCAAATCGGCCCGGATCACCAGCATGATCCAGAGCATCCTTGCCCACAGCGGGGAAGGGAAGATTGAGGCCGGGCCGGTGGAGCAGGAAGCTTTTATGCTGCTGCGGGATTTCATGTATGCCACAGTCTATGTGGACAAGACCGCAAAGCATGAGGAACAGAAGGTGGAGAAGGTGATCTCCGAGCTGTATGAATACTACCTGACCCACCTGGACCGGATGTCCAATTTCTATCTGCAGCTGGCCTATCAGGAAGGGGGCGACCGGGCCGTCACCGACTACATCAGCGGGATGAGCGACGAGTTCGCCATCCGGGTGTTCGAGGAGGTTTTTGTGCCCCGAAAGTGGCATGTGCTCTGACCGGAGAGGAAGTTAAAACCAGATGATTCCACACGAATATATTGAGGAGCTGGTCCGCCGCAGCGACATCGTGGATGTCGTGGGCAGCTATGTCCAGCTCAAGCGGAAGGGGCGGCTTTTCAGCGGCCTGTGCCCCTTCCACAGCGAAAAGACCCCGTCCTTTTACGTCTACCCCGAAACCCAGAGCTTTTACTGCTTTGGCTGCGGGGCGGCGGGAGACGTGATCAACTTCATTAAGAAGATCGACAGCATCGACTACCCCGAGGCCGTCAAGCTGCTGGCAGGCCGGGCCGGAATGCCGGAGCCCGCCGAGAACGACCAGACAGGCCGTCTGCGCAGCCGCATCCTCTCGATGAATAAGGAAGCCGCCCGCTTTTTCTACGCCTGCCTGAATTCCTCGGCGGAGGAAGCCGCCCAGGCCCGGGCCTACTGGCGGCGCCGCGGCCTGGACGACAGGACCATCGCCCGCTTCGGGCTGGGGTATGCCCCCAACAACGGGTCGGCCCTTTACAACCACCTGCGGGACAAGGGCTACACGCAGCAGGAGCTGGACGCCAGCGGCCTGTTCAAACGCAGCCAGTCCGGGCGGCCCTACTGCCTGTTCTGGAAGCGGGTCATGACCCCCATCTTCGACCTGCGGGGCAACATCATCGCCTTCGGCGGGCGGGTGCTGGACGATTCGAAACCCAAGTACGTCAACAGCCCCGAAACGCTGGTTTACCACAAATCGGAGACGGTGTTTGCCCTTCAGCTGGCCAAAAAGAGCAGCTCCCGGCGGTTTGTCCTCTGCGAGGGATACATGGACGTCATCAGTATGCAGCAGGCCGGCATCGACACCGCCGTCTGCGCCTGCGGCACCGCCCTGACCCCCGACCAGGTCCGGCTGATCGGCGAATACGCCGAGGAAGTCATCCTCAGCTATGACTCGGACGAGGCGGGCCAGAAGGCTACCCTGCGGTCTCTGGAACTGTTCCGCAACAGCCCGGTCAAGGTGGGGGTGCTCCAGATTCCCGGCGCGAAGGACCCCGATGAATACATCAAAAAGTATGGAGCCGACCGGTTCAGGGCCCTGCTGGACGGGGTGGGCAATGCGCTGGATTTCCGGCTGGAGCGGATCAAGGGGAAATATGACCTCAAGCAGGACGCCCAGCGGCTGGAATATGTGCGGGAGGCCGTGGAGCTGCTGGCATCCGGCAGTACCCCCACCGAACAGGAGGTCTACGCCGGGCGGCTGGCCGAGGAAACCGATATCTCAAAAACCGCCATTCTGGCCCAGCTGGAAACCGCCGCCCGTCGGGCCGGGGCCAAACGCCGCTCCGCCCTCCAGCGGGAGCTGCTTCACTCGGGGGAGATGGACACCATCAAGGTGCCCTATCAGGCCGGGGGGCGGCAGGCTCTGGGGGTCGCCAGCGCCGAGCAGAATCTGATCGCGGCCATCCTGCGGGAGCCGGGCTATCTGGAGCGGGCCGCAAAGGAGCTGCCCCCGGAGAAGATTGTCATGCCCGAGATGCGGGAGGTCTACGAGGCGATGCTGGCCTGCCGGGCCGAGGGGGCGGAAATCGGCTTTTCGGTGCTGGGCCAGCGGATCAGCGAGAAGGCCATGCAGGAGCTGGCCCGGGTCACCGCCCAAAACAGCGAGGTGCCCTGCACGCCGGAGGACGTGCGGATGTATCTGGACCGGATCGCCCGGGGAACGCCCCGGGCCAGCCAGGCCGCCGGAATGTCCATGGATGAGATGCAGGCCTATTTCCAGTCGATGCGGGAGAAAAAGGGCGTCCCCTCCGGGGAGGAGTGAGCCGCCGCCTGCCCGGCTGGGTGGGGCGGGCCGCCGCCCGGGGAAGGAGAAGGAAACCACCATGCAGAAATTGTCCCAGATTGAGCAGCTGGCCCGTCAGCTGGCCGGAAAGGCCGAACACCACCTGCTCCGGCCCGAGCAGATCAGTCAGGCGCTGGAAGAACAGGACCTGAGCGTTGCCCAGCTGGACGAGCTGTACGCCGCTCTGGAAGCGCGGGGCCTCCGGCTGGCAGAGGAACCGGAAGAACCGGTCCTTCTGGACGAAAGCCATCTCCGCAGCCTGGAAAGCGAGCTGTCGGCCGAGGGGGTCGCCCTGGATGATCCGGTCAAGTTTTATCTCAAAGAGATCGGCCGGGTGCCCCTTTTGTCAACGGAGGAGGAAACCGCCCTCGCCCGGGCCGCCCGGGAGGGGGACGAGGACGCCCGCCGCCGCCTCAGCGAGGCGAATCTGCGGCTGGTGGTCTCGGTGGCAAAGCGGTACGTGGGCCGGGGCCTGCAATTCCTCGATTTGATTCAGGAGGGGAATCTGGGGCTGATGAAGGCCGCCGAAAAGTTCGAGCCGGACCGGGGCTTCAAGTTCTCCACCTACGCCACCTGGTGGATTCGTCAGGCCATCACCCGGGCCATCGCCGACCAGGGCCGGACCATCCGGATTCCGGTCCATCTGGTGGAGAGCATCAACCGGGTAAAAAAGGCGGCCGGGGAGCTTCTGCACA
This sequence comes from Candidatus Faecalibacterium intestinavium, assembly GCA_018883885.1. Lineage (GTDB taxonomy): Bacteria > Bacillota > Clostridia > Oscillospirales > Ruminococcaceae > Faecalibacterium > Faecalibacterium intestinavium. Next base: position 5,862 of record JAHLFH010000161.1, on the reverse strand, counting down.
AAAATGGCCGGGAGGCCACCGCCGAGGAGATCGCCGCCCGTCTGGACATGGAGCCGGACCGGGTGCGGGAGCTGATGCAGCTGTCCCAGGAGCCGGTCAGCCTCGAGACCCCGGTGGGGGAGGAGGAGGACGCCCATCTGGAGGATTTCATCCGGGATGAGTCGGCGGGTATTCCGGTGGACGAGACGGGCCGCCAGCTGCTCCACCGGGAACTGCTCTCGGTCCTCAAAAGCCTGACCCCCCGGGAGGAGCGGGTGCTGACCCTTCGCTTCGGCCTCGAGGATGGCCGGGCCCACACTCTGGAAGAACTGGGCCGGGAGTTCAACGTCACCCGGGAGAGGATCCGCCAGATCGAGGCCAAAGCCCTGCGCAAGCTGCGCCACCCCAGCCGGGCCAAACGGCTGCGGGATTATCTGGAGGAATAAGCTTGTAAGCGCCGTCGGAACTTCCGGCGGCGCTGCTTTTTTGCGCCGGGCAATGCAAGATGCAAGATTGACAAAATCACCAAAGGCATTTTTGGATGGAACGTGCGAAAGACAAAAATCAAGCCCAAAATGCGGCATAGTTTACACGTCTCCGGGTGTGCGGAGCAGAAAAAACTTTGCCGGTTTTTTCGCATAAAAACGGGAAAATGGCTTGACAGCAGGGGTTTTTGATGCTATCATATATGCTATCACATAATGGCCTAGTGCGCCAAAAACGGGGAAACGGCAGCCCGCCTCCTGTGGCACCAAACCAAAAGTTTGTGCAAAATGACGGGCTGCCCCGGCGGGTGTGGGGCGATTTATGTGCGCATATCAGAAATTCGGCTCACATTCTGTTTTTCCGGCAGAGTACAAAAGTAAGGAGTGGTTGATTTTATGATGAAAGTCAAGCCCGTAAAACTCGGCAAAACCGAGCGGATGAGCTTTTCCCACATCGACGAAGTCATCGGGATGCCCAACCTGATTGAGGTCCAGAAAAATTCCTACCAGTGGTTTTTGGACGAGGGCCTGAAGGACGTTTTCCATGACATCGGCGCCATCGAGGATTACACCGGCAACCTGGCGCTGAGCTTTGTGGATTTCCGTCTGGACAAGGAGCCCAAATACAGCATCAAGGAGTGCAAGGAGCGGGACGTGACCTACGCGGCCCCTCTGCGGGTGACCGCCCGCCTTCTGAACAAGGAGACCGGCGAGGTCAAGGATCAGGAAATCTTCATGGGCGATTTCCCCCTGATGACCGATGCGGGCACTTTCGTCATCAACGGCGCCGAGCGCGCCATCGTCAGCCAGCTGGTCCGTTCCCCCGGCGTGTTCTACGGCGCGGCCAAGGACAAGGTCGGCAACGACCTGTTCAGCGCCACCATGAACCCCAACCGGGGCGCATGGCTCGAGTATGAGACCGACGCCTCCAACGTTTTCTACGTCCGGATCGACAAAAACCGCAAGCTGCCCGTCACCGTGCTCTGCCGTGCGCTGGGCCTGTCCACCAACGAAGAAATCCTGAGCTTCTTCGGGGAGGACGAGCGGATTCTGGCCACTCTGGAAAAGGACACCACCAAGAATAAAGAGGAAGGCCTGCTGGAGGTCTACCGCAAGCTGCGCCCCGGCGAGCCTCCCACGGTGGAGTCGGCCACCAGCCAGATCAATATGCTCTTCTTTGACCCCCGGCGGTACGACCTGTCCCGCTTTGGCCGGTATAAGATGAACAAGAAGCTGTCCCTGGCCCGGCGGATCACCGGCCAGATTGCAGCTGCAAACGTCGTCGCCCCCCTGACCGGGGAGCTGCTGATCGAGGCAGGGGAGAAGATCACCCGGGCCAAGGCCGAGCAGGCCGACGCCGCCGGCGTCTCGGTGGTCCTGCTGAAGATCGAGGACAAGACCGTCAAGGTCATTACCAACGGCTGCGTGGACGCACAGGGCTTCTTCTCCTTCAACGTCAAGGAGGAGTGCGGCATCAACGAGCGCTGCTCCTTTGAGGAGATTCGCAAGATTCTGGACGCCACCAGCGACCCCGAGGAGCAGAAGGAGATGCTCCGGCGCAACCGCGACCAGCTGATTGGCCGGACCGTTACCGTCGAGGACATCCTCTCCTCCATCAACTACCTCAACGGCCTGGGCCACGGCATCGGCACCACCGATGACATCGACCACCTGGGCAACCGCCGCATCCGCAGCGTCGGCGAGCTGCTCCAGAACCAGTTCCGGATCGGCTTCTCCCGGATGGAGCGGGTCATCCGGGAGCGCATGACCCTCCAGAGCCAGGACCAGAGCGTCATCACCCCGCAGGCCCTCATCAACATCCGGCCTGTGGTGGCGGCCATCAAGGAGTTCTTCGGCTCCTCTCCGCTGTCCCAGTTCATGGACCAGAATAACCCTCTGGCCGAGCTGACCCACAAGCGCCGTCTGTCGGCTCTGGGCCCCGGCGGTCTGAGCCGTGACCGCGCCGGTTTCGAGGTCCGCGACGTTCACTACAGCCACTATGGCCGCATGTGCCCCATCGAGACCCCGGAAGGCCCCAACATCGGTCTGATCTCCTATCTGGCCTCCTACGCCAAGATCAACGAGTACGGCTTTATCGAGGCCCCCTACCGCAAGGTCAAAAAGACCTACGACGAGAAGGGCCGGGTCATTGACGAGGTGGTCACCGACGAAGTGGTCTATATGACCGCCGACGTCGAGGACGAGTATGTCGTCGCCCAGGCCAACGAGCCTCTGGACGAGGGCAAGCACTTCAAGCGGCAGCGCGTTTCCGCCCGCCGCCGGGACGACATTCTGGAAATCGACGCCGAAAAGGTCGATTTCATGGACGTCTCGCCCCGAATGATGGTTTCTGTGGCGACCGCTATGATTCCCTTCCTGGAGAACGACGACTGCAACCGCGCTCTGATGGGTTCCAACATGCAGCGTCAGGCCGTGCCTCTGATGGTCACCCAGCAGCCGCTGGTGGCCACCGGTATGGAGTATAAGGCCGCCACCGACTCGGGCACCGCGGTTCTGGCGAAGAACGACGGCATCGTCGAGCGGGTGGACGCAGACCGCATTGTGGTCCGCACCGCCCAGGGCGCACAGGAGGAATACTCTCTGGTGAAGTTTGCCCGCTCCAACGCAGGCACCTGCATCAACCAGCGCCCCATCGTGGACGTGGGTGAGAGCGTCAAGGCAGGGCAGGTTCTGGCCGACGGCCCCGCCATGCGGAACGGCGAAATCTCTCTGGGCAAGAACGCCCTGATCGGCTTCATGACCTGGGAGGGCTACAACTACGAGGACGCCGTCCTGCTGAACGAGAAGATCGTCCGCGAGGACGTTTACACCTCGATTCACATCGAGGAATATGAGACCGAGTCCCGCGACACCAAGCTGGGACCCGAGGAAATCACCCGCGACATCCCTAACGTGTCCGAGGACGCGCTGAAGGACCTGGACGAGCGGGGCATCATCCGGATCGGCGCCGAGGTCAAGAGCGGCGACATTCTGGTGGGCAAGGTCACCCCCAAGGGCGAGACCGAGCTGACCGCTGAGGAGCGCCTGCTCCGCGCCATCTTCGGCGAGAAGGCCCGCGAGGTCCGCGATACCTCTCTCCGTGTGCCCCACGGCGAGTACGGCATCATCGTGGACGTCAAAGTCTTTACCCCCGAGAACAGCGACGAGCTGCAGCCCGGTGTCCGTCAGGTGGTCCGCTGCTACATCGCCCAGAAGCGGAAGATCAGCGTCGGCGACAAGATGGCAGGCCGCCACGGAAACAAGGGCGTTGTCTCCCGCATCCTGCCGCAGGAGGATATGCCCTACCTGCCCGACGGCACCCCGCTGGACATCGTGCTGAACCCCCTGGGCGTTCCTTCCCGTATGAACATCGGGCAGGTGCTGGAAGTCAACCTGGGCTATGCAGCCAAGGCCTGCGGCATCAAGGTCATGACCCCCGTCTTTGACTCCGCCCGTGAGAACGACATCACCGACGCCTTCAACACCGCGCGGGAGATGTGGCACGGCGAGAACGCCCCCGAGTATCCCACCAAGCTCCCCCGGATCATGGGCGAGAAGGGCCACATCATCGACTTCTCCAAGATCGAGCTGGACCCCGACGGAAAGACCACCGTTTACGATGGCCGCACCGGCGAGAAATTCGACAACCGCGTCACCGTCGGATATATGTATTACCTCAAGCTGCATCACCTGGTGGACGACAAGATCCACGCCCGTTCCACCGGCCCCTACTCTCTGGTCACCCAGCAGCCTCTGGGCGGCAAGGCCCAGTTCGGCGGCCAGCGTTTCGGCGAGATGGAGGTCTGGGCGCTGGAAGCCTACGGCGCAGCCTACACCCTGCAGGAGATTCTGACCGTCAAGTCGGACGACGTCGAGGGCCGTGTCAAGACCTACGAGGCCATCGTCAAGGGCGAGCCTGTGCCTCAGCCGGGCATCCCCGAGTCCTTCCGGGTCATGCTCAAGGAACTGCAGTCCCTGGGTCTGGACGTTGTCGTGCAGGATAAGGACGGCAACGAGATCGATATGCGGCAGAACTTTGACGACGAGGAGACCGGCTTCGATATGCGCGATGTGGCCGGCACCGAGACCGTCGCCAAGGAGAGCGAGCTGCTGGGCGATTACACCATCAAGGACGCCGATGCAGGGTTCGATGATGCCTCCATTCTGGAGGACAGCGCCGCTGCCGAGGGGGCGGACGCTTCCGACGAAGTGGATTTCGAGTAATCCCGCGCCGTCCGCATCATCGAAACAATAGAGATTAGGAAAGGGTTCGTTTCATGGAAAACACTGTTTTCGATTCGATCAAAATTGGCCTGGCCTCTCCCGATCAGATCCGCAAGTGGAGCTACGGCGAGGTGAAAAAGCCCGAGACCATCAACTACCGCACCCTGAAGCCCGAGCGCGACGGCCTGTACTGCGAGCGGATCTTTGGACCCACCAAGGACTGGGAGTGCCACTGCGGCAAATATAAGCGGATTCGCTACAAGGGCAAGATCTGCGACCGCTGCGGCGTCGAGGTCACCAAGGCCAAGGTCCGCCGGGAGCGGATGGGCCACATCGAGCTGGCCGCCCCCGTCAGCCACATCTGGTATTTCAAGGGCATCCCCAGCCGGATCGGCCTGATGCTGGACATCAGCCCCCGCCTGCTGGAAAAGGTGCTGTATTTTGCAAGCTATATCGTCACCGACCCCGGCCTGACCCCGCTGGAGAAAAAGCAGCTGCTGACCGAGAAAGAGTACCGGGAGATGCAGGAGCGCTACGGCGACGAGTTTGAGGCCGCCATGGGCGCCGAGGCCATCCAGACCCTGCTGGAGGAAATCGACCTGGACGCTCTGTCCGCCGAGCTGACCGCCGAGGTGGAGAAGTCCTCCGGCCAGAAGCGGGTCCGCATCCTCAAGCGTCTGGAGGTCGTCGAGGCGTTCCGCGTTTCGGGCAACCGCCCCGAGTGGATGATCCTCAACGTCCTGCCCGTTCTGCCGCCCGACCTGCGCCCCATGGTTCAGCTGGACGGCGGCCGGTTCGCCACCTCCGACCTGAACGACCTGTACCGCCGGGTCATCAACCGGAACAACCGTCTGCGCCGCCTGCTGGAGCTGGGCGCGCCGGACATCATCGTCCGCAACGAGAAGCGGATGCTTCAGGAGGCTGTGGACAGCCTGATCGACAACGGCCGCCGCGGCCGTCCGGTCACCGGCCCCAACAACCGCGCCCTCAAGAGCCTGTCCGATATGCTCAAGGGCAAGCAGGGCCGCTTCCGCCAGAACCTGCTGGGCAAGCGCGTCGACTACTCGGGCCGTTCCGTCATCGTCGTCGGCCCCGAGCTGCGGATGGACCAGTGCGGTCTGCCCAAGGAGATGGCCCTCGAGCTGTTCAAGCCCTTCGTCATGAAGGACCTGGT
>JAHLFH010000160.1 GCA_018883885.1 Candidatus Faecalibacterium intestinavium | reverse complement strand
CTGCACGGACGGCACCCCGGCGGCCTGCCGCCAGAAAAACGCCGCCAGCTTTCTGGCCGGGGACACCCCCGGCGTGATGGCCTCCTATATGCCCGAAAACAACCGGGTGGACCCCCGGGGCGTCCCCCCGCGGAAGGCCCGCCCCACACAGGAGGACGACGAGACGGTCCAGCGGCTGGTGGAGTGGCGGGAGGACGCGCCCTACGGCTGAACCGGGAAGGAAAATTTTCCGAATATTTTGATTTTCCGGTTGCATTCTCGCGGCAGTTCTTTTATTATGATATCAAATCACAATAAAAGGCAGGTACCGCTTTATGGCAGAGATCAAATATGAAGTCGTCCAGCGCATCGCCGTGCTGTCCCAGCGGCCCAGAGGCTGGGAGCGCCAGCTCAACCTGATCAGCTGGAACGATGCCGAACCGAAATACGACATCCGGGACTGGTCCCCGGACGGAACCCGGATGGGCAAGGGTATCTCCCTGAGCCACGACGAGCTGGCCATCCTCAAGGGCATCCTCAACGATCTGGACGATCTGGAGCCGTAAGATGACGGACCGGGAAGAATTTCTCCAGATTTTCCGGCAGCAGGTCGCCCGCCCCGGGGCGGACAAGCTGCTGGACTGGCTGGACAACAAGACCGATTTTTTCTGTGCGCCGGCCTCCACCCGCTTCCACGGCGCCTGCGAGGGCGGGCTGTGCATGCACAGCCTCAACGTCTACCACGCCCTGCGGGACCGCTTTTTCGGGGAGGGCGACAGCGAGGAGAGTTTCGCCATCTGTGCGCTGCTCCACGACCTGTGCAAAGCGAACTACTATAAGCCCGGCACCCGCAACGTCAAAAACGAGGCCACCGGCCAATGGGAAAAGGTGCCCACCTACACGGTGGAGGACCAGTTTCCCTATGGCCACGGGGAAAAGAGCGTCTTCCTCATCGAGCGGTTCATGCACCTGAAGGTAGAGGAGGCCGTGGCCATCCGCTGGCATATGGGCGGCTTTGACGACGCGGCACGGGGCGGCAGCTTTGCCATCTCGGAGGCCTACGACCGCTATCCCCTGGCCATCAAGCTGCACATCGCAGACCTGACGGCCACCTATCTCATGGAGCACGGCACCAGCGCCGCCCGCCGGGGATAACCTTTGTTTGCAGTCCACCATCCAAAAAACGCCCCCGGCGGGTTTTTCCTGCCGGGGGCGTTTTGTTCTTCTGTTTTTTCAGGCTTCTGCGTCGGCGGGCGTTTCCTGCCGGAGAAGGCGGTCCATCTCGTCCAGCAGCTGGCAGGAGATCTGTTCCAGCTGGGTTCTGGGCTGGCCGGGCTTTTGCCGGGGCACAGGCGCCCGGCTTTCCCGGGCCGGGGACTGGACAAAGCGGGGCGTTTCGACCCGTTCCGCCACAGCGGAGCGCGGTTCTTCCTCGACGGCTTCAAAGTGGGGCAGCTCCCGCTTGGGCTTGAACTCCACCCCCTGCTGCCGGGCCTGCTCGCAGAACTCCTCCAGCTCGTCGTTCTCCCGCCGGAGGGACGCCATGGCCCGTTCATAGGCAAAGAGTTTGGTCTGGTACCGGCGGATCTCCGCCTGGGCGGCGGCCAGCTTCCGGCTGAGCAGCTCGATCTCGCTCCCGGTCTGCTCCGCATCCGCGGTGTTGACAGCCGCAATGGTCTCGGCGGCGCTGCGCCGGGCAAGCTCCCGCCGCAAAGCGCCGTTTTCTTCTTCCACCATGGCCACCCTCCTCTCCAGTACCGCATACTCCTCCCGGGCGAGGCGGCGCTGGGCCGCGCAGGACGCACGCAGCTCCCGCGCCCAGCAGAGGACGTCGCTTTTCCGATAGCCGAACAACTCTTTGCGGAAGCGCCCATCCTCGTCTGCCATCATTGATTCCCCCCGCCCTGCCTACGCAGGCGCTGCAATTACTTGCGCTTGTTCAGGATGGCCAGCAGCTCGTCATAGTAGCGGTTGTCGCTGTTTTCTTCTTCCACCGGCTGTCCGGCAGCCTTGGGGGCGGAGCCGGGCGCGGTGCCGTCGGCCGTAAAGACCGCCGAAGTGGAGCTGCCGGTGCCCGAGCTGCCGGATGTACTGCCAAGGGTGGAGCGAAGCGGGTCGCTGGCCTTGTTCTCGAAGCCGGTGGCAACCACGGTGATCTTCATCTCATCCGAGAGGTTCTCGTCGAACGCAGTACCCCAGATGATGTTCGCATCGGGGTGAGCGCTCTGGGTGATGAGACCGGCGGCGGTTTCCACATCCTCCAGGCCGATGTCGGGGCTGGACGTGATGTTGATGATGACGCCGTGGGCTCCGGCGATGCTGGTTTCCAGCAGCGGGCTGGAAACCGCGGCCTTGGCGGCGTTTTCAGCCTTGCCCGCGCCCTTGGCGCTGCCCACGCCCATATGGGCGTAGCCGGCGTCCTTCATGATGGAGCGCACGTCGGCGAAGTCCAGGTTGATGAAGGCCGGGACGTTGATCAGGGCCGAGATGGACTCGACGCCCTGGCGCAGGACGTTGTCCGCCGCCTGGAAGGCGTTCATCAGGGTGATCTTCTCCTGGCTGATCATCTTCAGCCGCTCGTTGGGAATCACAATCAGGCTGTCCACATGCATCAGCAGGTTGGCGATGCCCTGCTCGGCCAGACCCATCTTCCGTTTGCCCTCAAACGAGAAGGGCTTGGTGACGATGCCGACGGTCAGGATGCCCAGGTCATGGGCAACCTCGGCCACCACAGGGGCCGCGCCGGTGCCGGTGCCGCCGCCCATACCGGCGGTGATAAACACCATCTGAGAGCCCTTGAGGGCGTTGGCAATCTCATCCTTGCTTTCTTCGGCGGCCCGCTGGCCCACTTCCGGGTCTGCGCCCGCGCCGCGGCCTTTGGTCAGCTTGGCGCCCAGCTGGACCTTCACCGTCGCGTGGTTTTTGGCCAGAGCCTGCTGGTCGGTGTTCATTGCGATGAACTCGACCCCCTGCAGCCCGTCGGCCACCATCCGGTTGACCGCGTTGCCGCCGCCGCCGCCCACGCCGATTACCTTGATCGTGGTAACGTTTTGGTCCAATTCTTCATCAAGCATCAAAGCCATAATTTCGTCCTCCATGTGAGAATATCGCAAACTGCGCACTGCCCCTGTACGGCACAGATTTTTCATCATAACACAGCTATAATTCGCTATACTACAGCTATATGGTTTTATCGTATCATCTTTTGGCTCTGATTGCAAGCCATTTTTTCCTTTTTGAAATTCTTTTTTGCGTCGCCTGCGCGTCTCAGGAAGGGGCCGCGGGGTTACTCAGGCAATTCGTCCCCCAAGAGCCGACAAAATCTGCCCCAGATCCGCATACCCCCGGCTGATATATTCCGCCTGCCCGATCCGGCTGCGCCCCCGGGCCCCGAGGGCCGCCACCACCAGCGC
>JAHLFH010000159.1 GCA_018883885.1 Candidatus Faecalibacterium intestinavium | reverse complement strand
TCCCCGGCCGGCGCTTCTTCGGCGGCGGGCTGGCCGCCGGAGCGAATTTGGTCAATCAGTCTATTAACTTTCTGTAAGAGGCTGTCGATATTCTCAGTAAGGGGCTGGGAATTCTCGATGCGATCCAGCTCCCCGCGGAAAAAGTCGATGGTCTGAAACAACAGGTCAAACAGCTCAGGCCGCAGGGCTTCCGGCACAATGTCGATGCTCTTGTCCCGGATAATGGCGAACAGGTCCTCGGCCCGGTGGGCGAGGGTCATCAGGGAATTGTACTCCATCATGGCGGAAGAACCCTTGATGGTGTGCATGATCCGGAAGATGGTGTTGATGTCATCCTGGGAAAAGGTGTCCTGCTGCTCAGCGGAAAGCACGATGCTGTCCAGCTGTTCCAGAAGGCTGTTGGTTTCAAACAAAAAGGCGTCCAAAATGCTGTCGTTTCCGGAACTCATATCAAAATGCTCCTTCCATGGTATTCGACCTCATATTTTTTCATCGACCGGATTTGCGGAAAAATTAAGTGCTTTTGTCATAAAATATTGGACTGGGCCGGGGAAACTTGGCCCAATGTTCCAGTTCTATAAGAGGTGATGAGAAGATGGCGGACCTTTTGGGTGCGGCCAACCGCGTTCCCGGGTATGACGGGGCCCGAAATACGGGCGCGGGCGCAGCCGTGCGCCCCGGCGACCGTCCGGTGCAGAACGTTCCGGACCCCACGCGGGTGGGCCGGGCCGACCCCCGGACCGAACAGCAGGGGGCGGACAACGCGCTCCAATCCAATATCCCGCGGTATGATTCCAACCTGGGGACGTTTTTGCAGCGTCTGCGGGAGACCCCCGGCCTGGCTCAGGCGCTGCGCAAGACCCTGGTGCTGCTGCGCAGCGTGGTCCAGACGCCGGGGCTTCAGGCGGGCGTCGCGCAGGAGATCGGCAGCCTGCTGGAGATGCTCAAGCTGGACGACCAGGGCTTTGCGCAGTTCCTGATGGAGCAGCTCCAGAGCGGGAACCGGTTCACCGGCCCGCTCTTTGCCATGCTGCGCCAGACCTATGACGCCCTGCCCGGGGAGTTCGCCCGGAAGTCTCTGCTGGAATTTGCCAAGCGGTACAGCGATTTTGCCTCCACGGACCACATCGGGAAGAATATGCTGGAGCTTCTGCGCCAGATGCAGGACTATCTGCCCGGAAACTGGCGGGGAAAGCTGGCCGAGCTGACGGCCCGGCTGGAAAACGGGCTGGCCGCCGGGGCCCGGGGGGAAAACCTCAAGCTGCTCCAGGGGGAGCTGATCCCCTATCTGGGGGAATACGTCAGCCGCACCCACGACCTCGGCCCCCTGCGGGATCTGGTGAGCCTTTTGATGTTACAGGTGACCCGGTATGAAAACGGGGACGAGGCCCAGATGCTTCAGGCCTTCCGCCAGCTGGGCGGGTACAGCGAGATGCTCAACAGCCTCAGCCAGCTCAAGGACGACGCTATTTTGAATCTGCTGAAGGATACCGGGACCAAGGGCAAAGAGAACGCGGCCCATCTCTCCTTTGCCGACGCTCTGGCCGACACCGCCGCCCAGGCGCTGCGGGGGGCCTTCGGGCCCGACGTGCGGGACGCGTTCGGCGAGATCATGCGCTCCCTGCTGATGCAGCAGAGCGTTTATATGCCGGTCAACCACGCGTTTTTCCCCCTGGAATGGAACGGCAAGCTGGCCTACTCCGAGCTTTGGGTGGACCCCAACGCCAAGGAGCGGGATTCAAATGGGGACGGCCCCGCCCGGGACAAGATCCAGTTCCTTTTCAAGCTGGACCTGGAATCCGTGGGCTTTCTGGAAGTCACCCTGGCCGCCAGAGGGGACCAGGTGGACCTTCAGGTCTACGGGCCGGAGAGCGTGAGCCGGAACGGGGAGCTGATCGCCGGGGACCTGAAGGAGATCCTCGAGCGCAACGGGTTCTCGGGCCGGGAGGTGCGGGTGTCCCCGCTGGAAAAGCCGCTGGCGCTCAGCGATGTATTTCCAAATTTGTTTGAAGGGAAGCAGGGAGTCAATGTCAAGGTCTGAACAAAACGGCGCAGCGCCGCTCCGCGCGGCGGCCCTGCGCTATGATGCCGGAGACGGCGCCCCGGTGATCGTGGCCACCGGCCGGGGGTACCTGGCGGAGCGGATCGTGGAGGTGGCCACCGAGAGCGGCGTGCCCGTCTATGAGGATACCTCCCTGGCCACGGTGCTCTCCCAGATGCAGCTGGGCCGGGAGATTCCGGAATCGCTGTATCAGGCCGTGGTGGAGCTTTATCTCTATTTTCTGGAATTTGACCCGTCCGACCCGGAGAAATTCCGGCGGATGCGCAAAGAGCGGCTGAACAGCCAGACGGGAAAGGATGGCGAGGCAGATGGCGCGTAAATACATCATTGTGGACAGCCAGGGCAACGCCCTGGCCCACGGCGTCGGCGGACAGGTGCCCGGAAGCAGGGTCTGGAGCCTTCAGGTGGACGAAAAGGCCGCAGACCGGGTGATGGAACAGGCGCAGGTGGCCCTGGTGGGAAAGAGCGAGAGCACCCCGGGGATGGAAGCGCGGGTCCTTCGGCGGGAGAAAAATGAAATTTATCTGGAGCCCATCCGCCCCTTGAGCGAGGACGCCCGGATGAACCTGCGGGTCCCGGTGCGGTTTTCCAGCTACCTGTACCCGATTTCCGGCGGATGGAAGGGCCGGGAACCCATCGTCAGCCGGGACCTCAGCTGCGGCGGCGTGGCGTTCTGCTGCGCCCGCGGGCTGGAGACGGGGGAGATTGTGGAGGTGGTCGTCCCGGTGACGGCCCAGCCTCTGGTGGTCCGGCTGAAGATTCTGCGGGCCCAGCCCGCGCAGGACGGGGAGTTCTTCTACGCAGGCTGCTTTGTGGAGCTGGTGCGGGAGGAGGAAAACATGATCCGTGAGGCGGTTTTCAGCCTCCAGATCCGCAACAATGAGTGAGAAATGACCGCCAAACGGAAGAACGGCCTGCGGAGAAACTCATTTGTTTGGGCAGCTGCGCCGTAGTTTCGGCCCGCAAAAGGGGCGTCCGGGCCCCGAGAGGGGGCGGATTTTCGGCTTTTCTGCCCGGTATGGAACCCAATTTGGAAAAATGCCTGCGGCGCTGGAACCCGAAAGGGCCGGCCGCAGGCATTTTTTCATGGTGCTGTGTATTTTTTGTGTATTATTTGTCGAAATTTGCAGAAAGTGCGCCGCGCCGAAAAGAAAATTTGAATGGATTCACGCTTGCCAAAAAAGAAGTTATCGTGTATAATGTTAACGATCAATAAAAGTGTCGCTGTTTGTCATTTTTTACGTCGAAAATTGCGGCGGCGGCACCGGCAGAAAAACGCCGGCGGACGGCCTTCCGGCCGCCCGGATGGGGAAGGGAGAGATCCTGTAACGATGGAATCGTTAACGAGCAATTCGATGGCGATGCTCTACAAGTCCATGGACTATCTTTGGAGCAAGCAGACCTGTATTTTGGATAATATCGCAAATGTGGAAACCCCGGGCTACCAGACCAAATATGTGACGTTTGAGGAATCCCTGCAGCAGGCGATCCAGTCTGCGTCCCGGGATGGCAGGCCGGTCGCCGCCATGCGCCAGGCCATTGAGGGGGCGCAGCCGGTGATCCACGAGGCCGCGGAAACCACCCGCATGGACGGCAACGGCGTCGATGTGACCGAACAGATGGTGGAACTGACCCGGGAGGCATACCAGATGCAGTACGTCATGGATGCCATCAGCCGGGATTTTTCCATGCTCCGGACCGCCATCAGCGGCTGAGGATAAGGGGGGACAGAAATGGCGTTCATGAGTTCCATGAACATTGTCGGGTCCGGCCTGACCGCACAGCAGATGCGGCTGGACGTGATCTCTGAAAATATCACCAACCAGAACACCACCCGCACCGAAAACGGCGAAGCCTACCGCCGGAAGATGGTGGTGATGGAGTCTCAGGGAGAACCGTCTCCCTTCCAGCAGGTCCTGGCCCGGGCCAGGGGGGAATCCAGCGCCACCGCGGGCGGCGTGCGGGTCACCGAAATTGTGGAGGACCCCTCGGACTTCAAGCTGATGTATGACCCCACCCATCCCGACGCAGACGAGGATGGATATGTGGAGCTGCCCAACGTGGACCTGGTCAAGGAGATGGCGGACGCCATGGCGGCTTCGCAGGCCTACTCCGCCAACGTCACGGCCTTCAACGTGCTCAAGCAGATCGCGGCCAGAGGGCTGGAGATCGGAAAGTAAAAACAGCGTTTCGGGCGCCCGGCCGCTCCGGCCGGGGCGCAGAGGGAAAAGGGGGAACGATAGCAGATGGAACTCCAGAAAATTACTCCCATTCTGTCCGTCGGGACGCAGAACACCCGGGCAGAAAGCGTGGACGGCGGCCAGTCTTCCATGTTCGCCGATGTGTTCCAGTCCATGGTGGACAACGTAAAGGAGACGGACGCCGCAAAAAACGAGGCATATTACGCATTGGCTACTGGACAGCTGGACAATCCGGCGACGGCGGCCATCGCGGCAACTCAGGCAGAACTTTCGGTTTCTCTTTTGGTTCAGATGCGAAACAGGGCGCTGGAAGCGTACAATGAACTGATGCGGATCAGTCTGTGACTGATTCCCTTCTGTAACCTGGGAGAATACTCATGCAGGATAAGATAAAACAAGTTTTTGCCAAGGTAAAACATCGCTGGCAAGCCGCTTCCAGGAAACTGAAGGTGTTCCTGGGATGCGGCTTATTGGTTGTTGTAGCGGTCGTCGCAGTGGTGCTGCTGATGCAGGCCAGCCGGCCCTACGCCGTGCTTTTCTCGGGCCTGAGCCGGACCGACCAGACGGCGATTCTTACCTATTTTTCGGATCAGGGGATCACGGAATTCCGGGTGGAGGATGACTCCATCCTGGTGCCGGAGAGCCAGAAGCAGACCCTGATGGCGCAGGTGCTGGTGGCGGGGTACCCTTCTTCCGGCTACGATTATGGAACCTATTTAAATAATGTAGGCAGCCTGACCACCGAGGCGGAGCGCAACCAGCTGATCCTCTACGATTTGCAGGATTACATGGCGGCGGTCATCTGCAAGATGGAAGGGGTGGAGTCGGCCGACGTGCTGCTGACCCCCGGGGAGGACCACACCTATGTGCTGGGCAGCGGAACCTCGGTGGACGCCACCGCCGCCGTGCAGGTCACCATGGAAAACGGCGTGACCCTCACCGACAACCAGGTCAAGGCCATCCGCAGCCTGGTGAGCCACGGCCTGTCCGGGCTCAACGTGGAAAACGTCACCATCATCGACGCTCAGGGCAACTCCTATTCCTCGGGGGACAATCTGTCCGACGCGCAGGACAGCTCCCAGCTGAAGCTGGAGCTGGAGGAGAAGTACAACAACCTCATCCGCGCCCGGGTGCTTCAGGTTTTGCAGCCCCTTTACGGCGAGGATAACGTCAAGGTCAGCGTCAACACGGTGGTGGACCTGGACCGCAGCTATACCGATTCCACCAATTACACTCTGGAGGACTGGGCCCAGGGCAACGGCGACGGGATCATCGGCTCCGAAGTCTGGAACAACAGCATCATCCGGGACGACGACGGAACCGTCGGCGGGGTGGTGGGAACCGAGACCAACTCCGACCTGAATACATATGTGACCCAGCAGACCCAGCCGGACGGCAGCGAGTCGGTCATCACCACCTCCGGCCAGACGGACCATCTGGTGGATACCACCCAGCAGCAGGTGGAACGGACGGCAGGGTATATCTCGGACGTCATGGTGGCGGTGACCATCAACGCAACCACCGCCGGAAGCGTCAACGCAGCGGATCTTTACAGCCATGTGGGCCGCGCCGCAGGCATCAGCGCCGCAGACCAGCAGGACAAAATCTCCATCCTGGTCTCTCCGTTCTATACCGCGGGAACGCCCTCGATCCTGCCGGTGGTGACCGCCGAGGTGCCGGAGTGGGTGACCTACGCCATCCTGGGCGGCGCCGGGCTGCTGGCCCTGCTGCTGTTGCTGCTGATTATTCTGCTGGTGCGCCGCCGGAAAAAGAAGAAACGGAAGGCCCAGCAGGCCCAGCAGGAAGCCCGGATGCGGGCCGCCGCAGCGGAGCTCCAGGCCCCGGCGCAGCAGCCGGACATCATGGAGATGCAGACCGAGCGGAGCATGGAGCTGAGACAGGATATCCGGAAGTTTACAGAGAGTAATCCGGAAATCGCCGCGCAGATGATTCGAAACTGGATGCGGGAGAGTGATGGTCAATGAGCGATAAAAAGAAGGGCGAAGCCCCGGCAGCCGAAGCGCCGGCTGCGCCCAAAACCCCTGCGATCGCCACACCCAAGCAGCAGCTGACCCGCCAGCAGAAGGCGGCAGCCGTCATTGTGTCGCTGGGCACCGAAAAAGCCTCCAAGCTGTACCAGTTCATGGAGCCGGAGGACGTGGAGCAGATCACCCTGGAAGTCGCAAAGCTGGGGCATCTGGATTCCTCCACCACCGAGGAAGTGCTCAACGAATATTACCAGATGTGCATGACCAACAAGGCGGTGACGGAGGGCGGCCTGGAATACGCCCGGGCCGTCCTGGAGCGGGCCTTCGGCACCCAGACCGCCAGCCAGCTGCTGGAAAAAATCACAAAATCCCTGAAAAACCGGGAATTTTCCTTCCTGGCCAAGGCGGATGAGGTTTCCCTCGCCTCGGCGCTGCAGCGGGAACGGCCCCAGACCATCGCGCTGGTGCTCTCCTATGTGGACCCGAAAAAGTCCGCCGCAGTCATCAACGGGCTGGACCTGGAACGTCAGGTGAAGGTGGTGGAGGCCATCGCCAACATGGAGAGCGCTTCCCCTGCCGCGGTCAAGATCATTGAGGCGGAGATGGAGAAACGCTTCTCCAGCATCATCACCACCAACAAGGTCAAGGTGGGCGGCGTGGACTATGTGGCCGACGTCATGAACAACTTGGACCGCGGCAGCGAGAAAAACATCTTCGACCGTCTGTCGGTCAACAACGAGGAGCTGGCCGACGAGATCCGCAAACGGATGTTCGTTTTCGAGGATATCGTCACCATGGACGACCGCTCGGTCCAGCGCTTCGTCAAGGACTGCGACCCCAAGGATCTGGTTCTGGCCCTCAAGGGCGCCAACACCGAGGTGGCCAACAAGATCTTTGCCAACGTCTCCACCCGTGTGGCCCAGAGCCTCCGGGACGACCTGGAGGTCACCACCAACGTTCGTCTCCGGGATGTGGAGGCTGCCCAGCAGCGGATCGTGGGCATCATCCGGGATCTGGAGGAAAAGAACGAGCTGATTATCCTCAAGGGCGGAAAGGACGATATCATTGCCTAATATACTCAAGCATTTCCTTGGCCCGGTGAGCGACTATGTGTTCCCTTCCACCGAAGAACTCACGGTGGAGGAGCCGGACGCCCCCGAACAGGAGGGGGCGCCCGACGAAGCAGACCGGGACGAGGACGACGTCGGCAGCAGCGCCGCCGCCATCTTCTCCTATGCGCGGACCCAGGCCGACGAGATCGTGGCCCAGGCCCGGAAGGAGGCCCAGGAGCTTCTGGAAAGCAGCCGCGTTCAGGCGGAGAAGGAAGCCCAGGAAGCGCGGGACGCCGCCCGGGCGGAGGGCTACCGCCAGGGATATGCCGACGGCATGAAAAAAGCCCAGGTGGAAGCCGCCGCCGCGCTGGAAAACCAGCGCAGGGAAGTACAAAAAGAAGTGGCGGCCTTTCTGGAAAAGGCGTCCCAGGCCCGGGAGGACCTGATGGAAAAAGCCCGGGATGAGCTGTGCGACCTGAGCATCACGGTAGCGGAAAAGATCATCCACATCAGCCTCAAGAGCAGCCGGGAAGTGATAGGCCGGATGATTCAGATGGCCACCGACCGGCTCAAGCGCCGGGAGTGGGTCCGAATCTATGTGGGCGGCTGCGACGCCAGAGAGCTGGCCCAGATCACCCCCGAGCTGACCACCGCCCTTTCGGGGCTGTCCGACAACATCAAACTGATTCCGCTGGCGGACGACGAGTCCGGCACCTGCATCATCGAGATGCCCGATGAAATCATCGACGCCAGCGTATCCACCCAAATCCATAACCTCCGGGATATCCTCCACGGAGGCTGAGAGGAGGTGTCCGGCCTTGTTCGAGAAGATGATCCAGCAGGTGCAGCAGGCGCAGACCGTCAGCTACACCGGCAAGATTGAGAATATCGTGGGGATGTCCATCGAGGCTTCCGGGGGCCGGGCTGCCGTGGGTGACATCTGCCGCATCTACAACGGCGAATCCGGCGGGCAGATCATGGCGGAGGTGGTCGGATTCAAAAACGACCGCATCCTCCTGATGCCCTACGCCGGAATCAGCGGCATCTCCGCCGGGAATTTCGTGCGGAACACCGGCCGGAGGCTGAGCCTGTCCATGGGGCCCTTCCTGAAAGGGCGGGTCATCAACGCCCTGGGCGAGCCCATCGACGGCAAAGGCCCCTTTCCGGCGGGAACCCCCTTCTGTGTGGACGGGGAACAGTACATCAACCCCATGGCCCGGCCTCCCATCCGGGAGCGGCTGGAATTCGGCGTCAAAGCCATCGACGGGATGCTCACCGTGGGCAAGGGGCAGAGAATTGGAATCTTCGCCGGTTCCGGCGTCGGCAAAAGTACCCTCATGGGCATGATTGCCAAGAACGTCAAGGCCGACATCAACGTCATCGCGCTGGTGGGCGAGCGTGGCCGCGAGGTCGTGGAGTTCATGCAGAAGGACCTTGGCCCCGAGGGCATGAGCCGCTCGGTGCTGGTGGTGGCAACCTCCGACCAGCCGGCCATGCTCCGCAAGCGCTGCCCCTCGGTGGCCACCGGCATCGCCGAGTATTTCCGGGATCAGGGGATGGACGTGCTGCTGATGATGGATTCCCTCACCCGTTTCGCCATGGCCCAGCGGGAGATCGGGCTGGCCGTGGGCGAACCCCCCGTGGCCCGCGGCTACACCCCGTCCATCTACGCGGAGCTGCCCAAGCTGCTGGAGCGGAGCGGCAACTTCCAGCGGGGCTCCATCACCGGCGTTTACACCGTTCTGGTGGAGGGCGACGACACCAACGAACCCATCGCCGATACCGTCCGGGGCATTCTGGACGGACACATCGTCCTCTCCCGAAGGCTGGCCAACAGCAACCATTTCCCGGCCATCGACATCAGCGCCAGCATCTCCCGTCTGATGACGGACATCGTCTCCCCGGAACACCGGGCCCTGGCGTCCCGGGTGCGGGACGTGATGGGAACCTACGAGAAAAACGCAGACCTTGTGTCCATCGGCGCGTACAAGGCCGGGTCCAACCCCAAACTGGACTACGCCCTCAGCAAGATCGACGGCATCGAGCAGTTCCTGATTCAGGGCATCGACGAGGGCTTCAGCTACGACGAGGATCTGGACGCGATGCGGAAGCTGTTCTGAGAGAGCGGCGGAGAAAGGACAATGAGGGGTAGAGGATGAAGAAGTTCCGCTTTGGGCTGGAAAGCGTGCTGGATTACCGGCGGCAGGTTCTGGATGGCCGTCAGGGCGAATACGCCCGGGCGCTGGACCAGGTCCATCAGCAGGAGGCAAAGGTGGCCCAGGCTCAGGCCCGCTACCGGGAGCTGAACCGGAAATTCCGGGAGGAGGCCGCCGCCGGGATCACAATCCTGGACGCCATGACCTATGAAGAAGGGCTGCGGCTGCTGGAACGGGAGATCGCCCGGGAGACCCAGCGGCTGGAAGCCTGCCGCAGGACCGCCGAGGAAAAGCGGCAGCAGATGATCGAGGCCCACAAGGACAAGACGGTCCTGGAACGTCTGCGCGAGAAAAAGCTGGAAGATTACAGCAAGGAAGCGCAGAAAAGTGAAGAGCGGTTCATTGATGAACTGGTCTGCGCCGGTCACGGCGAAGCAGGCCAGGGCGCATGAACATAGAAAAACCATTGGTTGAAAGGAAGTGAGCACGAAATGAACGCAGTACAGCTATTGATGCAGCTGGGCGGGACGGCCTGCGCCTGGCAGACCCCGACAGACCTTGTCGGGAAAAACCAGTCGACGGACACCACCTTCCAGACCATGCTGCAGCAGCGGCAGGAGCAGGACCGGCAGGATGCCGCGTCCTCCCAGACGTCGGAAGAGGTGAACCGGGAACCCGGTGAGACCACCCTCCCCGACAAGGGCGACGACGCGCAGGACACCGAGTTCCCCGAGAAGGAACTGGCGGCTCTGGGCGCGGCGCTGATGGCCGACAGCCTCCGGCAGATTCCGCTCCAGGTGCAGCCGGTGCAGACGGAACAGGCAGCAGAACTGCAGGGAGTTTCTCTGGAGCAGCTGACCGCCGGAACGCAGCTCGCCCCGGACCAGGCGTCCCTTTCGCAGGAGAATCAGGCAGTGCCTGAGGCGGCTCAGCCGTCCTCCGACCCCGCCGAGGTTCTGCCCGAGGAAGGAAAGGCCGAACAGACGGAAACACCGGAAGGCGCAGAGCGGACGGTGGAGCGGCCGAGGCTGGCCCGGACCGAAGCGCCCGGCCAGCAGAACAGCTTCTCGGCGGCCGTCAGCAGGCAGCCCCGCCCGGAGGCGGAAGCCCGCCAGGAGGACGCCCCCGAGGTTACCGACTCCGCCGCCGGCAGCGGGGAGACCCAGCTTTTCACCCAGACCGAGGAAATGCCGGTGAAGGTGGGCGAAAGCGTCGAGGTGGACACCACGGCCCCCGCCCCTGAGCTGGAAAACGCTCTGGGCAAGGCTCTGACCAAAGGGCTGGAGGACGGCTCCCAGCGGCTGGAGATCCGGCTGACGCCCGCCAACCTCGGCACCGTCACGGTGGAGTTCACCCAGTCGCCCGAAGGAACGCTTCATGTGGTCCTGCGGGCCGAGAATCCCGAGGCTGCAAAGCTGTTGGATCACCACGCCGGGGCCCTGGGCCTTCTGCTGCAGGACAGCAGCCAGGCCGAAGTCCGGGTGGAAGTACCGCAGCCCCAGCAGAACCAGCAGCTCTGGCAGCAGAACCAGCAGCAGAACGGCCAGAACCAGCAGCAGCAGCAACAGCAGCAGCGGCAGACCCCGCAGCAGGAGGCGGACAGCTTCCTTCACCAGCTGCGGCTGGGCCTTGTGGGAGCCCAGACCCTCTGAAAACCAGTAAAGGAGGTAAACACAGATGAGCACTGAACTTACATCCTTCCCGCTGGAGCGGCTTTACTCCGCCAATACCTATGCCAACAGCGCCAGCTCCAGCCCCACGGCGGAAGAGCTGGAAGCTCTGGGCTACACGGTTACCGATTCCAGTGATGTCAGCGACAACATCGGGCTGGACTTCACCGATTTCCTCCAGCTGATGGTGACCCAGCTCCAGAACCAGACCATCGACAACACCGCCGATATGTCCGACATGATGAACCAGCTGGTGCAGATGTCCATGGTCCAGATGATGACCGGCGTCCAGACCAATCTGGAGGCCCTGACCGAGGCCAACACCCTGAGCTATGCCGCCTCTCTGGTGGGCAAAACCGTCACGGTGGGCGAATACGACGAGAACGGCGCTGTGAAAGAGGTCGTGGGCGAGGTGACCGGCGCCGGAACCTATCAGGATTCGCCGGTGATTTTCGTCAACGATACCATGTACCCCCTGAGCAGCATCATGGCGGTGGGCACTCTGCCGGAGGTCCCCGAAGCCAGCACCCTCAGCAGCGAGGTCGGCGAAGTGGTGGCAGGGGTCGCGGACGGCGTCAAGGACGAGCTTACCGGACAGATCGTCGAATCTCTGGCAGATCAGGTCCCCAGCTCTCTCTCCGGCGCCATCACCAGCGAAAGCATCGACGCCATCAAGGACGCCCTGATCAGCGGCAGCACCAGCGCGGTCACCGATGTGGTCACCGGCGTGGTGACCGAGGTCATCAAGGACAAGCTCACAGACGTGATTCTGGACACGGTCCTGTAAAAGCCCGGAAGGAGGTTTCCCATGGTTGGATCAGTCCATGCAGCGGCCCTTGGAACCGGGGCGGCGTCCGGCGTATCCGGGCGCAGCGGCACCAATGGGGCCGGCAGCTTTGGGGCGGCCCTCCGCAAGGAGCTGGAACAGTCCCAGGCAAGGACGGTGGAATTTTCCAAGCACGCCATCAGCCGGGCGGAAGAGCGGGGGATCGACCTGACGCCCACCCTTCTGGAACGGCTGAACGACTCGGTGGAGCGGGCAGAAGCCAAGGGCGCGAAAAACATCCTGGCTCTGGACCGGAGCCTGGCCTTCATCGTCAACGTCCCCAACGGGCGGGTTATCACGGCCCTGTCCGAGGACGAGCTGAAAGAAAGCGTTTTCACCAACATAGACGGCGCCGTGTTCCTGTGAGGCACAGAGAGCAGGACCGCAAGGAGGCTCTGGGGCCCGCCCGAATGGCGGGTCCCCGGCGGCGCAGTCTGAATCAAAAACGATTGAAAAAGGAGCACGAATCATTATGGCTATGACAGGAGCAATGAGCGCGGCCATTGCGGGCATGAAAACCCACATGCAGGCGCTCAGCGTCGTAGGCAACAACATTGCCAACGTCAATACCTACGGCTACAAAACCCAGCGCATCACCTTCAAGGACAGCCTTTACAGCACCCTCAGCGCCGGTTCCGCCGCAACGGATACCGCCGGCGGCCTCAACCCCCAGCAGCTGGGCTACGGCTGCGGCGTGGGCACCATCGACCTGAATATGGCCACCGGCGACCTTTCCCCCACCGGCATGGCCACCGACTGCGCCATCCAGGGCGACGGCTTCTTCCTGGTGGGAGCCAAAGGCAAAACGTTTAATAACATGGAAGATGTCAAGGGCCTGGAACTGACCCGGGTCGGCAACTTCGAGTTCCGGGACGGCTACCTGGTGGACAAGATGAGCGGCAACGTGGTCTACGGCCTTATATCCAGGGACGCTAATAATGTTGCGCTTACCCTGCAGCCCATCCGTCTGCCTTTGAAGAAAGGTGACGGCAGTGCCGATTATACTACTCCGCCAGGCAACAACACTGAGTTTATTGATTACGAAAGCCTGAGCATCGACGCCAACGGCAAGATCACCTGTACCAACGCCAGCAGCGCCACCGGCGAGCCGGTGGTGGTGGGTTACATCGCCCTGGCCAAGGTGGACAACCCCAGCGGCCTGCTCCACAAGGACGGCCCCTACTACCGGGCCGGTGAGGCTGCGGGAGACATCTCTCTCTTTGTTCCCAACAGCGCAGTTACCGGCCAAGTAGCGAATGCTGATCTCCTGACAGGCAGCGAGACCGGCCTGATGACCTCCTTCCTGGAGGGTTCGGGCACCGACCTTGCCACCGAGTTCTCCAACATGATTATTTATCAGCGCGGCTATCAGGCCAACACCCGAATCATCTCGGTGACCGACTCCATGCTGGAGGAACTGGTCAACATCAAGCGCTGATACGCAGGACCTGAATAGACCCGCCCGGGCTTCCCGGGCGGGACATATGGGAGGGGATGCAGCATGATTGTTCTGACCAAAATGAACAACAAGCAGTTTCTCATCAATCACAACCAGATCGAGTGCATCGAGCTGATCCCGGAGTGCAAGATCGTGATGATGAACCACGATTATTACATCGTGCGGGATACTGCGGAAGAAATCATCCAAAAGATTGCCGATTATAACGCCAAGGTGCAGGATATCCATCGGGAAATTTCTGTGGTTGACCGGCGCTGATACGGGGGCCCGTTCCCTGCGGGCTGAAAGACAGAAGGGATCGACAGTATGAACGTAGTCTATTTGATTGGTATGGCCCTGGCCTTCGCGTTTACCGTGTTCGGCATCATGGTGGGCATTACATTCAACATTGGAAGCCCCGACCTGCCCTTGGTCGAGTTCTCATTTGATCCGCTGAACATAATCAGCTTTTTTGACCTGTCCAGTGTCCTCATCGTTCTGGGCGGTACCATGGCGGTCATGATTGCCTGCTATCCCAAGACGGCGAAATCCTTCTCAAAGCATCTGGGGATCATGCTCCGGTCCAACGCCTTTGAGCCGACGGACTATGTGGAGCAGCTGGTGGAGCTGGCCCAGATCGCCCGGAAGAACGGCCTGCTGGCGCTGGAGGACAAGGCCAACGAACAGAAGGACCCCTTCTTCAAACAGGCCATCATGCTGATCGTGGACGCCACCGACCCGGACCGGGTCAAGAGCATCCTGGAAAACGACATCGAACAGACCTCCGCCCGGCATCAGGCGGCCATCGCCATGTATGAGCGCGGCTCCAACGCGGCCCCCGCTTTCGGTATGATCGGCACCCTGATCGGCCTGATCAATATGCTGAAAACGCTGGACGGCTCGGACATGGACAGCCTGGGCCCCAATATGTCGGTGGCTCTGGTCACCACCTTCTACGGCTCTCTGCTGGCCCATGTGATTTTCAACCCCATCACCGCCAACCTGACGGCCCGGGACGAGGAAGAAGTGCTCTGCCGCCAGATTGTCGTGGAGGGGATCATGGCCATCCAGGCCGGTGAAAACCCCAAGTTCCTGCGGGAACATCTGATGACCTTCCTGCGCCAGAAGATCCGCACCACCGGCTAGGAAAACAGCGCAGGCGGCCAGAAGAGCAAATAAAAAAAAACAGGATTCCCGGGGGGAGGCGAAACAGAAATGGCAAAGAAAAGCAGCGGCGGCGGCGGCGCCAACTGGATGGATACCTACGGCGATATGGTGACCCTGCTCTTGTGCTTTTTCATCATGCTGTATTCCATGTCCAGTCTGGACCAGAACAAATGGCAGCAGCTGGTGCAGGCCCTCAATCCCAATGTGCAGCCGGAGGACGTCTCCGACATCGAGAGCGTGATTCAGGGCCAGCTGACCCAGGAACAGGTGGAAGCCGACATCGAGACCCTTTATCAGACCATCCAGCAGTATATTGTGGAAGAAAACCTGACCAGCAAGATCGGCGTGACAAAGGGCAGCGGCTACGTCTTTATTTCCTTCGACGATACGGTGTTTTTTGCCGGGGATGAGTATGAACTGCTGGACGCGGGCAAGGAAGTGCTGGACAAGGTGGCGATGTCCATCGCCGAGGTGAGCAGCTCGGTGGACGAGATCCAGGTGGTGGGCCACACGGCCCAGGCCGACGCGACCCGCCCCAACCGCCCGCAGGTGGACCGCTTCCTGGCCACCAACCGCGCCGCGGAGGTCACAGTTTATCTTCAGGAGAAAAACGTCATCGACCCCGCCCGGCTGGTCAGCATCGGATACGGGCAGTGGCGCCCCATCGCGGACAACGTAACCTCTGAGGGACGCGCCCAGAACCGGCGGGTGGAACTGCTGGTGACAGGGCTTGACCCCGACAGCGAGATCGGCGACAACATTACCCAGTATTACAGCATGCGATCCGGAGAGGACGGCGGCTCGGACCAGGGGTCCGGCCAGGAAACCGGGAGCCAGGACAGCGCCCGGGCCGGCTCCGGTCAGGAGGAATAACCAATGGCGGAAGTATTGTCCCAAAGCCAGATTGACGCGCTGCTGAGCGCCGCCCGAAGCGGAGAAATGGACGCCGCGCAGCAGGAGCAAAGCCCGGAAAAGAAATATCGGAAATACGACTTTTACAGCCCCCGAAAATTTACCAAAGACCGCCTGAAGATGATCAGCGGCATCTTTGAAAACTACACCCGGCTGATCAATTCCCGCATCAACGGCCTGCTGCACACCTCCTGTGAGATCGCGGTGGAGTCGGTGGAAGAACAGCGCTATTATGAATTCGCCAACGCTCTGTCCGACGGCGACGTTCTGACGCTGGCGGATGTGGAGCTGGACGGGCAGGAAAAAGGGGAGGAGCCGCCGGTTTTGATCCATTTCAGCACGGCGCTTGTGCTGAACATGATGGACCGGATGATGGGCGGCGAGGGAGAAGAAGAAAACAGCCTCCCTTCCGGGTATACTTTTACCACGGTGGAGCTCAAGCTCTATGAAAATCTGGTTAAGGATTTTCTCAGCGTCATGGGAAGCAGCTGGGAAAACTATATAGACCTTCAGTTCTGTTACCGCAGGGTGGAGTCCAACCCCACGCTGGTGCAGCTGATCGGTCTGGACGAAACGGTGGTCATCATCGGCATCAACCTCCGCTTCCCCAACACCTCCGGCCGGATGAGCATCTGCCTGCCCGGAACCACGTTGACCGGCATCTTTTCCCGAATCGCGGCCCTCAACCAGGTGGGCCGCGGCACAGGGGAAAGCAACTCGGAAGAAATTCTGGATATTCTGCGGGATTCCGAGCTGGAAATTACAGCGGAACTGGGCCGGACCAATGTGTCCCTGCGGGATATTTACAGCCTGTACCCCGGGGACGTGATTGATCTGGGCCACTCCACCCGGGACCCCATCCACCTTTATATCGGTGGAAAGCCCTGGTTCAGCGGCAAACTGGGGACCCAGGACGGCAGCATGGCCGTCAAAATCGTGGAGACCTGTAACTTGCAGAAAAGAGAGGAGAAATAAGGAGCATGAGTCAAACAGTTTTTAATTCGATGGAGCTTGACGCCATCGGCGAACTCATGAACATCAGCCTGGGATCCTCGGCCACCGCCGTCTCCAATATGCTCGATCACCGCGTGGATATCACGACGCCCAGGGTGCAGGTCGTCTCGGTGAAGGACTTCAGCATTGGAGACCTGGAGCCGGCCATCGGCATCGAGATCAAGTATGTCTCGGGTCTGGAAGGCAGCAACATCATGATGCTCCGGCGCAGCGACGTCAAGACCATCGTGGATATCCTGATGGGCAGCGAGACGCCCGACGAGGAGTTCGAGCTGAACGATATGACCATCAGCGCCGTCTGCGAGGTCATGAACCAGATGATGGGCGCGGCCTCCACGGCCCTGTCGGACTTCCTGGGGCGGCCCGTCAACATCTCTACCCCCGAGTCCTTTGCGCTGGACAATCTGCAGGAGTTCAAGAAAGAGCGCTTCCCCAATGAGGACGGCAGCCTGGTGGTGGTCCGGTTCGTGCTGGGCATCGAAAGGGTGCTCCAAAGCGAATTCGTCAACGTCATGTCGGTGGAGCTGGCGCGGGATCTGCTCAACGGCTTTGAGATGAGCTTCGATATGGGCGAACCCGCCCCGGAACCGGAACCGGCTCCCGCCCCGGCCCCTGCCCCCGCATCGGGCGGCAGCGGAGCGGTGATGAGCCAGGACGAGATCGAAAAGCTCTCTGCGGCCCAGAGC
>JAHLFH010000158.1 GCA_018883885.1 Candidatus Faecalibacterium intestinavium | reverse complement strand
GAGATGTGTATAAGAGACAGATTTTAAACCCACCCACCCGCCCTTTAGCGGAATGGGGGCTCTTTCCTCTTGCGTTGGACCGATTTTTCCGGCGCGGCAAATGCCGCTTGCAAAAATCGGAGCGCGGCGCCAGCAATGGCTCCCTTTATCCGCCGCAGGCGGCGGTCGCCATTGCTGCCCATACCCCCGGGCAGCGGGTGAGCCTAAAGCCCCGCAGAATCCTTAACTATTTACTTCGGTTTTGATACAACAAGGAGAACCTTCTATGGAAAAACGCAGAGTGGTCGTCACGGGCCTTGGCACCGTGAACCCCATCGGCAACACCGTTGCCGAGAGCTGGCAGGCTGCAAAGGAGGGCCGGTGCGGCATCGGCCCCATCACTGCCTTTGACACCACCAATTTCAAGGTCAAGCTGGCGGGCGAGGTCAAGGACTTTGACCCCACCGTTGCGATCGACAAGCGGGAGGTCAAGAAGATGGCCCGCTTCACCCAGTTCGCCATGGCCGCCGCCGCCGAGGCCTGGGCCGACAGCGGCCTGGACGCGGAAGCGGAGGATGTCAGCCGGATCGGCGTCATCGTCTCCAGCGGCATCGGCGGCCTGCCCACCATCGAGTCCGAGCACACCCGCGGCGAACAGCGCGGCTTCGAGAAGGTCAGCCCCTATTTCGTGCCCATGTCCATCGCCAACATGGCGGCGGGCCAGATCGCCATCCGGTTCGGCCTGAAGGGAATGTGCAGCTGCCCGGTCACCGCCTGTGCGGGCGGCTCCAACGCGGTGGGCGACGCGTTCCACCGCATCCGGGACGGCTACGAGGAGGTCATGGTCTGCGGCGGCGCCGAGAGCACCATCAGTGAGCTGGGCATCGGCGGCTTCACCAGCATGAAGGCCCTGTCCACCGCCGAGGACCCCGCCCGCGCCAGCATCCCCTTTGATGCCGAGCGCTCCGGCTTCGTCATGGGCGAGGGCAGCGGCATTCTGGTTCTGGAGGAGCTGGAGCACGCCCGGGCCCGCGGCGCGAAGATTTACGCGGAGATGGTGGGCTACGGCTCCAACTGCGACGCCTACCACTTCACCGCCCCGGCCCCCGGCGGCGTGGGCGGCGCGGCCTGCATGACCCTGGCCCTCAAGGACGCCGGGGTCGGCCCCGAGGTCGTGGACTACATCAACGCCCACGGCACCAGCACCCACATGAACGACAGCTGTGAGACCGCGGCCATCCACTCCGCCTTCGGCGAGTGGGCAAACAAGCTCTGCGTTTCCTCCACCAAGTCCATGACCGGCCATCTGCTGGGCGGCGCAGGCGGCGTCGAGGCCGTCTTTACCGCTCTGGCCCTCTACGACGGCTTTGTCCCCGCCACCATCCATTACCAGACCCCGGACCCCGAGTGCGATCTGGACTATGTGCCCAACGTCGGCCGGGAGAAGGAGCTGCGGTATGCCATGAGCAACAGCCTGGGCTTCGGCGGCCACAACGCCTGCCTGCTGCTGAAAAAGTGGGAGGGCTGAGCCATGGCGGAACAGACTCTGATCCCGGCCCAGCCCCGGGCCGAGGCCCGCGCCCTGACGGCGGCGGAGATCGCAGCGATTCTCCCCCACCGGTATCCCTTCGCGCTGGTGGACCGGATTCTCGACTATGAGCCGGGCCAGTGGGCCATCGGCCGCAAGTGCGTGACCATGAACGAGCCGTTCTTCCAGGGCCATTTCCCCGGCCAGCCGGTCATGCCCGGCGTGCTGATTCTCGAGGCTCTGGCCCAGGTGGGGGCCGTTGCGGCCCTGACCGAGCCGGGCAGCGAGGGCAAGCTGGCCCTCTTTGGAGGGGTCAAAAACGCGCGGTTCAAGCAGCAGGTCCAGCCGGGCGACGTGCTGGAGCTGCGCTGCGAGCTGATCTCCCGCCGGGGCCCTCTGGGCATTGGCCGGGCGACCGCCCGGGTGGACGGAAAGCTGGCCGCCACCGCAGAACTGACCTTTGCCCTGGCGGATCGAAAATAATTTTCTTTCCGTCCGGCGAAAAGCATGATATACTGTAGAAAACAGATGCCGCCGACGGAAAGGGAGTTCCTTATGTTAGAAGACGCATTTCAGGCTGTGTATACCAAATTCAAGCTGCATTTTTACCAGAAGGTGTTCCAGCGCTTCGCCTCGCGGGAAGCCACCCTCACCACGGTGGAATCCTTCTGCATGGAGGGGATCATGGCGCTGGGGGAACCGACCATTGCCGAGTTCTCCCGCATGATGCAGATCTCGACCCCCAACGCTGCCTATAAGATCGGCAGTCTGGTCAAGAAGGGCTATGTGGAGAAGATCCAGTCCACCACCGACCGCCGGGAGTATTTCCTGCGGCCCACCCAGAAGTATATCGACTACTACAACATCAGCTATTCCTACCTTCACACCGTCGTCGAGCGGGCGCGGAAACGCTTTCCGCCCGAGGACCTGAAAAAGCTGGAGGAGATGCTGACCATCGTCAGCAACGAGCTGATGCCCGAGCTGGACCTCTATCTTGCCGACTCCCGCCAGAGGGCCGAGAAAGACGCTCTGCCCGCAGACGGCCAGGGCTGACCCTCCCGGGCCCTTTCATGGCAAAAAACCTCATAAAAACCCAAAACCCCCGAGCCGTCCGGTTCGGGGGTTTTTGCTGCGCCGGGGGCCCGGCGGGTTTGGGTTTTTTGCCGTTATTCGAGGTTTCCGGTCAGGGTCATGACGGCGGAGAGAACGGCCAGAGGGGCGGTCTCGCAGCGGAGGATGCGGGGGCCGAGACCCACGATTTTTGCGCCCGCGGCCTGAGCGGCGGCGGCTTCCTCCGGGGCAAAGCCGCCCTCCGCGC
>JAHLFH010000157.1 GCA_018883885.1 Candidatus Faecalibacterium intestinavium | reverse complement strand
GCACAGCGCCCCAGCGGCCGCCCCGGGCCAGCAGAGCCTCGATCCGCTCGCCGTGGCGGCGCTCGACGTATTCAATCACAAGATAGGCTGCAAACAAAAAGGGCAGCATATTCAAGGTGTCGTGGAGGGATTCCTCCAGCACTTCCAAAAACAGTTCCATAGTCTCTCCCGCAGGGGCCTGCGCTCCTTTTTTCCAAGCCCGCCGCAATTTGCAAGCAGGTTGCATTTTTGTGAACGAGAGACAGTATACACGCTCCGGCGCAAAAAAGCAAGCCCAATTTGCAAAAAGATTGCAAATTGGGCCTGGAAAGAGTCGGAAACTGGAACCCGGGGCTTCCGGGCCGGGGGGAATTACCCCCGCATTTTGCCGGTCCTGCGGCGATGCGCCGCGGAGGGACGTCAGATTACCCCACGTTGATATGCCCCTCGGGCAGGATGCGGCGCTTGTTGTCATCGGGCTTGGCCGTCAGGCTGATGGCCAGAGAGACCGGCCCCACCCGCCCGATGAACATCACCACCATATAGATGGCCTTGGCGAAGCTGTTGAGCTGGCCGGTGACCCCCACCGTCAGGCCCACGGTGCCGAACGCCGAGCAGGACTCAAAGAGGGCGTCGATCACGCTGACCGACTCCGGGGTGTCGAAAAAGACCACGAGGGTGGCCGCCGTAGCCGCCAGAGCGCCCAGGGTGATGATGGTCAGCGAGCGGTAGACCGTCTTGTGGTCGATTCGGCGGCCGTCGATGATGCAGTCGTCCCGCCCCTGCGCCACGCTGCGGATGGTCAGCACCAGCACGGCGAAGGTGGTCACCTTGACGCCGCCGCCGGTGCCGCCCGGGGCCGCGCCGATAAACATGAGCACGCTCAAGAGCAGCTTGCTCACCGGACTGCATGCCGCCAGGTCCACCGTGTTCATTCCGGCGGTACGGGCCGAGACCGACTGGAACAGCCCCGCCATCAGCTTGCCCGGCACCGAGAGGGACGCCAGGGTGGCGGGGTTGGACCATTCCATGGCCGCAAAGCCCAGGCCGCCCCCGATCCAGAGCAGGGCCGAGAAGATCAGCACCACCCGGGCATGGAGGGAGAGGCGGCGCTTTTTCCGCCACTCGCCGATCTCCACCCAGACCATGAAGCCGAGACCGCCCGCCATAATCAGGAACATGGCCACAGCCTGGACAT
Source organism: Candidatus Faecalibacterium intestinavium (assembly GCA_018883885.1). Lineage (GTDB taxonomy): Bacteria > Bacillota > Clostridia > Oscillospirales > Ruminococcaceae > Faecalibacterium > Faecalibacterium intestinavium. The sequence goes on along the minus strand of JAHLFH010000157.1, from coordinate 1,694 downwards.
AGTAGTTGTTGACATAGGGCGCATAGGAGGAATAGGCCCCGAACCGCCCGAACAGGTCAAACCCCGCGTTGCAGAAGGAGGAAATGGCGCTGAAAACGCTGACCCAAACGCCTTCCGCCCCGAACTGGGGCACAAAGACAAAGAGAAACAGCACCGCCCCCAGCGCTTCAAAGAGGGCTGCCAGCTTGATGACGATCTTCAAAACGTCGGTGGCCTGGGCGTAGCCGTCGGCGGAGACGCTCTCCCCCAGCAGACGCAGGTCCCGGAAGCCCATCCGCCGCCGCACCGCCAGGGCAAAAAAGCTGGTGAGAGTCACAAGGCCGAGGCCCCCGATCTGAATCAGCAGCAGGACCACCGCCTGCCCGAAGGGAGAAAACTGGAGAAAGGTGTCCCGCACCACAAGGCCGGTCACGCAGGTGGCGCTGGTGGCGGTGAACATGGCGTCAATGAAGCCCAGCCTGCCCTCCCGGCTGGAGATGGGCAGGGTGAGCAGCGCAGCTCCCAGCAAAATCACAACAATAAAACTGCCGCAGATGATCTGCGCCGGGCTCCGGCCCGCCAGCAGACCGGCTTTGCGCTGTGCGGCGGCATTCTTTTTCGGTTTGTTCATGGTATGACTCCTTTGCCGGGCCCGGCCCTTCCGGGCAGGCCGGCGGACACTTTGGTTGCGTTCCAGATAACGCCCTTATAGCATACACCTTTTTGAGATTGTCTTCAACTTGATTTTGTGTTTGTTTTGCGGTATTATATAAGTGTTGCCCCCTGCCGGGTCCGGCTCGGCGCCAGGCCGCCTGCGGCAGAGCCCCGGGCGGCTCATACCCCATAATCTATAAAATAGGTCTCTGTAGCTCAGTTGGATAGAGCGGCTGCCTCCTAAGCGATTGCGTATCTATCGCCTTTCGTCGGCAGAAAAATGAATCGGGTGGCTCAGATTCTATCCGAAACCCCGAAACCACCGCAGACTTCAGCCAGCAGAGCGAGACCGGAGCGATTCCCAAAACCGGAAAAATTGGAAATTCAGCACCGGACGCAGCTTCCTCAAAAAGTAAAAAGTCCAAAAACTCGAAGCAAATCAAATCCCAGAAATCACTTAAAAATCAAAAGCATAATCACACAAAAACTATATGTCTCCGTAGCTCAGTTGGATAGAGCGCGAGCCTCCTAAGCCCGAGGCCCCCGGTTCAAGCCCGGGCGGGGACGCCAGAACAGCGCGGAAAATTGGTAAGACGAGAAAGTCTTGCTCCATTTTCCGCGCTTTCTTATTAAGGCTACTTTGAAAGATGGAATTTTCCCCGCTTCCTTCCTGAATGGGTACGGCGCAGCAAATCAGAAAAATCCGGTTTAGATGAAATCCAACGAAACCGCCGATTTAGCTAATGGGCATAAACAGGGATGGTTTTCCCCGGTGCTAAACCAGGCGAAAGGAACTTTTTTCAGAAACAGACATTCCGCCTCCAGAGAAAAAGAGAGCAGCAGCTTTCTTTCATAGGTCCGTTTGGCTAAAGAATTCTTTAGAGACAGTCTAACTCCCAGAACGACTTTTTCCAAGACTCCCGACTTTTTTATAGCAATTTTCAATAATACAGCATAGGACTTTACCTTTTCAGAAAAAGTAGTATAACAGATTCAAAGAAGGTGACCGTCATGCTGCATAATGAAGCTCGAAAATTGATTCTGGAAGCATATGACAAAGG
>JAHLFH010000156.1 GCA_018883885.1 Candidatus Faecalibacterium intestinavium | reverse complement strand
GTGGGCTCGGAGATGTGTATAAGAGACAGGTCAGGGCGGTGGCGCCGGCCACAACGGCTGCGGCCTGCAGGAACGAACGGCGGGAAATCTTCTTCATAATCTTTGCCTCCTGATGTCTTTTTCTTCGTTTGCAACGGCCCCGCCTTGTGCGGGGCGGGGAAGCCGTTTCTTCGATATCTACTATAAGCCCGCGGGCCTTTTTCCGGAATGGAAAAATCCGAGAATGGTTCTGTAAATTTTTTAGAAATCCCGGAAAAAATGTAAAATCTTTAACTCAAAACTGCAAATATTTCATTTTATGTACAAAAGCTATTTTCAAAATTGGAAATTTTCCGTACTATATACACAAAGATTCCGGCCCCGGCGCGCAGATGCCCCGGGGCTGTCTGCGGCCCGGGGGCCCGGCGGGGCGGCGAAAAATGGAATTGACATTTGCCCTCCGGCCATGTAATTTGTTAAGGTATATTCGCCTTCCGGCCCGCCGGAAGGAAAGGAGGCGAGGGGCGTGAAGCTGCATTTTATCCGCCGGATGACCCTGCGGCGGCAGATCGTTCTGGGGACCCAGCTGTTCACCGCGGTGGTGAGCCTTCTGGTGGGGGCGGTGATATTCGCCCTGGCCGAAGCCAACATCCGCACCAATACCCTGCGGTCGGTGGAATTCAACCTGATGCAGATGGCCGTCTCGGTGGAAGGGGACCTGGACAGCGCCAATGACCTGCTGAACTGGGCCTCCACTGAAAGCACCCTGCGCCGCTATCTGACCTCCAGCCAGATGTCCGGCCAGCTCACCACCTCTGCCTATGAACTCTTTCTGGACCGGTATCTGTCCAGCCCGATTCAGACGCGGATCGTCCGCTTTTTCCTGACCGACGGCTCCTGGCGGGTGCTCCAGCTGGGCAACCTGACCAACTCCGCCGGGCTGAACGCCCATACCCTTGCGCTGTTTGAAGGGCCGGAAAATCAGCTTTTGTTTGAGCAGGACCCTCTCCGGACCGATCACCCCACCTGTCTGGTGCTGCGGCGGCGGATCCGCCCCAGCTCGGAGACCCGGACCGTGGGCTGGATCTATCTCGGGCTGGACACCAGCCTGCTCACCGGCGCGGCGCAGGGATACATCATGCCGGAGGGCGGGCAGCTGTACTGGCAGCTGGGGGGCCAGCTCTGGCAGATGGACGGCCAGAACCTCACGGCGACGGAACAAACGCTGGAGATGAGCAGCTGCTCCGCCGGAGAGCTGGCCAGCGCCGGGACGCAGGTGTTTCGGGTGGCCCAGGGCGGCGGCAAATTTCTGGCGGTGATGGTGCCGGTGGGGGACTGGGGCGCCCACCTGATCCAGCTCTTTCCGGAGAGCGGCTCCCTCAGCCAGAGAATGGTCTATCTGCTCCTGATCGGGCTGGGAATCCTGCTGCTCTGGGGGATGGACGCTTTGCTGCTGCGCTGGCTGGACCGGGTCATCACCCGGCCTGTGGCGGCCCTTCAGCAGCGGATCGACCAGATCGGCGAGGGGAATTTTACCATCGACCACAGCATCGAGTGGACCAACGAGCTGGGCGACGTGGGCCGGGGGATCAACCGCCTGGCCGGAAACGTGGAGGCCCTGCTGGCCTGGCGGCTGGAGGACCAGAAACGGAAGCAGGATCTGGAATATCAGATGCTGCAGGCGGAAATCAACCCTCACTTTATTTATAATACCCTCAACTCCATCCGGTGGATGGCCACCATCCAGAACGCCCCCGGCATCGCCGAGATGGTCACGGCCTTTGCCCGGCTGACCAAGAGCGTTTCCAAGAGCACCGAAAAGCTGGTTCCGCTTCAGGAGGAGCTGGCCCTGCTCAACGATTATTTCACCATCCAGCAGTACCGCTATGGCGGTGACATCCAGATCGAGGTCTCTCACATCGACCGGGAAACCATCTGCCGGGACTGCATGATTCCCCGCTTTACCCTTCAGCCGCTGGCCGAAAACGCCATCTTCCACGGGCTGGAGGCCAAGGGCGGCTACGGCAGCGTCCTGCTGGAAATCCGGATCAGCCCGGAGGGCGGGGACGTGCTGGTGACCATGATCGACGACGGGGTGGGGATGCCCCCCGAGCAGGTGGCCCATCTGCTGGACGAGCCTTCCGGCCCGGGCAGCGGCGAAAAGCTGCGCCATGTGGGGCTGTGGAACGTCCACCGGAGGCTGCAATATTCCTTTGGCGAGGCCTACGGGCTGACCATCGAAAGCGAACCCGACGTCGGCACGGCGGTGACCATCCGCCTGCCTTACCACCCCAAAACGGAAGGAGAACCGCCTCATGCTGAAGATCCTACTGGCGGATGACGAGCCCCTCGTGCTGATCGGCCTTCAGGGGATGCTGGAATGGGAGAGCCTTGGCTGCACCATCTGCGGCACCGCCCGGAACGGCAGGCTGGCTCTGGAGGCCATCGAGAGGGAAAAACCGGATATTGTCATCGCGGATGTGCGGATGCCGGTGATGGACGGGCTGTGCCTTGCCCAGGAATGCTGCAAAAAAGGGCCGCTGCCGGTCTTTATCATGCTGACCAGCTCGGAGGATTTTGCCTACGCCCGCCGGGCCATCGAGGCCGGGGTGGTGGACTATCTGGTCAAGATGGAGCTGACCCCCGCCAGCCTGGAAGCGGCGGTGGGCCGGGCCGTCCAGCGGGTGGAGAAGGAGCGGGCCCTCACCGGCCGGATGCCGAGCCGCTCGGAGATGGAACAGGGGCTGCGCACCCTTCAGGACCGGTTTTTGATCCGGCTGTACGCGGGGCTGGTGCCCGACGAAGCCCATCTGGAACAGGAGATGCAGGGGCTGGAGCTCTGTCTGGACCGCCCCTGCCTGATCGTCGCCACCGGCGAGATCCTGCCCGCCAACTCCGGTATGTCCGCCGAGCAGCAGCTCAAGCTGAATCTGGCCTGCTGCCGGATGCTGGAAACCACCCTGCAAAACTATCTGCCCACCCACGCCACCGGCACCGACGTGCTCCACTTCAACGTCCTGTTCAGCCTGACGGAAGAACAGGGAAGGGACGCCCGGACCCTGCTGGAACCGCTGCTGAAAAAGGCCAGCCAGATTCTCTATAATTACTTCTCGGCCCGGCTGCTGTGGGTGGTGGGCCGTCCGGCCGGCGCGCCCCTCGGGCT
>JAHLFH010000155.1 GCA_018883885.1 Candidatus Faecalibacterium intestinavium | reverse complement strand
GGTGTCCCCCCCGCACGCCCTGACCAAGGTCATCGACGGCAAGACCTACGAGCCCATGGAGCAGGTTGTGATCGACGTGCCCACCCAGTACCAGGGCGCCGTCATGACCGGCCTGGGCCAGCGCAAGGCCGTCCTGCAGCAGATGGACGCCCTGGGCGACAGCCGGGTGCGTCTGGTGTTCCGTATGCCCAGCCGCGGCCTGTTCGGCTACCGCAACCAGTTCCTCACCGACACCCACGGCGAAGGCGTCATCAACCAGATCTTTGACGGCTACGACCTGTGGGCCGGCATGATCACCAACCGCTCCACCGGCTCCCTGGTCAGCTTCGAGACCGGCGACTCGGTCACCTACGGCCTGTACAACGCCCAGCAGCGGGGCACCCTGCTGATCGGCCCCGGCGAAAAGGTCTACGAGGGCATGGTCATCGGCTACACCCCCACCGGCGAGGACGTGGACGTCAACGTCTGCAAGACCAAGCACCTGACCAACACCCGCGCCTCCGGCTCGGACGACGCGCTGCGCCTGGTGCCTGTCAGCCGGCTGAGCCTGGAGGGCTGCCTGGAGTTCCTGGCCCCCGACGAGCTGCTGGAGGTCACCCCCAAGAGCCTGCGCATCCGCAAGCAGATTCTGAACCACGAGCAGCGGATGAAGGCCCGCAGCAAGAACAAGTAAAACCGGCCCCTCCCGCAGGAGAGGGCCATTCCGGCCGCCGGGCCCCCCGAAAAAACGGGAGCCCGGCGGCCTTTTCTCGGCCCGGCGGGCTTTGCCTGTTTACTTTGGGGGCGTTTTATTGTACAATAAGCCCAACAGATTCTTTAACAGGTGGTGTTTTGAAAGATGGCACTCAAATACAACCGTGTCCTGCTCAAGATCAGCGGCGAGGCGCTGGGCGGCGAGAAGGGCACCGGCTTTGACGACCCGACCATGGAGGCGATCTGCCTCGGCGTGAAGAAGGCCCACGACCTCGGCGCCCAGATTGGCATCGTGGTGGGGGGAGGCAACTTCTGGCGGGGCCGTTCCAGCGGGAAGATGGAGCGCACGCTGGCCGACAAGATCGGCATGCTGGCGACCGTCATGAACGCGCTGGCCGTCTCGGACAAGCTGGCGCAGCTGGGGGTGCCCACCGAGGTGTTCACCTCCATCACCATGCCCCAGGTGGCCCAGCCCTTTACCCGGGCCGCCGCCCTGGCCGCCATGGAAGCGGGGAAGATCGCCGTCTTCGGCGGCGGCACCGGCAACCCCTTCTTCTCCACGGACACGGCCACGGCCCTGCGGGCGGTGGAGGTTTCGGCGGACATCATGTTCAAGGCGACCATGGTGGACGGCGTCTACGACAAGGACCCCCACAAACACCCCGACGCGAAAAAATACGACACCCTGACCTTCACCAGAGTTCTGGAGGACCGCCTGGCCGTCATGGACGGCACCGCCGCCACCCTCTGCCGGGAGAACCGGCTCCCCATTCTGGTGTTTGACCTGGCCCAGCCGGACAACATCGCCCGGGCCGTCCAGGGGGAAACGGTGGGCACATTGGTCTATGAGGGCTGAGGCCCCGGTATAAAACGCCCCGGGCGCGTATAGAATAGAACGATCCTGCACAGAAATGCACAGGCCCCTGCGCCTGTATGACGATACGATTTACGAAAAGAACAGGAGACAGCACAATGAGCAGCAACACAAAAGTTTATGAAGACAAGATGAAGGGCGCCGTCGAGCACCTGGAGCGGGAGCTGGCCGCCGTGCGTGCAGGCCGCGCCAACCCTGCCGTTCTGGACAAAGTCACGGTGGATTATTATGGTGCGCCCACCCCGATCCAGCAGGTGGCGTCGGTGGCCGTGTCTGAGGCGCGGGTGCTGACCATTACCCCCTGGGACCGCTCGCTGCTGCGGACGATCAGCAAGGCCATCCAGGCCAGTGACATCGGCATCAACCCCATCGACGACGGCCAGACCATCCGGCTGAACTTCCCGGCCCCCAACGAGGAGCGCCGCAAGCAGCTGGCAAAGGATGTCTCCAAGATGGGCGAGGAGGCCAAGGTGGCCGTCCGCAACGTCCGCCGGGACGCCATGGACAAGGCAAAGGCCATGAAGAAGGCCGGCGAGCTGACCGAGGACAGCCAGAAGTCCATGGAGGAGGATGTCCAGAAGCTGACCGATAAGTTTATCAAGCTGGTCGATAAGACCGTCGAGGAAAAGCAGAAGGAAATCATGTCCGTCTGATTTTTCCCGGGCCAGTCAAAAGTGCCGTGCGCTGGGGAAGGTGCGCGGCATTTTTTTCAGGCGGCTGCGCCGCCCGAAGGCGCAAGACAGGAGTAACGCCAATGTCACATACAGAAGGATTTGCCCGCGGGCTTTCCATCGGCATCATCATGGACGGCAATGGCCGCTGGGCCAAACGCCGGGGCTTGCCCCGGACGGCGGGCCACAAGAAGGGGGCCGAAGTCTTTCAGGAAATCGCCGATTACTGCGACGAGCTGGGGGTGGAATCGGTCTATTTCTACGCCTTCTCCACCGAAAACTGGAAGCGTCCCGCCGAGGAGGTGGGCGCCATCATGCGGCTGCTGGGGGATTATCTGCTGCGGGCCTTTGACTACAAGAACCGGAACAACCGGATCGTCTTTCTGGGGGACCGGACCGCTCTGGAGCCCCGCTATCAGGAGCTGATGAACGAGATCGAAGAAAATACTGCCCACCGCACCGGCATGACCCTGAACATCGCGGTCAACTACGGGGGCCGCCAGGAGATCGTCCGGGCGGCGCAGCGGCTGGCGGAACAGGCCGCGGCGGGCAAACTCGCCCCCGGCGAGATCACCGAGAAGCGGATGGCCGCCGAGATGTACACCCGCGGCCAGAAGGACCCGGACTTCATCCTCCGCCCCAGCGGGGAGAAGCGGCTTTCCAACTTCATGCTCTGGCAGGCGGCCTACTCCGAGCTGGTGGAGATGGACGTCCTCTGGCCGGACTTCACCCGGGCCGATCTCGACGCCGCCATCGAGGAGTATAACCGGCGGTCCCGCCGGTTCGGCGGCGTCTGAGGCAGCGGGGAAACGCCCTGCCCCGCCGCGCGGCGGGAGGCTGCTCCGGCGTCTGTGTGCCGGAGAATTCAAGAAGGGAACAAGAAACAATGAAAACACGAATCATAACGGCCCTTGTGGGCATTGTTGTCCTGATCCTGGTGCTGTTCACCTTTGACACCATCGTGTTCAACCTGGTGGTGGCGGGCATCTCGCTGCTGGCCATGCACGAGGTCTACGCAGCCCTGGGCTTTGAGCGGACCGACTGGCCTCTCTATGCGGTGCTGGTGCCCTATACGCTGATCGTCATGCTCTCCACCTACCAGCACATCCGGGCGCTGGTCATGGTGGCCAGCTTTCTGGTGGTGCTGTTTTACAGCATCTATCTGGTGGTGCGGAACGGAGTGGTCAGCTACCAGAAGGTCAGCGGGCTTCTGCTCTTTTCGGGCATCATCATGTTCTGCTTTTACTCCCTGATTTTCCTGAAAAAGCTGCTGCCGGTGGCGGAATACGGCTACGACGCGGTCTTTTTCATCCTCCTGATCCTCTGCTTTGCCTGGGGCGGCGACACCTGCGCCTATTTCGCAGGCCGGGCCTTCGGCAAGCACAAGCTCTGCCCGGTGGTCAGCCCCAAAAAGACGGTGGAGGGGGCCATCGGCGGCGTTCTGGGCACCATGGTGTTCGGCGTCGCCGCCACCCTCATCTACTCGGCTGCGGCGGACCGGATGGAGATCTTCACCCAGTCCAACATCGGGGTGTCCATGTTTGTTGTGATCGCCCTGCTGGGAATTGTGGCGGCGGTGCTGGGCATCTACGGCGACCTGTTCGCCAGCGTGGTCAAGCGCCAGTGCGGCATCAAAGACTACGGCATCATTTTCCCGGGACATGGCGGCATCCTGGACCGGTTTGACAGCGTCATGTTCATCGCGCCCTTTGTCACGATGGTTATCACGGCGGTCTTTTACCGCTGAGGCAGGAGGAAGACGGGAATGGCAAAGAAAATCACCCTTCTGGGCTCCACCGGCTCCATCGGCACCCAGAGCCTGGACGTGATCCGCGCCCGGGGGTATGAGGTGTACGGCCTCTCGGCCCACAGCCGGGCGGAGCTGCTGCTTAAACAGATTGCGGAATTTCACCCGAAGGCCGTCTGCGTCACCGACCCGGCTGCCGCTGAGAAGGTGGCCGCCGCGCTGGCCGGAACCGCGGGCGCACCGAAGCTTCTGCGGGGGCCGGAGGGCCTTGTGGAGCTGGCCCGGATGGACGGGGCGGATGTGGTGCTGAACAGCGTTGTCGGCATCGCGGGCCTCGGGGCCAGCCTTGCCGCCATCGAAAGCGGCCGCGATCTCGCCCTGGCCAACAAGGAGAGCCTCGTCACCGGCGGGCGGCTGGTCACCCGGGCGGTGGAACAGCATGGGGTCCATCTTCTGCCGGTGGACAGCGAACACTCGGCGATTTTCCAGTGTTTGCAGGACGCCCACAGCGCCAAAGCTCTGAAAAAGATTCTGCTCACGGCCTCGGGCGGGCCCTTCTTCGGGATGAAAGCCGCCGAGCTGGCCGGGAAGAAGAAGGAGGACGCCCTCCGCCACCCCAACTGGAACATGGGGGCCAAAATCACCATCGACAGCGCCACCCTGATGAACAAGGGGCTGGAGCTGATCGAGGCGGTCTGGCTGTTCGGCCTGCCCCCCGAGAAGATTCAGATTGTGGTCCAGCGGCAGAGCGTCATCCATTCGGCGGTCCAGTTCAGCGACAACTCGGTCCTGGCCCAGATGGGGGTCCCGGATATGCGGATTCCGATCCAGTATGCCCTGACCTGGCCCGAGCGGGGCGGCCCCGCCGCGCCCGAGCTGGATTTCGCGGCCCTGAAAGTATTGACCTTCGACGTGGCCGACGAGGAGACCTTCCGGTGCCTTGCCGCCTGCAAGAAGGCCATCGCCAAGGGGGGGCTTGCGCCCTGCGCGGCCAACGGCGCCAACGAGGAAGCGGTGAAGCTCTTCCTCGAGGACAAGATCGGCTTTCTGGACATTGGCCGCCTGGTGGAGGCCGTGGTAGACAGCGACGCCTTTGGCGGGGACTACACCCTGCCGGAGGTCTACGAGTGCGACCGGATGGCCCGGGCCTTCGTCCGCAGCCATCTGTAAAAAACCATCAGAGAGATTCCGGGAGAGGTTATGTCAGTATTGATTACGGTGATCGCGGCCCTGCTGGTGTTCAGCACGATGATCGCGGTCCACGAATTCGGCCACTTTTTTGTGGCGAAGCTCAGCGGGGTGCAGGTCAACGAATTTGCCATCGGGATGGGGCCGCTTCTGTTCAGGCGGATCATGGGCGGCACCCAGTACAGCCTGCGGCTTCTGCCGGTGGGGGGCTATGTGGCCCTGGAAGGGGAAGTGAGCCCCGAGAGCCAGCAGGCCGAAGCCGGGGCAGAGGATGAGGACGGGGACGGGGAGGAAAACCCCATCCCCCCCGAGCTGCGGACCGGCGTGCCCCTCAACCGGGTGGCCGTCTGGAAGCAGATGGCCATTATGGCGGCGGGCGCTTTTATGAATTTTGTGCTGGGCTTTGTGGTACTGCTGGCCGTGGTGGCCACCCAGCAGGAGGTCATCACCAGCCGGGTCATCTACAGCATCGACGAGGGGGCCCTCTGCGGCCAGACCGGCCTTGAGGAGGACGACGAAATCGTCGCGGTCAACGGGCGGCGGTGCTTCATCGCCAACGATATCCTCTACGAACTGGCCCGCACCGAATCCCATCAGGCGGACATCACGGTCCGGCGGGACGGAGTTCTGGTGGAGCTGCCCGGCGTTCAGTTCGACGTCCGCCAGACCGGCAGCGGCTCCTATATGGACATCGGCTTTGTGGTCTACGGCATCGAAAAGACTCCCCTCAACGTCCTGCGCGAAGCGTGGAACAGCGAGCTGTATTACGGGCGGATCATCTTTACCACCGTGGTGGATCTGATCCGTGGGCGGGAGAGTATCAACAACCTGTCCGGCCCGGTGGGCATCGTCTCGGCCATCAGCCAGGCGGCCAGCTACGGGCTGGGGGATGTGCTGGAGCTGCTGGCCCTCCTGACCATCAACCTCGGCATCTTCAACCTGCTGCCCCTGCCCGCGCTGGACGGCGGCAAGCTGGTCTTTCTGCTGGCAGAGGGGGTCACAGGCCATCCCGTCCCCGAAAAATTGCAGGGGATGCTGACGGCGGCGACCTTCGTTCTGTTTTTCGGCCTGATGCTTTTTGCAACCTATAACGACCTGCTGCGCCTGCTGGGCGGAGTGTTTTGAACAGCCCAAAGGAGGGCGACTGTGATGCGACAGACCAAACGGGAAGTGAAAATCGGCGGCGTGACCATCGGCGGCAGCAACCCCATCGCCGTCCAGACCATGCTCAATGTCCCGGTGGAGGACATCGAGGGCAACGTGGCCCAGGCCAAACGCTGCGAGGCCGCGGGCTGCCAGATTTTAAGGGTGACCTGCCCCACGCCGGAGGATGCAAAGTGCATCGAGGCCGTGAAAAAGGCCGTGAACATCCCCATCGTGGCGGACATCCACTTTGACTACCGGGCCGCCCTGGCCTGCGCCGCCGTGGGGGCGGATAAAATTCGGATCAACCCCGGCAACATCGGGGACGACGCCCGGGTGAAAGAGGTGGTGGAGGCCTGCCGGGTCCACGGCATCCCCATCCGGATCGGGGTCAACGGCGGCAGCCTCGAAAAGCACATCCTGGCCCGATACGGCGCGGCGGTGCCCGAGGCTATGGTGGAGAGTGCTCTGTACCATGTGCGGCTGTTGGAAAAATTTGATTTTTACGATACCGTCATCTCCATCAAGAGCTCCAACGTCCCCCGGATGATGGAGGCCTACCGCCAGCTCAGCGCAAAGACCGATTACCCCCTCCACGTCGGGGTCACCGAGGCCGGAACCTATCAGATGGGCCTCTTGAAATCGGGCATGGGCATCGGCGGGATGCTGCTGGAGGGCATCGGCGACACCATCCGGGTGTCTCTGGCTGCCGAGCCGGAAAAAGAGGTGGAGGCCGGGTTTAACATTCTGCGGGCCGCGGGCTTCCCGGTGGCCGGGCCGGAAGTCATCACCTGCCCCACCTGCGGCCGGACTCAGTATCCCTGCACCGAGATCGCCAACGAGGTGGAACAGCGGCTCAAGGGCTGCAAAAAGTCCATCAAGGTGGCGGTCATGGGCTGTGTGGTCAATGGCCCCGGCGAGGCCCGGGAGGCCGACATCGGCATTGCGGGCGGCAGGGGGGAGGCGCTGCTGTTCGTCCACGGCCAGCCGGTCCGCAAGCTGACGGGGGACAACATCCTCGACCAGTTCATGGAAGAAATTTACAAGCTTTGATTGATTTGAGATACACCCCGCCGGGCGGCGGCCGTCTGCGCCGTCCGCCCCGGTTTGTTTTTAAAGGAGAACACCATTGAAACCACTTGTATCGCAGCTCTGGCCGCAGTTCATGGCGGACCCGGATTTCGCGGCCTGCTTCGGGCGGGTATTGGTGGCCCGCGCCTGTATGCTGCGGCAGGAGCGGCGGGTCGTTTTCACGCTGGAAAGTGCCGCGCCGCTGGACAAGGGCCTGTGTGCGCGGCTTTTGGCGTCTTTGCAGCCCGACTACGAGGGCTATGAGCTGCGGGTCCACAACTGCTTCGGCTATCCGATGCTGGACGAGGCGGCTTTGCGGGACCTGTTCGAGGAAATGAAGCGGGACGGCGTGCCCATCAACGGCTTTCTGGACCGGTGTACTCTGGTCCTCTCGGGGCAGGAGATCACGGTGGGAGTCCGCAACGGGACCAAATTCCTCACCGAGCTGGGGTTTGAGGAGCTGCTGGCCCAGAAAATCGAGGACCACACCGGGGTCCGGCCCGCGGTCCATCTGGTGCAGGCCGCCAGCGCCGACGAGCGGCAGGAGCTGATGGAAAAGCTGGAGCGGAAGGCCGCCCCGCCGGTGGTCCGCTTTGAGGCTCGGAACACCGCGCCCCCCATCCAGGTGGAGGGGCTGGACCTGACCGACAAGCCGGTGACCGTCTTCCACGGCAAGATCTTCAAGCCCAAAAACCTGACCCCCCTCAAGGACCTTGGGGGCGAGGGCGGCAAGTGCATGATCTGGGGCGACGTATTCGCCACCGAGGTCAAGGGAAACTTCCGGAAGATCTATACCGTCTCCATCACCGACTATGCCGGCTCCATCAACCTGAAGATTCGCGCCCAGGAAGGGGAGGACTGCTCCAAGTGGGAGGGGCTTAAAAAGGGCGTCACCCTGCTGGTTCGGGGGGACTGCTCCTATGACAAATACGAGCACGACTACATCGTCTATCCCTACGACGTCCTGATTGTGGAGCGCCGCCGCCGGGAGGACCACGCCCCCGAAAAGCGGGTGGAGCTTCACCTGCACACCAAGCTTTCCAGCATGGACGGCTTTTGTGACCCGGGGGGCATCGTCCGGCTGGCCCACGGCATGGGCCACCGGGCCATCGCCATTACCGACCACGGCGTCTGCCAGGGATATCCGGAGGCCATGCTGGCCGCCGACGACATCCACAAAAAGGACCCCGACTTCAAACTGATCTACGGCTGCGAGGCCTATTTTGTGGACGACATGGTCCCCTGCGTCTATGGCGCCCGGGACGAGGCCCTGACCGGGGAGTTCTGCGTCTTTGACACCGAGACCACCGGCCTGGACCCCGGGGTGGAGTACCTGACCGAGATCGGCGCGGTGCTGGTCAAAAACGGGGAGGTCGTCGAGGAATTCGACACCTTTGTCAAGCCCGGCAAGCCCATCACCGAGAAGATCACCGCCCTGACCGGCATCACCAACGAGATGGTAGCCGACGCCCCGTCGGAGGCCGAGGCGCTGCAAATGTTTTTGGAGTTCGCGGGCGGGCGGACCCTCGTGGCCCACAACGCCCACTCCTTCGACATCCGTTTCCTCAAGGCGGCGGCCCGCCGCAGCGGCATCGCCTTTGAGCCCGGCTATATCGACACCCTCACCATGGCCCAGACCATGTACCCGGGGCTCTCCAACTACAAGCAGGGGACCATTAACAAGCATCTCGAGCTGCCCGCCTACGAGGCCCACCGGGCCTGCGAGGACGCGGGGGCGCTGGGGCGGATCTTCTGTGTCATGCTGAAGGACCTGGAAGAAAAGCAGATCGGCTCCACCGGCGAGATCAACACCGGCCTCGGGGGCAACCGGGAGGTTTTGCGGAAGAAATACTACCACCTGATTATCCTCGTCCAAAACCAGATGGGACTGAAAAACCTTTACAAGATCGTCAGCGAGGCCCATGTGAATTATTTCTTCAAAAAGCCCCGGGTGCCCCGGAGCCTTTTGAACAAATACCGGGAGGGCCTGCTGCTGACCTCGGCCTGCGAGGCGGGGGAGCTTTACCGGGCCATTGTGGACGGCCGCTCCTACGAGGAGCTCAAGAAGATCGCTTCTTACTACGATATTCTGGAAGTCCAGCCTCTGGGCAACAACGAGTATATGGTCCGGGAGGGGAGAGTCCCCAGCGACGAGGCCATCAAGGACTTCAACCGGACCGTCATCCGGCTTGGCGAGGACCTGCACAAGCCGGTCATCGCCACCGGCGACGTCCATTTCCAGGAGCCGGAGGACGCCATCTACCGTTCGGTGCTTCAGGCGGGCAACGGCTTCCGGGACGCCGATTTGCAGCCGCCCCTGTATTACCGCACCACCGAGGATATGCTGGCCCAGTTCCGCTATCTGCCCAAAGAAAAAGCCTATGAGATCGTCGTGAAGAACCCCAACAAGATTGCGGCGGCCATCGACGGAACGGTCCGGGCCATCCCCCGGGGCACCTATCCGCCCAGCATCGAGGGGGCGGAGCAGCAGCTGCGGGACGCCACCTGGAAGCGGGCGAAGGAGGATTACGGCGACCCTCTGCCGGAGATCGTCCGGGAACGGCTCCAAAAGGAGCTGGATTCCATCTGCGGCCACGGCTACGCGGTGCTGTACGTCATCGCGGTCAAGCTGGTGGCCTATTCCAACGCGGGCGGCTATCAGGTGGGCAGCCGTGGCTCGGTGGGCTCGTCGGCTGTGGCCCATTTCTCGGGCATTTCGGAGGTCAACAGCCTGCCGCCCCACTACCGCTGCCCCAAGTGCAAGCACAGCGAGTTTATCACCGACGGCAGCGTGGAGGATGGCTTCGACCTGCCCGACAAGGACTGCCCGGTCTGCGGAACCCGGATGCTGGTGGACGGCCACGACATCCCCTTCGAGACCTTCCTGGGCTTTTACGGCGACAAAGAGCCGGACATCGACCTGAACTTTTCGGGGGAATACCAGAGCAGTGTCCACCGCTACACCGAAGAACTGTTCGGCAAGGCAAACGTGTTCAAGGCGGGCACCGTCTCAGGCATTCAGGACAAGACCGCCTATGGCTATGTAAAAAAATACCTGGAGGAGCGGGGGAAGACGGTCAACCACGCCGAGGAAAACCGGCTGACCCTGGGCTGCACCGGCGTCAAACGGACCACCGGCCAACACCCCGGCGGCATGGTGGTTGTGCCCGACACCTATGAGATCTACGATTTCTGCCCCATCCAGCACCCGGCGGACGACGTGGCGGGCGGACTTTTGACCACCCACTTTGAATTCAAGTATCTCCACGACACCCTGCTCAAGCTGGACGAGCTGGGCCACGATATGCCCACCTTTTACAAGTATTTCGAGGAATACACCGGCATCCCCATCGACAGCATCCCCATGAACGACCCCAAGGTCTACAGCCTTCTCACCAGCCCCGAGGCGCTGGGGGTCACCCCCGAGCAGATCGACAGCCAGACCGGCACCTTCGGCATCCCCGAGATGGGCACAAACTTTGTCCGTCAGATGCTGGTGGAGGCCCGGCCCAAAAACTTCTCCGAGCTGATCCAGATTTCGGGCCTGTCCCACGGGACCGACGTCTGGACCAATAACGCCGACGAGCTGATCCGCAGCGGCACCTGCACCATCGCCGAGGTCATCGGCTGCCGGGACAGCATCATGCTCTACCTGATCCGCAAGGGCCTCGAGTCCAAGATGTCCTTCGATATCATGGAGGCGGTCCGGAAGGGCAAGGTGGCCAAGGGCGGCTTTGCCCCCGGCTGGGAGGAGGCCATGCGGGAGCACGATGTGCCCGACTGGTACATTGAATCCTGCCGGAAGATCAAGTATATGTTCCCGAAGGCCCACGCCGTGGCCTACCTGATGAGCGCCATCCGGCTGATGTGGTTCAAGCTCTACCGGCCCCAGGCCTTCTACGCCGTCTACTTCACGGTCCGGGGGGACGACATCGACTACGAGGCCGCGGTGGGCGGGCCGGCGGTGGCCCGCGCCCACATCAATGAGGTCACCCGGCGGCTGAAAGAGGAAAAGAACGCCAAGGATGAGGACATCCTCGTCTCCCTCCAGCTGGTCAACGAGATGCTGGTGCGGGGGTATGAATTCCTGCCCATCCAGCTGGGAAAGAGCCGGGGCACCCGCTATATTCTGGAGGACGGCAAAGTCCGTCTGCCCTTCTCGGCCCTCAAGGGGCTGGGCGGCGCGGCGGCGGAGGCCCTCGAAAAGGCCACCATCGACGGCCAGGAATACCTCTCCATCGAGGAATTGCAGGCCGCCGCCGGGGTCAGCAGCGCGGTGATCGACCGGCTGCGCCAGGCGGGGGCTCTGGGCGATCTGCCCGAGAGCAGCCAGGTCAGCTTTTTCTGACAAGGCCGACGGGGCCAATGTAAAATAAAGGTAAGATCCTGTCCATTTCCGGCATTTTGTGCTATAATAGCCCTGTGTTTCGGGCGCTGCGCCTGAAGCGGGACCTGGGCCGCAGGTGCGTTTTCTGCGGCCTGCAACGGAATAAAACAGGAGAAGCTATGTTGGACTTTATCAAAAAGCAGTCCCCGGCGCGGATCATCTCGCTGGGCTTCCTGCTGGTGATCCTGCTTGGCTCGGCGCTGCTGATGCTGCCCTGCAGCGTGCAGGACGGGGTGACGGTGCGCTACATCGACGCGCTCTACACCTCTACCAGCGCGGTCTGCGTCACGGGGCTGATCGCGGTGGACGCGGGCGACACCTTCACCCCGCTGGGCCAGTTCTTTCTGGGCGGCCTGATCCAGGTGGGGGGCCTCGGCGTTACCTCGGTGGGCGCGGGGGTCATCCTGGCCATGGGCAAGCGGATGCGGATGAAGGAGCGGCGGCTGGTCTACGAGGCCATGAACCTCGCTTCGCCCCAGGGGGTGGTCCGTTTCCTCAAAAAAGTGTTCTGGACCACCATCTTTTTCGAGGGGGTGGGCGCTGCCCTCAGCTTCACGGTCTTTGTCCGGGATTATCCGCTGCTGGACGCGGCGGGCATCAGCCTGTTCCACTCGGTGGCGGCCTTCAACAACTCGGGCTTCGACATTCTGGGAAACTTCCAGAACCTGATCCCTTACCGGGACAGCGTGACCCTCAACCTTGTCACCTGCGGGCTGATTTTCTTCGGGGGCATCGGGTTTCTGGTCATTCAGGAAATGCTGGCCAAGCGTTTTTGCTGGAAAAAATTCTCCATGCACGCCAAGGTGGTGCTCAGCGTCAGCGCGGCGCTCATCGCGGCGGGGACGGTGCTCCTCAAGCTGACCGAGCCCATCGGGTGGATGGCGGCCATGTTCCACAGCGTCTCGGCCCGAACGGCCGGGTTTTCCACCTATGCCCTCTCGGGCTTTTCCAAGGCGGGACTGCTGGTGCTGATTGTGCTGATGTTCATCGGCGCTTCGCCCGGCTCCACGGGCGGCGGCATCAAGACCAGCACCTTCTTTGTCCTGATGCAGGGCATCCAGTCGGCGGCCACCAACCGGGACGAAAAGGCGTTCCGGTACGCGGTTCCGGCGGACGCCTTCCGGAAGGCGGCGGTCATCACCCTGATCGCCCTGGGTGTGGTGCTCACGGGAACCTATCTGGTGGTCCTCTTTGAGCCGGAACTGGCCTTTCTGGACGTGTTGTTCGAGATGGTCAGCGCCTTCGGCACGGTGGGCCTTTCCACCGGCATCACCCCGGGCCTGAGCGACCCCAGCAAAATTGTCTCGATTCTGATTATGTACATCGGGCGTCTGGGCCCGCTGACCATCGCCTCTTTGTGGTATTTCAGCAAAGGGGAGCGGGTCCGCTACCCGGAGGGCAACATTTCCATTGGTTGAACCGCAGGAGGAAACCGTTATGTTTGGCAGAGCCAAGAAAGAAGCAAATTCCTATGGCATCGTCGGCCTGGGCCGGTTCGGCTACGCGCTGGCGGTGGAGCTGGCGGCCTCCGGCGCAGAGCTGGTGGTGCTGGACCAGGACGAGGAAAAGGTCCGCGAGATGCGGGACCTGACCGAGAACGCCTACGTCGTCAAGAACCTGGACAAAAAGACCCTCTCCGAGACCGGCATCCAGAACTGTGATGTGGCGGTGGTCTGCATCGGAGAAAAGATGGATGCCTCCATCCTGACCACCCTGCATCTCGTCAGCCTGGGCATCCCCACGGTTGTGGCCAAAGCCACCAGCGAGGAACACGGCGAGATTCTGGAGAAGCTGGGGGCCCAGGTGGTCTACCCCGAACATGATATGGCCATCCGTCTGGCGCACCGGCTGGAAGCGGGCCACATGCTGGATTTTGTCCAGCTGTCCGAGCAGGTGAACATCTCCAAGCTGGCCGTCCCCGAGAAGATGATCGGCAAGACGGTCCTGGCGGTCAACCTCCGGGGCCGGTTCGGGCTGAACATCATCGCCGTGGAAAACGGCGGCAGCGTCACCGAAAACATCTCCCCGGACCTGGAATTCCGGGCGGGGGACATCCTCTTCCTCTCGGGGGCTAAGTCCGGCCTGAACCGGCTTTTGGATTGGATGGAGAGCGGCAAAGCCTGAGCGGGCGGCCCGGAAACCATACATAAGAAAAAAAACCGCAGCCTTCGGTTTCAGAGGGCTGCGGTTTTTTCTGCCTGCGGGGCGGGGGAGAGGGGAAAACTCAGAAAAAGGCAGCCGCCCTCTCCCCGGCGGGGAAAGGACGGCTGCCTCTGTGTTTTTGGGAGTGTAAACCCGGAAAAAACGTTTTTACTCCACGCTGATCATATAGTAGTAGACAGGCTGGCCGCCGCGGATGTGGCTGACCTCGACGTGGCCCGGGCACTTTGCCTTGACGATCTCGGTGACTTTTTCGGCTTCCTCGTCGCTGACATCGCAGCCCGAGATGATGGTCACAAAGCTGGTGTCCTTTTTGCACATGCTGCGGGCCAGACGGTAGGTCGCCTTGGTCAGGTCGCTGGAGGTGGAGACGATCTTGCCGTTCTCCAGCGCCATGATCTCGCCCTTCTTGATCCGCTTGCCGTCGTACTCGCTGTCCCGGGCCGCATAGGTGATGAGGCCGGTGGAAACGCCGTCGGCGGCCTTCATCATGGCGATGGTGTTGGCCTCGGCGGTGGCGGTGGGGTCAAAGTTCAGCATGGCGGTGATGCCCATGGGGATGGTCCGGGTGGGCAGGACGATGACCTTCCGGTCCGCCAGCTTCTCGGCCTGCTCGGCGGCCATGATAATGTTCTTGTTGTTGGGCAGGACAAAGACGGTCTTGGCCGGAACGCTCTGGACGGCGGCCAGGATGTCCTCGGTGGCGGGGTTCATGGTCTGGCCGCCCGAGACGACGGCGTCCACCGCCAGATCGGTGAAGACGGCCTTCAGGCCCTCGCCTGCGGCCACGGCCACAAAGCCGTAGTCGCGGCTGGGGTCAACCGCCGCATAGATGAACTCGCTGGCGACGGAATCCCGCTGGTCCTGCTCGGCCTTGGCCTGCTTTTCGAGGCTCTTGCCCTGTTTCTGACGGGCCAGGAACTGCTCGTGCATATTCTCAATCTTGAAGTTGGTCAGATAGCCGTATTTGATGGCCTCGGTCAGGATCTTGCCGGGGTCGGCGGTGTGGACGTGGAGGTTGATGACGTCGTCGTCCTCAATGCAGACGACGCTGTCGCCGTTGGACTCGGCAAAGGCCCGGATCTTCGCGGCGCTGGCGCCCTCGTTCTTGTTGATGAGGAACTGGGTGCAGTAGCCGTTCTTGATGTCCTCGACCTTCATCAGGTCGTCGGTGTAGACGCCCTTGCCTGCGTTGGCGGTGGAAAGCTTGGCCTTGTTCCGGGTCAGCTCGGAGCCCGCGATCATCGGCTCGCCGGCGAACACCTTGCCCATGCCCTCAAAGACAATCAGGATGCCCTGGCCGCCCGCGTCCACGACGCCGGCCTTTTTCAGGACGGGCAGCAGGTTGGGGGTGTCGTCCAGGGCGCGCTGGGCGGAAGCCAGCACCAGGCTCCACAGCTCGTTGACATCGGCGATGCCGCTGGCCCGGGCGTCCTCGGAGGCGACGCGGGCCACGGTCAGGATAGTGCCCTCGGTGGGCTTCATGACGGCCTTGTAGGCAGCCTCGACGCCCTTTTCCAGCGCGCAGACCAGATCCTCGGCGTCCGCCTCCTTTTTGCCCTCGAGGGCTTTGGAGAAGCCGCGGAACAGCAGGCTGGTGATGACGCCCGAGTTGCCGCGGGCGCCCCGCAGCATGGCCGAAGCGGCCACCTTGGAGGCCTCACCGACGGTGCAGTCGTCGTCCAGGGTTTCCAGCTCCCGGATGGCCGCGCCGACGGTCATGCCCATGTTGGTGCCGGTGTCGCCGTCCGGGACGGGGAAGACGTTCAGCTCGTCCACCCGGGAACGCTGGTTGTTGATATTGTTTGCGCCGGAAATGATGGCGTCACGCAAAATTTTACCGCTGATCATTTGTTTTCACTCCTTGCATTACTGCGGGACCCTGCGGGGCCCCGGCCTGTTCAGGCGATTACGTCGTCCACAGAGACCACCACGCGGGCCACCTTCAGCCCGGTGGCCTGTTCCACCTCATCCCGCACCCGGTGCGTGATGCTCTGCGCGGCGGTGGAGATGTTCAGCCCATAGCTGACCGCGATGTGAAGCTCGATGACCAGCCGGCCATCTTGCTGGGTGACCCGGACGCCCTTCTCGGAAAAATCCGTGCCGAGCACCAGGCCCTTCACCGTATCGGAAAGGCTGCGGGGGGTCATGGCGGCCACACCGTAACAGTTCTTGGCCGCTTCGCCGACCAGAGTCGAAAAGTACTCCGCCGAGAAGCGGACATCGCCCAGAGGGAAGTGGGAAGTGATCATAGTCGCTCTGCTCCTTTGTCTATATAATTTAATTTTGGACAGAAAATTCTTCCAGCGAATAATAAAGGTCGCTTACGCTGGAGACGATCCCCGTCACGCTGCGGCCCGACACGGTGACGGCGCTGCGCCACAGCAGGGGGATATAGGGCAGTTCGGCGGCAAACGCCGTCTCAAACGCACCGGCCGTCCCGGCATCGGCCCGAAATTGCGCGTAGGCGTCCAGCAGCGTCTGGCTGGGCGCCAGCCCGTATCGGGCGCTGCCGGTCCAGAAGGGCGAAAGATCCATATTATTATACAACTTCAATTCGCCGATGTACAGTTCAAATTCTTGGCGCTGAATCTGCTGGAGGTAAAGCTCGAAGCTTTCCGCCTGGGTGATGGTGACCTGAATGCCCCGTTCTTCCCACTCCTGCTGAAGAAGGGTGGCGGCATAGACTTTTTCGGGGGACCCCGCGTAGACCAGCAGGTCCACGGCGGCGGGTTCGCCCTCGGAAGTCTCATAGCGGCCGGTCTGGTCCTGCCACTGGTAGCCCAGGGCGGCCATAGCCCTGTCCAGAGAGGCGTCGCCGGCTTCCTCGGAGAGGGTTTGGGCCCCTTGTACGCAGGAATACAGGCCGTTCAGCGCCCCAAGGGCCGGGGCGGCGCTGATGTACTGGTCGGCCAGGTCCCGGCGGGAGAGGGTGCTGCTGAGCAGAACCCGCCCCTCGGCAGAGGCGCAGAGAGGGTTGCCGGACTGCGCGTTGACCCCCAGGAACATCAGGATATTGGTCCGGAAATAATTTTCATTGGAGGCCACGGTGGAGGGGGTGCTGGCCTCGGCCTGATAAAAAGTCACCGTGCCCAGGGCAAGGCCCGAGATGATCTCGTCGTAGTTGGCCACAGCCGTCAGGTCGATCCGCTCCGGCCCGTCGGAGGGAAAGGGGGCGTGGGGGTTCGGGACCAGGGCGCTGCCGCTGCCGTCGTAGGTATACCGCCCGCTGGCCGTCGGCTGGGCCGAGGCGGTCTCGGCGGCTTTCAGGATGGGCAGGTCCAGCAGATACGCGAAAAGGCTGTCCGGCGCGGCGAGGGTCAGGGTCACGAGGCCGCCCTCGGCGGTCACCTCGGCGAGATTGGCCAGCCGGGCGGAGGACGTGGCCGCCAGCCTGCTGGCTGCCAAGGCCAGCGAGCGATATTCGGCCCGGCTGGCC
>JAHLFH010000154.1 GCA_018883885.1 Candidatus Faecalibacterium intestinavium | reverse complement strand
TCTCCCTCTTGCGCTTAGCCAATATTTGCGGCGTGACTGGCGCTCTTGCAAATATTGGAGCGCTGCGCCAGAACACGCCTTGCTTCATCCGCCGCAGGCGGCGCTTCGGCGGTTCTGCCACTCGTCGGTGTCCATGACGATGGTGCAGGGCCCCTCGTTGACCAGAGCCAGCTGCATATCCGCGCCAAACTCCCCGTGCCGGACTTCTTTCAGCCCCTGTTTGTTCATTTCAGCCAGGAACTGCTCATAAGCGTCCACCGAGAGGGGCGGTTTCGCGGCCCGGATGAAGCTGGGCCGCATTCCCTTTTTGGTGTCGCCGTAGAGGGTGAACTGGGACACCACCAGCGCCGAATACCCCAGATCCCGGGCGCTGCGGTTGAGTTTGCCTTCCTCGTCCGGAAAGATCCGCAGCCCGGCGCACTTTTCGGCCAGGCGGGGGACGATTTCCAGGGTGTCGGTGTCCTTCACTCCCAGCAGGATCACCAGCCCCGGCCCGATGGCCCGGGGTTCGCCGCCGTTCACCCGCACGCTGGCGGAGGAAACGGCCTGTATCACAGCTCGCATTCCAGATTAACTCCTTGTCACTTTCAGCACATCCCGGACCTTGGCCAGACGGGCCACCACCCGGTTGAGGTGCTCGGTGTTGTTGATGCCGATGGTCAGGCTGATCGACCCGCAGCCGTTCTCGGCCTGGCGGGCGTTCATCCCGTAGATGGGAACCCGCATATCGGACAGGATGCTCAGCACATCCTTGAGCAGGTCAGTACGGTCCAGCGCGATGATCTCCACCCCGGCCTTATAGCTGTCCTTGACGCTGTCGGCCCAGTAGGCCTTGACCCAGCGGGGGGCGTTGGCCGGGTCCTTGAGGCTGGACGCCACGTTGACGCAGCTGTTTTTGTGGATGGAGACGCCAAAGCCCCGGGTGATGAAGCCGATGATGGGGTCCCCGGGCAGCGGGTTGCAGCACTTGGCAAACTTGATGGGGGTGTTGTCGAACCCCTCCACCACCACGCCGTCGGTGGCGTGGACCCGCCGCAGATCGACCCTGGGCAGCTCCGCAGGCTGGTTCTCGGCTTCCTCGGCGGCCCGCAGCTTCTGGTATTCCTCCTTCAGCTTGGGCACGCAGTTGGCCAGAGTCATACCGCCGTAGCCCAGAGCCGCGTAGAGGTCCTCGGCGCTGTTCTGGCGCAGCCGGCGGCAGCAGCCGCTCACAAAGGCGTCCAGCTGGTCGTCGGGAATGAAGATCATCTCCCGCCGCAGCTCCCGGGACAAAGCGTCCCGGCCCTGGGCGATATTCTCCTCCTTCCGCATCTTCTTGAACCAGTTGCGGATCTTGCTCTTGGCCTCGCTGGTCCGGACGATCTTGAGCCAGTCCCGGCTGGGGCCCTTGTCCGCCGGGCCCAGCACTACCTCGATGATCTCGCCGGTGGCCACAATATGGTCGATGGGGACCATCCGGTTGTTGACCTTGCAGCCGATCATCCGGTTGCCCACCGCCGAATGGATGGCGTAGGCGAAGTCGATGCAGGTCGCCCCGGCGGGCAGGTTGATAACGTCCCCCTTGGGGGTGAACGCAAAGACTTCCTCGGGCAGAAGGTCGCTCTTGAGGTCGTGGAGCAGGTTGCCCGATTCCTCGGACACCCGCTGGTTTTCCAGCAGCTGCCGCACCCAGGCCAGACGCTCGTCCAGCTTGTCGTGGCCGCCCAGGCCCTCCTTATATTTCCAGTGGGCCGCGACGCCGTACTCGGCCTGTTCGTCCATCTTCCGGGTACGGATCTGCACCTCGAAGGGGATGCCCTCGTGGCCGATGACGGTGGTGTGCAGGCTCTGGTAGCCGTTGGGCTTGGGGGTCGAAATATAATCCTTGAAGCGGTTGGGCAGCGGATGGTACATATCGTGGATCAGCCCCAGAGCGCTGTAACACTCCGCCAGGGTGTCCAGGATGATCCGCACCGCATAGACGTCGTAAATTTCATCGAAGTTCTTGTTCTGGACGTACATCTTCCGGTAGATGCCGTAGATGCTCTTGACCCGGCGCTTCATGGACGCGCCCTCGATACCGCTGTCTTCCAGACGCTGGGCGATCACCCGGGAGACGTTGGCCAGAAATTCCTCCCCCGCCCGCTCGCTGAGCAGACGGCTGATCTCCTCGTAGCCCACCGGGTCCAGATAATGGAGGCTGCGGTCCTCCAGTTCTTCCTTCACGTTCAGGATGCCCAGACGGTTGGCGATGGGGGCGTAGACCTCCATGGTCTCCCGGGCCTTGTCCCGCCGCTTCTGCTCGGGCCAGGCGTCGCCGGTCCGCATATTGTGCAGCCGGTCGCAGAGCTTGATAATCATGACCCGGACGTCCTGGCTCATGGCCAGAAGCATCTTGCGCAGGTTTTCGGCCTGCTGTTCCTCAATGCTGGAAAACTGGATCTTGGTCAGCTTGGTGACGCCGTCCACCAGCAGGGCCACGTCCGCCCCAAAGGCTGCTTTGATCTCCTCCACGGTGGTGGGGGTGTCCTCCACCACGTCGTGCAGGAGGGCCGCCGCAATGCTCTCGCTGTCCATTCCCAGGTCCAGCACCAGCCTTGCCACCGCCAGCGGATGGCAGATATAGGGTTCGCCGCTGCGGCGGCAGACGTGTTTATGGGCTTCGTCCGCCACGCGGAACGCCTTCTCGATCAGCTCGGTGTTATAGGCCCGTCCGCTGGCCTTGATGGCCTCCATGAGCTTTTCATGGGTGATGATCTCGGGTTTTGCCTCCGACGGCACCAGCGAGTCCGGCGCGTTGGCCGGGAGCGCGGTGGCGGCCACTGTCCCAATCTGCTGCACAGAATGCTGCAAATGGCTCTTTGCGGTATAGGTGTCCTGTTCCGGCCCGGGCATGGCGGCCCCGGGCGCTTTTTTTCCCTCTGTCATAGTTTTTATTCCTCCAGACATTTCAGGATGGGCGCGTCGGACAGATTTTTCTTTCCCTCGGCAGGGACCAGCGTCAGAAACCGGCCGCCGCCCTGTTCCGTCCGCGCCACAAGGCCCACCTGCTCCAGCGCAGTCAGGGCCACCAGCGTCCTGCCGGCGGTTTCCTGCCCCAGCTTTGCCGCCAGGGGCTGCCAGTCGTCTGCATTCCAGCGGCGGGCTTTCAGCTCCCGGTAGACTGCGGCGATCTGCTCCCGGTCAGGCCGGAGCAGGGCTTTTTCTTCCGGGCTCAGGGGAGCGCCCCGGCGCAGCGCCTCCACA
>JAHLFH010000153.1 GCA_018883885.1 Candidatus Faecalibacterium intestinavium | reverse complement strand
GGTGGAGGCGGCGCTGGGGCAGCTGGGCCCCGGCCGGGCGCTGGCCCTCTGGGGAATGGGGGTCAAAGCGGGGGCCAACGGAATGGTCATCGTGCTGAACTATCTGCTCAGCAAAACGATTATCTTCCGGCCAAAAGGGTAACACTTGCCTGTGTCCGGCGGCTGCGGGCCGCGGCCCGTTCAGACGCATCACCCAACGATCCAAAACGGAGGTAAACGCCATGCTGCAAAAGATCAAAGGATTCGCTTTTCTGGTTTCCGGCCTGGTGCTGGGGATCATCGGCGCGGTGGTGTCCATCACGGCCATCGTCCTGAGCGCCGTCGGGATGGGAAAAGTTCACAGCGCCCGGAAAAAGCGCTCCTGAGCAAAAAAACTGGAGGTAAAAAGAAATGACCCATCAGGAAATTCTGGCCCATGTGGACCACACCCTGCTGAAACCCGAGGCCACCTGGCCCCAGATTCAGGCCCTCTGCGACGAGGCCATCGAATATCACACCGCTTCGGTCTGCATCAACACCTGCTATGTCAAACAGGCCGTGGAATATATGGCGGGCCGGGCGGCGGTCTGCTGCGTGGTGGGCTTCCCTCTGGGGGCGATGGACACCGCGTCCAAGGCGTTTGAGGCCAAAACCGCCATCGAGAACGGCGCGTCCGAGGTGGATATGGTCATCAACATCGGCCGCCTCAAAAACGGCGAGTACGACGCCGTCCGGGAGGACATCCGGGCCGTCAAAGAGGCTGTGGGGGACAAGGTCCTCAAGGTCATCATCGAGACCTGCCTGCTGACCGACGAGGAAAAGGAAAAGATGTGCGACATCGTCTGCGAGGCCGGGGCCGACTACATCAAGACCAGCACCGGCTTCTCCACGGCGGGGGCCACCTTCCACGACATCGAGCTGTTTGTCCGGTGCGTCCGGGGCCGCTGCAAGGTCAAGGCCGCGGGCGGCATCTCCACGGTGGAGGATATGGAGAAATTCCTGGCCCTCGGGGCCGACCGTCTGGGCACCAGCCGGGCCGTCAAACTGCTGAAGGGCGAGGAAAGCCAGGGCTACTGAGCGGCGGCAAGGGGGCTGCGGGGAAAAATCGGCGTTGTGTATAAAAAATCTTCGACGATTCTTGACAGGATGCCCCACGGATGATAGAATATATCCGTAGTAAACTGAATACCGACTTATCAAGAGTGGCAGAGGGGACAGGCCCTGTGAAGCCCGACAACCTGCGCGATGCGTAAGGTGCCAATTCCTGCGGGAAACCGGAAGATAAGAGTAAAACGCTCAGAGCCTTCGGGTTCTGGGCGCTTTTGTTTTCTCCTTCACTTGATCGGATCTGTATGAGGCGTACCACTCATTGAAACAATACGGAGGAATGAATCAATGGAAAAGCACTTTTTCACATCGGAATCTGTGACCGAGGGGCATCCCGACAAGATCTGCGACCAGATCTCGGACGCCATCCTGGACGAAATTCTGGCCCGGGACCCGAAAGCCCGGGTCGCCTGCGAGACCTGCGCCTCCACGGGGCTGGTCCACATCATGGGCGAGATCACCACCAGCTGCTATGTGGATTTTCAGAAGGTGGTCCGGGATGTGGTGGCCGACATCGGCTACACCCGCGCCAAGTACGGCTTTGACGCCGACACCTGCGCCGTCATCTCCAACATTGACGGCCAGAGCCCCGACATCGCCCTGGGCACCAACGACCAGGTGGGCGGCGCGGGAGATCAGGGCATGATGTTCGGCTACGCCTGCAACGAGACCCCCGAGCTGATGCCCATGCCCATCAGCCTGGCCCACAAGCTGGCCAAGCGGCTGACCGAGGTGCGCAAGAGCGGGCTGCTGCCCTACCTGCGCCCGGACGGAAAGAGCCAGGTCACGGTGGAATATGTGGACGGCAAGCCCACCCGGGTGGAAGCCGTGGTGGTTTCCAGCCAGCACAGCGAGAACGTCTCCACCGAGCAGCTCCGGGCCGACATCATGGAGCAGGTCATCCGGGCCACCATCCCGGCGGAACTGCTGGACGAAAACACCAAGTATTTCATCAACCCCACCGGCCGCTTTGTGGTGGGCGGCCCGCAGGGCGACACCGGCCTGACCGGGCGGAAGATCATCGTGGACACCTACGGCGGCTACGCCCGCCACGGCGGCGGCGCCTTCTCGGGCAAGGACCCCAGCAAGGTGGACCGCTCCGCCGCGTATGCGACCCGCTGGGTGGCCAAGAATATTGTGGCGGCCGGTCTGGCGGACAAGTGCGAGGTCCAGGTGGCCTACGCCATCGGGGTGGCAAAGCCGGTCTCCATCATGGTGGACACCTTCGGCACCGGCAAGGTGGAGGACGATACGATCGAGGCTGCTGTGGAAAAGGTCTTTGACCTGACCCCCGCCGCCATCATCCGGGAGCTGGATCTGCGCAAGCCCATCTACCGCAAGCTGGCCGCCTACGGCCACATGGGCCGGGAGGATTTGGGAGTCCGGTGGGAAAAGACCGACCGGGTCGAGGCCCTGAAGGCTGCGGTGGAAGGCCGGTAAGGAAATTGTAAAAATAAGGTCAGTTTTTGTCAAAAACCCACAGACCTGCACGGAAATCGCAAAAACAGATGTGCAAGGCGCAGAAAATAAAAAATCCCGCTGGCGGGGCGCGAAAAATATGATAAAATGAGGTTGTACACTTCATGAGACCCGCTAACGCATCCGGATCAAGAGGAAACGAAGGAGCTTGAATATGTCCAACATGATTGATGCCAAGGTTTTTTTTGCCGAGGGGAACAGCGTCGCCGACCTGCGTCTGCTGGCCTGTCCCGGCGCAGAAGAGCTGACCCACCTGATTGATATGCACCTGGTCAGCTGGGCCCGGGAGGCCGGCCTGAACGATCAGGAAACCTTTATCATCCCCTGCGACTGCCCCCGCTTCCAGAGCGGCGACGCCAAGGGAATCGTGAAGGATTCGGTGCGGGGCGACGATATCTTCATCGTTGTGGACCCCGGCAACTACAGCGTCAGCTACAAGCTGTTCGGCTATGAAAACCATATGTCGCCGGACGACCACTTCGCCAACCTGAAGCGGCTGATTCAGGCCGTGGCAGGCAAAGCCCACCGGGTCTCCGTCATCATGCCCAGCCTCTACGGCGGCCGCCAGCACCGCCGCACCGTCCGGGAAAGCCTGGACTGCGCCGTGGCCCTGCAGGAGCTGCAGCACATGGGCGTGCAGAACATCATCACCTTCGACGCCCACGATCCCCGGGTTCAGAACGCGGTGCCCCTGCTCAGCTTTGACAACGCCATGCCCACCTATCAGGTCCTCAAGAGCCTGCTGAAGAAGATGCCGGACCTCTCCTTCGACAAGGAGAAGTTCATGGTGGTCAGCCCCGACGAGGGCGCGATGAGCCGCAATATGTACTTCTCCAGCGTGCTGGGCTGCAACCTGGGTATGTTCTACAAGCGCCGGGACTACACCACCGTCGTCGATGGCCGCAACCCCATCGTGGCCCACGAGTATCTGGGCGAGTCGGTGGAGGGCAAGACCGTCTTTGTGGCCGACGACATCATCGCCTCCGGCGAGAGCATGCTGGAAGTGGCCCGGGAGCTGAAGGCCCGGGGCGCCGACCGGATCATCGCCGACGCCACCTTCCCCCTCTTTACCGCCGGTCTGGCCAAGTTCGACGAGGCCGTGGCCGAGGGCGTGCTGAGCTGCGTGGTGGGCACCAACCTGACCTACCGTATGCCCGAGCTGCTCCAGCGGGAGTGGTATCTGGACGTGGATGTGTCCAAGTATGCCGCCTACTTCGTGATTGCCCTCAACCACGATATGTCCGTCTCGGCCATCGCCGACCCCATCAAGAAAATCGAGGCCCTGCTGGCCAAGCGCTGAGCGGCCCCTCTCTTTCGTTTTCAACCGCCCCCGGAGCTTCGGCCCCGGGGGTTTTTTCGGGCGATGCTGCAAGAAAAACCCCTTGACATGGGGCGGGGAGTCTGCTATAATCCATCCGTAAAGCTGAAAACCTTTACAAGTGGGCCGGAACGGAGGCTGGAGCGGTGGCCAAAAATCTCAAGAATCTGGAGATGGGCTATCTGCTCGACTTCTACGGCGAGGCTCTGACCGAAAAACAGCGGGAGATGCTGCGGCAGTATTACAACGACGATTTTTCCCTCAGCGAGATCGGGGATAACTTCGGGATCACCCGTCAGGGGGCGC
This sequence comes from Candidatus Faecalibacterium intestinavium, assembly GCA_018883885.1. Taxonomy (GTDB): domain Bacteria; phylum Bacillota; class Clostridia; order Oscillospirales; family Ruminococcaceae; genus Faecalibacterium; species Faecalibacterium intestinavium. The sequence continues at coordinate 6,898 of JAHLFH010000153.1, read as the reverse complement.
GGGACGCCATCAAGCACGGCGAGAGCGCCCTGCTGGAGCTGGAGGCCAAGGTGGGCTTCGCGGCCCGGTACCGCCGGGTGCAGCGGAAGCTGGAAGAACTGGAGCAGATGGTCATCGACACCCGCTTTGAGTGCATGGGCGCCCATTCGGCGCTGACGGCGGCCGATTTTACGGCGGCCCTGACCCGGATGCTGGAGCTGATCCGCTCCATCGACGAGGCCAACGAGAGCTGAAGCGCTCGAAACCAACGACAGAAAGGACAGCCCAAGAATGGCATTTGAATCCCTGACCGACCGGCTGGCCGGTGTGTTCAAAAAGCTGCGGGGCCACGGCAAACTGACCGAGACGGACATCAAGGCCGCCATGCGGGAGGTCCGGATGGCGCTGCTGGAGGCCGACGTCAACTACAAGGTCGCCAAGGATTTCTGCGCCAAAGTGTCCGAGCGGGCCATGGGGCAGGAAGTCATGGAAAGCCTGACCCCCGCCCAGCAGGTGGTCAAGATTGTGGACGAGGAGCTGACGGCCCTGATGGGCGGCGAGGAAGCCGCCCGGGTCCAGCTCAAGAGCAAGGGGCAGACCGTCCTGATGCTCTGCGGCTTACAGGGCAACGGCAAAACCACCCACGCGGCGAAACTCGCCAAATATTATATCAAGCAGGGCCATCACCCGCTTCTGGCGGCCTGCGACATCTACCGCCCCGCCGCCATCGAGCAGTTAAAGGTAGTGGGGGCCCAGGCCGGTGCGCCGGTCTTTGTGCTGGAGGGGGAAAAGCCCCCGGTCATCGCCCAAAAGGCCCTGAGCTACGCGAAGGACCGGGGCTATGACATCGTCATCCTCGACACCGCCGGACGGCTGCAAATCGACGATGTGCTGATGCAGGAGCTGGTCCAGATCAAAGAGCGGGTGGAGGTGGACGAAACCCTGCTGGTGGTGGACGCCATGGCCGGCCAGGACGCCGTCAACGTGGCCAGGACCTTCCATGAGAAGGTGGGCATCGACGGCATCATCCTGACCAAGACCGACGGCGACACCCGGGGCGGCGCGGCCCTCTCGGTGCTGGCCGTCACCGGCAAGCCCATCAAGTTCCAGGGCGTGGGCGAAAAGCTGGACGACCTGGAGGTCTTTCACCCGGCCCGGATGGCCAGCCGCATCCTCGGCATGGGGGATGTGCTCAGCCTGATCGAGAAGGCGCAGGAAAACGCCGACGAGAAGCTGGCCGAGGAAACCGCCCGCCGGATGATGGAAAACAAGTTCGACATGAACGATATGCTGGCCCAGTTCGCCCAGATCAAGAAGATGGGCGGCGCCTCCGCCATGCTGAGCATGATGCCCGGCGGCGCGGGGATCGACCCCAGCCAGGTGGACGAAAAGGCGCTGGCCCGAATCGAGGCCATCATCCTCTCCATGACCAAAGAGGAGCGGGAAAAGCCCTCCATCATCAACCCGAAGCGGAAACGCCGGATTGCTGCGGGCAGCGGAACCAAAGTCGAGGACGTCAACAAGCTGCTCAAGCAGTTTGAGATGATGCAGAAGATGATGAAGCAGCTGAAAAAGGGCCCCAAGGGCTTTGCCCGGCGGCTCAGCGGCATGATGGGCCGGAGAGGCGGCTTCTAAAAAACACCCCAAGGTATAACACCCAGCCCACGGGGCCCCGGGTTTGTACAAGATAAAAAACGCCCCGGAACCGGGGCCTGAGCGAAAAACAGATTTCAGGAGGATATCTATTATGGCAGTTAAGATCAGACTGCGCCGCGTTGGCGCCAAGAAGGCTCCCTTCTACCGTGTTGTCGTTGCCGACAGCCGCTTCCCCCGCGACGGCCGCTTCATTGAGGAGATCGGCACCTACGACCCCGACCAGGAGCCCTCTGCCGTGAAGATCGACGCCGAGAAGGCCAAGCAGTGGATCGCCAACGGCGCACAGCCCACCGACACCGTTCGCGTTCTGCTGAAGAAGTCCAACATTCTGTAAGCAGGAGGGCGGTCTCATGCAGGAGCTGTTGCTGGCCGTTGCCCGCGGTCTCGTAGAGGACAAGGACGCCGTCCGGGTGACGGTGGATGAGCCCCGTGAGGACGGCACCGTCGTCTACCACCTGAGCGTGGCAGAGGGCGACATGGGCCGTGTGATCGGCAAGCAGGGCCGGATCGCAAAAGCCATTCGGGTGGTGATGCGGGCGGCCGCCGTCCGGGTCAACGAAAAGATCCTTGTCGAGATCGACTGAACAAACCTTTGCAGGCCCTTTGCCTTTGGCGGCAGAGGGCCTTTGCTGTATCATTTACAAGACAGGAGAAGCATCTATGCAGCAGTATCTCGAAGCAGGCAAAGCCGTCACCACCCACGGGGTGCGGGGAGAGATCAAGATGGAACTCTGGTGCGACGGGGTGGACTTCCTCCGCCCGGTGCCCCGGCTCTATCTCTCGGACAAGGGGGGCCGCTCCCTCAAGCTGGAGTCCATCCGCCCCATGGGCCGGATGGCGCTGGTCAAGTTCGAGGGGGTGGACGACATGGACGCCGCCCGGGCCTTGCAGGGGCAGGCGTTCTATTTTGACCGCGGCGACGCCAGGCTCCCCGCCGGGCGGTGGTATGTGGCCGACCTGATCGGCTGCGAGGTGCGGGACGCCGACACCGGGAAGGTCTACGGCGTCGTGACCAGCGTGGACCACCCCGGCGCACAGGATATCTACACCGTCAAGGCCCCGGACGGCAAAGAATATATGTTCCCCGGGGTGGACGCCTTTTTGAAGGAGCGCAACCCGCCGGAAGGGTACATCACCGTCACCCCCATCCCGGGCCTTTTGGACGACGGCTCGGTCAGCGAGCGGGAGGATTGAGCGATGGGAATGCGTGTGGACATTGCGACCCTCTTTCCCGAGATGTGCCAGCAGGTGCTGGACACCAGCATTCTGGGCCGGGCGGCCCAGCGGGGGTATATCGAAACCCACTGCCACCAGATCCGGGACTACACCCTCAACCGCCAGAAGCAGACCGACGATTACCCCTACGGCGGCGGCTGCGGGATGGTGATGTACGCCCAGCCCATCGCCGACTGCATCCGGGCCATCCAGGCCGAAGTGGCCGCCCAGGGCCGGCCCGCGCCCCATATCGTCTTTCTGACGGCGGGGGGCGCACGGTACAGCGAGGAACACGCCCGCCGTCTGGCCGGGTATGACAGCCTTCTGCTGGTCTGCGGCCATTACGAGGGGATTGACGAGCGGGTCATCGAGGCCTTTGCGGACGAGGAGCTTTCCATCGGGGATTATATCCTCACCGGCGGCGAGCTGGCCAGCCTTGTGGTGGCCGACAGCGTGCTGCGGCTCCAGCCCGGGGTGCTGGCCGAGCAGAAGGGCTATGAAGAAGAAAGCTACTGGAACGACCTTCTGGAGTATCCCCAGTATACCCGGCCCGAGGTCTGGGAGGGCCGCGCCGTGCCCCCGGTGCTGCTGAGCGGAAACCATAAAGCGGTGGACGACTGGCGGGGAGAACAGAGCCGGGAGAGGACCAAACTCCGCCGCCCGGATTTGTGGGAGAAATACCTCGCCGCGGGAGGGTGGGACGGCACCCCCAAACCGGAGAAACCCCGCCGCCGCCGGAAGAAAAAACCGGACCCCGAAACGGCGCAGCCCGCGGCGGAATCCGCCGCCCAACCCCCGGAAGCCGGGGCGGACGCCCAAAATTGTTGAAAACTTTTGTATGCACCCGCCAAGGAAAGGGAATAACTTTTGTAGAAAAAGCATAAATGCTGCAAAACAGCCCGGACCGGATTGGAGAAAGCGACAAATTTATAAAAATCCTCTGTACAACCGGGCGGCCTTGCGTTAAAATAAATGCAATGTAGCAGGTGTGACACACAATTGCATCACCAAAAACGATAAGAGATAGGAGCGTTTTTACTATGTATGTGAAAGAAGTTACCGTTGAAAATCAGGTTGGTCTGCATGCTCGTCCGGCTACCTTTTTTATCCAGAAAGCCAATGAGTTCAAATCCTCGATCTGGGTTGAGAAGGAAGAGCGCCGTGTGAACGCAAAGAGCCTGCTGGGTGTGCTGAGCCTGGGCATCGTGGGCGGCACCAGCATCCGGGTCATCGCCGACGGCGTGGATGAGCAGGCCGCAGTGGACAGCCTCATCAAGCTGGTGGAGTCCGGCTTCGCAGAGTAAGATCAAGCGTTTGGAGAGAGGGCGGGAGCTTTGTTCCGCCTTCTTTTTTATTTTCTGCCCGTTTGGGGCAGAGTAGAGGGGAGGGAGGCGAACGCATGACCAAAGCGGAACTGTACCAGAAAGCCTGTATGCTGCCCATGCTGCCCGGGGTGTATATCATCCGGGACAAGACCGACACCATCATCTACATCGGCAAGGCAAAGCGGCTGCGGGTGCGGGTGAGCCAGTATTTCCGGGAGGGGGTGCCCCACGACAACAAGGTCACCCAGATGATCGCCCACGCCTTTTCCTTCGACGTCATCGTCTGCCAGAGCGAATTCGAGGCGCTGGTCCTCGAGGCCAGCCAGATCAAGGCCCATACCCCCAAATACAACATCCTGCTCAAGGACGACAAGGGCTACTCCTATATCAAAATCACCCGGGAGGAATGGCCCCGGCTCTCCTTTGTGCTCCAGAAGGAGGAGGACGGCGCGGAGTATATCGGGCCGTATACCTCGGCCTTTGCGGCCCGGGAGATGGCCGAGAGCGCCATGGACGCCTTTCTGCTGCCCCGGTGCGGCAAGCGCTTCCCCCAGGACATCGGCAAGGGCCGCCCCTGCCTCAACGCCCACATCGGCAAGTGCATGGGGGTGTGCAGCGGCAAGATCCGCTGCGAGGAGTACAACCAGGCGGTGAAAAACGCGGCCCGGCTGATCCGCTACGGCAAGAAGGACATCCTGAAAACCCTCCGCCAGCGGATGGAGGAAGCCTCCGAGCGGCTGGAGTTTGAGACGGCCGCCCTCCTGCGGGACCAGATCGCCGCCATCACCAAGCTGTCCGCCGGGCAGAAGGTGGTGGTGGACCCCGACGTGGAGATGGACGTCATCGCCCTGGCGGGCACCCCCCGCAGCGTCTGCGCGGCGGTGCTCCGGTTCCGGGAGGGGCGGCTGACCGACAAGCGGGAGTTCGTCTTTCACGACACGGCGGACGTGGACGCGGTGCGGGAGGAATTCCTGCCCCGGTATTATCTGGACGACGAGCAGGTGCCCCGGGTGGTGGCGGTGGATGAGCTGCCCCCCGACGCCGACGCCCTCCGCCAGGCCCTGAGCGAAAAGCGGGGGAGCGAGGTCCAGCTCTACACCCCCCAGCGGGGGGACAAGGCCCACCTGATCGAGATGGCCCACACCAACGCGGTGGAGCGGCTGGCCCGGGAGAGCGGCCGCTACGCCCGGGAGGAAAAGCTGCTGGACGAGCTGGCCCAGGTGCTGGGGCTGGCCGCCCCGCCCCGGTGGATCGAGAGCTACGATATCTCCAACTGGGGGGACGGCTCCAGCGTCTGCGGCATGGTGACCTTCCGGGACGGCAAGCCCTATAAGGCGGGCTACCGCCGGTTCAAGATGCGGACCGTGGCCGGGACCGACGACTACGCCTCTCTGGCCGAGACGATGGCCCGCCGGGCCGCCGAGTACGACAAACACACGGCCCTGGCGGCGGAGGGAACCCCCAGCGGCAACGCCTTCGGCGAAAAGCCGGACCTGTTCTTAATGGACGGCGGCAAAGGCCAGGTCAGCGCGGCCCGGCAGGCTCTGGCGGGGACGGCCCTCGCCGACGTGCCCCTTTACGGCATGGTCAAGGACGACCACCACCGCACCCGGGCCATCGTGGACAGCGCCGGGAGGGAGATTGCCATCAACATGAACCGGGGGACCTTCACCTTCATCACGGCCATTCAGGACGAGACCCACCGCTTCGCCAACGAATACCGCAAGCAGCAGATGAAGAAAAAGAGCTATTCCTCCGCCCTGACCGAGCTGCCCGGCGTCGGGCCGAAAACGGCCAAGGCCCTTTTGACCCAGTTCAAGACGGTGGGGGCGGTGCGGGAGGCCAGCGTCGAACAGCTCTGCCAGACCCCCGGCGTCGGGCCGCGGATGGCGGAGAAAATCTATGAGACCTTCCATCCCGCCGGAGAGGAAACCGAATAAACCGAAGAATGCCCTGTACAGGCCAGACGCGCTGTACAGGGCATTCTTTTTGCGGGGAGAGGGGGAGCTGCGGCTCAGCCCTCGGTGGAGATGTCGGCGCCGAAATACCGCTGGGAGATCTCGGCCAGGGTGCCGTCGGCCCGCAGCTCCTCGATGGCCTCGTTGAGGGCGGCCAGCAGGGAGGCGGTGTCCGCTTCCTTCCGGACCGGGATGCAGACCTTGGAGGCGTCGTCGGTCAGGGCGACAATCTTGAAGTCCGCCTCGGGGTGGACGTTCAGATAGTCGTAGAAGGAGACGTCGGCGTTGAGGGTGGCGTCGATCCGGCCCGCCACCAGCATCTGAATGGTCTCGTCCAGGGTGTCGATGCCCAGCACCTCGGCCCCGTAGGACTCCGCCAGGGTCATGTAGGTGCTGGCGATGCTGTTGGCGGTGGTCCGGCCCGCCAGGTCCTCAAAGGAGGTGATGTCGGTGTTGTCCGACCGGACCGCCAGGGCGGTGTGGATGTAGCCGTAGGGAACGGTGAAGTCGTAGGTCTCGGCCCGCTCGGCGGTCCACTCGACGCCGTTGCAGACGATGTCGTACCGGCCCGAATCCAGCCCGGCGAACAGGCCGTCCCATGCGCCCTCCACGAACTCGGCCTTGACCCCCAGCTTTTCGGCCAGAGCCGCGGCCACCTCCACGTCAAAGCCCACCAGCTGGTCGGATTCGTCGTGGAAGGTCCAGGGGGACCAGGCGCCCTCGGTGGCGACTACCAGAGTGCCCCGGGTCCGGATGGCTTCCAGC
>JAHLFH010000152.1 GCA_018883885.1 Candidatus Faecalibacterium intestinavium | reverse complement strand
GGCGAACGCCCTCTGCTGAGGGCGGGCTGAACAACGAAAGGAGAGCGCATGAACTACAACAAGGCAGAGTTCCTGGCCAGCTTCGGCATCTCGAGCCAGCTGCCCGAGGCCGACCGCCCGGAAATCAGCTTTTCGGGCCGGTCCAACGTGGGCAAGTCCAGTCTGATCAACAAGCTGTGCAACCGGAAGAACCTGGCCCGGGTGTCGGCCACCCCGGGCAAGACGGCCACCATCAACTTTTACAGCGTGGACGGCTGCTATTTCGTGGACCTGCCCGGCTACGGCTACGCCAAGGTTTCCAACGCCGACCGCCAGCGGTGGGACGACCTCATCAACAGCTATTTCGCCGCCAGGCACCGCTGCACCCTGCTGGTCCAGCTGCTGGACTGCCGCCACGCCCCCAGCGCCGACGATTTGCAGATGCTGAAATACCTTCATTACCACGGCATCCCCTTTGTGGCGGCCCTGACCAAGGCCGACAAGCTGAAAAAGAGCCAGCTGGCCGGGGTGCAGGCCGAGTTTGAAGCCCTCTGCCGCCCCTACGGCTGCGAGGCGGTGGTCCTGACCAGCGCCGAGAACGGCTATGGCATCCCCGAGCTTCAGGCCCTGCTGGACGAGGCCGCCGCCCCGGCGGACGGGGAGTGACGCCATGGCCTACAACGAGTTTGCCTATTTTTACGACGAATTCAACGGCGAGGCCGATTACGACGCCCTCTACGCCCACATCAAAGCCCAGCTGGACGCCCACGGCATCCGGGAGGGGATTCTGGCGGATCTGGGCTGCGGCACCGGCGAGCTGACCCTCATGCTGGCCCAGGCGGGCTACGACATGATCGGGATTGACCAGTCGGAGGAGATGCTCTGCGTCGTCCGGGACAAGGCGGGCCAGCTGGGGCTGGAGGGCGGGCTGCTGCTGCTGCGGCAGGACCTGTGCGCCCTCGACCTCTACGGCACCATCCGGGGGGCGGTGTCCACCTTCGACACCTTCAACCACATCGCCGACCTCGACGGGGCCATCCGGAACGCGGCCTTCTTCATGGAGAAGGGGGGCCTGTTCCTCTTTGATATGAACACCCCCTACAAGCACCAGACCGTGCTGGGGGAGAACGAGTTTACCTTCGAGGAGGCGGACGCCCGCTGCGTCTGGCGCAACCACTACGACGCCGGCGCCCGCCGGGTGGAAATCACGGTGGACATCGACTACAAGGAGACCGGCGAGACCTTCCACGAGTCCTTTTATGAGTACACCTATTCGCTGGAAGAAATTCGGGCCGCCCTCGGGCGTCACGGCTTCACCCTCGAGTCGGTCTGCGACGGGGAGAGCTTCGGCCCCCTGACCGAGACCAGCGAGCGGTATTTCTTCTGCGCCGTCAAAAACTACACCCAACAGGAGGAAGAATAAATGGCTGAACTGATCCGCGGCCTCTCGGAAAACGGGGCGGTTGTGTTCTGCGGGGTGGACTCCACCGACATCGTCCGCCGTGCCGAGGAGCTGCACAAGACCAGCGCCACCTGCTCGGCGGCTCTGGGGCGGCTGCTCACCGGCGCGTCCCTCATGGGGGCCATGCTCAAGGATACCCGGGACAAGGTCACCCTCCGGGTCAGCGGCGGCGGCCCCGCGGGGGTCGCCATCGCCTGCACCGACGGCACCGGCAACGTCAAGGGCTGCATCGACCATCCGCTGGTGGAGCTGCCTCCCCGGGCCGACGGCCATCTGGACGTGGGCGGGGCGCTGGGCTGCGACGGTGTGCTGACCGTCATCCGGGACAATTCCCTCCAGAAGGAGCCGACCGTGGGGCAGGTGCCCCTGGTTTCCGGCGAGGTGGCCGAGGACCTGACCCGCTACTACGCCTACAGCGAGCAGGTCCCCACCGTCTGCGCGTTGGGGGTGCTGGTGGACAAGGACCTCTCCATCCTCTGCGCGGGGGGATATCTGGTGCAGCTTCTGCCCGGCGCTTCGGACGCCGACATCGACCGGCTGGAACGGAACATCGCCGCCGTCCCCCCGGTGACCGAGATGCTCCGCGCCGGGCTGACCCCCCGGCAGATCATGGAACAGGTGATGGACGGCTTCCGCCCGGAAATCCTCGAGACCCGCACGGTGGGCTATCAGTGCGATTGCAGCGAGGAGCGCACCCGGGAGATGCTTCTGAGCCTGGGCCGGAAGGAGCTGGAAAAGATGCGGGACGAGGACCCCTCCTGCGAGGTGGTCTGCCACTTCTGCCGCGCCAAATACCATTACGACCTGAACGAGCTTCTGGCCGGGGCGGACGCCCCGGCCCCCGAACAGCCGGAATGACCCCCCAAAAACCGCCCGCCTTTTCAAGAGGCCCGGCGGTCTTTTTTTATGGGGCGTTTTCGGAAAGAACAAAACTTTTTGTTGTTTTACAAAATTGTATTGACAACTCGTTCCGGATGCGCTACCATAGAGGCAGAAACCGGAACGGCGGTTTGCAGGAAAAACAGGAAGGTGGTCCGCATGAAAGCCGAAACGCCCCGCGCCCGCACCGAGCGGGTCTATGTCAAGGTGACCTCTGAGTTTGATTCCACCGGCTATATGCAGCCGCTGGCCATCACCTGGGCCGACGGGCGGACCTTTCCCATCGAGAAGGTGCGGGATTTCCGCCCGGCGGGGACGGCGGGCAGCGAAGGCCCGGGGGACTGCTTCACCGTCCTGATTCAGGGGCAGGAGAAGCTGCTGTTTTTCGAGCGGGTGGACCCCCGCTTCACCGGGCGGCTGGGGCGCTGGTTTGTGGAAAAGACGGTCCGGCGCTGAACAGGGGAGGGAAGGGCTGAATGGAAACGGGCCGCACCTATCTGGCCATCGACCTCAAATCCTATTACGCCTCGGCGGAGTGCGCCGCCCGGGGCCTTGACCCCCTGACCACCAACCTTGTGGTGGCGGACCTGCGCCGCACCGAAAAAACCATCTGCCTGGCGGTGTCGCCCTCCCTCAAAGCCCTGGGCATCCCGGGCCGGGCGAGGCTGTTCGAGGTAATCCGGCGGGTGGAACAGGTCAACGCCGGGCGGCTGCGGGAGGCAATCCGGAACCGCACCGCCCTCCGGAAAGAGGGGAAATACTGCCTGTCGGCCCCCTCCTGCGACGCGCTGGCGCTGGCGCAGGACCCCTCCCTCGAGGTGAGTTATCTGGTGGCCCCGCCCCGGATGGCCTATTATGAAAAGGTGTCCCGCCAGATCTACGGCATCTATCTGAAATACATCGCCCCCGAGGATATGCTGGTCTATTCCATCGACGAGGTGTTCATCGACGCCACCCCCTACCTGAGCCACTACCAGATGACCGCCCACGATCTGGCCAAGACCATGATCCGGGAAGTGCTCTACACCACCGGCATCACCGCCACGGCGGGAATCGGCCCCAACCTCTATCTGGCCAAGCTGGCCATGGACATCACGGCCAAGCACGCCGCCCCCGACCAGGACGGGGTGCGGATTGCGGCGCTGGACGAGGAATCCTTCCGGTATCTGCTCTGGGACCACAAGCCCCTGACCGATTTCTGGCAGATCGGGCCGGGGACGGCCCGGCGGCTGGAGCGCCACGGCATCCGCACCATGGGCCAGCTGGCCCGGACGAGCCTGACGGATCAGGAGCTGTTCTACCGGGAATTCGGGGTCAACGCCGAAATCCTGATCGACCACGCCTGGGGGCTGGAGCCCTGCGGGATGAAGGAGATCCACGCCTATCAGCCGGAGTCCAACAGCCTCAGCGAGGGGCAGGTCCTCTCCACCCCCTATCCCTTTGAAAAAGCCCGAATCATCGTCCGGGAGATGGCGGACAGCCTGGTTTACCACCTGATGGACAAGGGCCTTGCCGCCGAGGGGCTGACCCTGGACCTGGGCTATGACCGGGAAAACTGCGAGAAGGGCGGCTACCATGGGCCGACCCAGACCGACCGGTACGGCCGGACCATCCCCAAGGGGGCCCACGGCACGGTCCGGCTGGACGCGCCCACCAATCTGGGCAGCCGGATCGGGGAGGCCGCGCTGACCCTCTTTGACAAAATCGCCGACCGGCGGCTCACCGTCCGGCGGGTGACCCTGACGGCCAACCGGGTGGAGAAGGACGGGGGAATCCTCCAGACCGACTTTTTCACCGATACAAACAAGCTGGAAAAGGAAAAGAATTTGCAGCAGGCCATGCTGGGCCTGAAAAAGAAATACGGGAAGAACGCGGTCCTGAAAGGGACCAACTATCTGGAAGGGGCCACCATGCGGGAGCGGAACGGCCTCATCGGCGGCCACAAGGCCGAGTAGAAGGGAGGCGGACGCCGTGGCAGACCAGACGAACCTTCCGCCCCGGGACACCCCCGAGGGGAAGCGGGTGCAGGAGCAATACGCCGATATCCTCTCGGCCCGGCGTCCTGCGCCGCCCCCGTCCCGGCCCCGGATGTCCCGGGAAAACCGGGCCAAAATCTTCAGCCCCTTTGCGGCCCTGCGGGGCTTTGACGACGAGCTGTCGGAGGAGCGGGCGGCCCGCAGCGGGGAGGGCGGGCGATAGGGCAGGCCCCCTCTCGACAGCGCCGCCCATTGGTGATACAATGGGAGAAAACGGCGAACCGGCGGAAAGGAGCGATTCCATGACGGATTCTACCATCGGCATCATCATCGGCGGCGTCGACGGC